>JAPKZG010000040.1 GCA_026393895.1 Candidatus Aminicenantota bacterium
GCCGTTGTTGCGGCGATGGCCGACGACGGCCGCGGCCGTCGCCCGGTTCAGGCCGGAGACGTACTTCAGAAGTTCCTCCGAGGCGAGATTCACGTCCACGCCGACCGCGTTGACACAACTTTCGATGACTTCGTCAAGCGACCGTTTGAGGGACGGCTGATCGACGTCGTGCTGGTATTGGCCGACGCCGATCGTTTTGGGGTCGATTTTGACCAGTTCGGCCAGAGGGTCCTGGAGCCGCCGGGCGATGGAGATCGCCCGCCGGACGGCGACGTCCAGCCGAGGGAATTCCCCGGCGGCCGCGTCCGAGGCGCCATAGACGCTCGCCCCGGACTCGCTCACGACCACGCACGCCGGCCGGCTGCGTTGCGGCAGTTCTTCCAGGGCGGCCCGGACGAAGGTTTCCGTTTCACGCCCGGCCGTGCCGCTGCCGACGGCGACGAGGGCGATCTTGTGTTCGCAGATCATCTCCAGCAGCGCCCGTTTCGACCCGTCGACGTCGTTTTTCGGCGCGTTCGGGAAGATCGTCTGGTATTCCAGGAATTTGCCCGTCGCTTCGACGACCGCGAGCTTGCAGCCGGTCCGGAACCCCGGGTCGACGCCTAAAACGGCCTTGCGCCCGGCCGGGGCCGCGAGCAGGAGGTCGCGAAGATTATCGCCGAAGACTTTGAAGGCCTCCGCCTCGGCCTTGTCCCGGACTTCCCGGAGGACTTCCGTTTCAATGGCCGGGGCCAGAAGCCGGTCGAGCGCGTCCAGGGCGACGTCGACTAACCGGGAGGCGGCGGCGCTTTTCGGATGGCGGACGAAACGGACGACGAGGTTGCGGAGGGCGGGCTTTTTGGGAAAAACCAGGTCGATTTTAATGACCTTCTCCCGTTCCCCGCGGATGATAGCCAGAGCCCGGTGCGAGGGGAGGAGGTTGACGCTCTCCCGGAAAAGATAATACATCTCGTACTTGGATTTCCGGCCCTCGAATTCCTCTCGGGGGGACGTGACGACTACGCCTTCGGCCCGGACCAATTCGCGATGGGTTTTGCGCGCTTCGGGATCGTCGGCCCATTCCTCGGCCAGGATGTCGCCGGCGCCCTGAAGCGCCGCCTCGGCCGTTTCGATTCCCTTTTCGGTGTCGACGTATGGGGCCGCTTCGGCATTCAGGTCGGCCGAGGGATCGTCGAGTTCGACCAACCGGCGGGCCAACGGTTCGAGGCCGGCTTCCCGGGCTTTGGAGCCCCGGGTCGTCTTTTTAGGTTTGAAGGGAAGGTCGAAGTCTTCGAGTTCGTTTTGATCCGTCGTTTCGTTGATTTTCGCCTCGAGCTCGGGTATGAGATTGCCTTGCTCCCTGATGCCTGCCAGAATGACCGCCCGCCGTTCATCCAGTTCCTGAAAAAACTTCCGGCGACGGATGATTTCCCGGATCCGGACCTCGGACATGTTGCTCGTCTGTTCTTTTCGATACCGGGCGATGAACGGAACCGTCGCCCCTTCGTCCAGAAGCGCGAGGGTCCGGACGACCTGGGCGTTCCCCATTTTAAATTCTGCGGCGAGGCGTTCGGCGATCTCCACGAATGGCTCCTTCCCGGGGCGTCGATTCCCGAGGTGGGAAATATCCCATACCCGGGGTCCGCCTGTCAAAGCGGAGGGGTTACGGGCCGGGTCCCTCCGCCTGCGTAACAATAAACGCAGCCGCGGCGGCATGTTCCGTAGACGCCGATGTCCCGGCTTTCCACACAACCGCAGGCTTTCCGTTGGCGGGGATCCTTGCGGACGCGAAGGCGGCGGCCGAGGAGGCGGGAGAGGAGCTCATCATCGATGCATTTTCCGGGCCGGACGCCCCAGGCCGCCAGGTCGATCTCTTCGGCGCAGCTCGAAATTTCCAGGCCGTGCGCGGCGGCGGTTTCGACCAGGGCCGGGATCAATTCCTCGAGATCCTCCGGCGCCGGCGGCCGGACGACGATGTCCTTTTTTTCGAGAAGCCGAAGACGGGGAACGACCGACCGATAAAAATCGACGAGGCTGATCATGACCCGTTTCGTCGCCCCGGTCAGCGCGTCGGCAAGGGCTTCGAATTTTTCCCGGTGATAGGCCGGGCCCGTTCGTCCGGACAGGACGATCGGATCGTATCGCCAGACGACTCTGTCCGGGCCGATCGTTCCAGCCAGTTCCCGAAAGGCGGCGATCGCCTCTTTCCCCCGGGGGCCTTCCGGGTCGAAACAAGGCGGGCCGTCCAGCAGCGTGCACTGGAAATAAAAAAAATATCCGCGGTCGTCGAGCTCGCGAAAATGGGGGAGGAGCGGCCGCGGATCGCGCGTCCAAAAGACGATCGCCTCGACATTCTCCGGCGACAGGAGCACCCTCGAGGTTTTATGAGGATCGCGCGGATGCGGAACGTCGATGAACCCGGCCCGGATTCCGGCCATGAATTCCCCGGCGAAATATGCCGGGATGTCGGTCCGGCGGCTCGCGCTGATGATCATGACGCGCCCGGCCTTCCCTCAAACCGTCGGCGTCTTGCCCCACAACGTCCGCAGCAGCGTCAATTCCTTGTCGTCGGAAGCCCGCGAGAGGCGATGGAGAAACGTCGGGTGCGAGTCGCTTTCGGAAGACGCAACGCGCTCGATCCGGGAGACGATGGAATCGCCGTAGAAGGCCTCCGAGCGGAAATTGACTTCGATGGAAACCGGCCGGTATTCGAAAAGAATCTCTTGGGGGACCGTCTCCAGGGCCCGGTGGATGTAGGCCGTGGCTGTAAAATGGCGGTTGATGTCCAAATCGGAGAAGAAGACCGGAAATTCCTTCCGGGCGTCCTCGCGGGACGGGACGGGAAGGGAGGCGAAATCGTCCTCGACCGCCCGTCGGTCGTGCTGCGGAAATCCATCCAGGTGCTCGGCGGTCCGCGCCGGGCGCCGGGTTTCCAGATCGACGATCAGCCAGGACGAGGTCGCCCGGGCGGCGGCGCCGCGTTCGTTAGAGACTTCGAAATCGCGGATCGCGTAGAGCGGAAGTTTGGCCGAGGGCCAGGTTTCGATTTTGAGCGATTCCCCCCAGGCCGGGAAGCGGTCGAACTCGACGTGAAACCGGGAGAGGACCCAGGTCCGGCCTTTTTTAAACAAGTCCGTGACGCCTACTTTGAACATGCCGGCCTGCTCGGAGGCGGATTCGAGGAGATAATCGATGAAAATTACCGGCTGGATGCGACCGCTCTGGTCGATGTCCACCGCCCGGACCTGGAATTTTTTCGTGTGGATTGCGTCGCCCATCAATGACCTCCGCCAAGGAACCCCAGTATAAGGGACCCGGCCGTCCGGCGCAATCCGTCCCCGGGCCGATTCTCATTGACAGCGGCCGTGACAAAGTCTATAAAGGACAGCGACCGTCCCCCCCCCGCGCTCCGTCGCGAACAAGGAGTTTTTTGATGCCTTCCCCGATCGGATTTGACAATGAAAAATATTTGGCCGAGCAGGAAGCGGCGATTCTTGAGCGAGTCCAGCGCTTCGAGAACAAGCTTTACCTGGAGTTCGGCGGCAAAATCCTATTCGACATGCACGCCTCGCGCGTCCTTCCCGGGTTCGATCCCAACGTCAAGATGCGCCTGCTCCGGAAACTCCGGGACAGGGCCGACATCTTGCTCTGTATCTACGCGGGCGACATCGAGAGAAAAAAAGTCCGGGCCGATTTCGGGATCACCTACGACGTCGACGCCCTGAAGCTTATCGACGACCTTTCCGAACACGGCTTGGACGTCCGGGGCGTCGTCATCACCCGGTTCGACAACCAGCCCTCGGCCAAAATCTTCCGGAGCAAACTCGAACGCCGGGGCGTCCGGGTGTACACCCACGGATTCACCCGCGGCTATCCGACCGACGTCGACCTCATCGTCAGCGACGCCGGCTACGGGGCCAATGAATACATCGAAACGAAAAAACCGCTCGTCGTCGTCACCGGGCCGGGGCCGAACAGCGGAAAACTCGCGACCTGTCTCTCCCAGCTCTATCATGATTACCGCCGGGGCCGGAAATCCGGGTACGCCAAGTTCGAAACCTTCCCGATCTGGAACCTGCCCCTCAAGCACCCGGTCAACGTCGCCTACGAGGCGGCCACGGCCGACATCAAGGATTTCAACGAGGTCGACCCGTTCCATCTCGAGGCGTACGGGACGGTAACGGTCAATTACAACCGTGACGTCGAGGTTTTTCCCGTGGTCAGACGGATCCTGGAAAAGATCACCGGCGGGGAGGCGCTCTACCGGTCGCCGACGGATATGGGCGTCAACCGGGCCGGGTTCGGCATCGTTGACGACGCCGTCTGCCGGGAGGCGGCGCTCCAGGAGCTCATCCGCCGGTATTTCCGGTACTCCTGCGAATACGCCCTCGGTTTTGTCGAGAAGGACACCGTCGAGCGGGCCGAGTTGATCATGCGGGAGATGAACGCCAAACCCGAGGACCGCAAGGTTGTCGGACCGGCCCGGGCCGCGGCCGAATCGGCCGGAGCGAGGGGCAAAGGCCATAAGGGCGTTTACGTCGGGGCGGCCATCGAGCTGCCGGACGGGACGATCGTCACGGGCGTGAATTCGCCCCTCCTTCACGCCGCCTCAAGCCTCCTTCTCAACGCGGCGAAAACGGTCGCTGGGATTCCTGACGCGATCCCCCTTCTTTCGCCCTCGACCCTGGAAGCCATCGGCCGGTTGAAGGAGGACATCCTGGGGATGAAATCGGCCAGCTTGAACGTGGACGAGGTTTTGATCTGCCTGAGCCTCGGGGCCGCGGCTAATCCGACGGCCCAGCTTGCCCTGGAAAAACTCAAGGATCTCCGCGGCTCGGAGGTCCACATGACCCATATGCCGACGCCGGGCGACGAGGCCGGGCTCCGCCGGTTGGGGCTCCACCTGACCGCGGATCCGAATTTTTCGAGCAAGAATTTATTTGTCGTGTAAAAGAGGGGTTCCGGGTACAATAACCGCCGGAGAATCGACATGGCTTCTGTCCTTCTTTATCTGGGCGCCGCGACGTTCGTTCCGCGCCGGGCGTTTCTTCGCCTTGGCGGGGAACGGAGGAAGTTCGCCAAGAGCTTCCGGGTCATGCTGCTCGTCGGCATTCTGTACACGCTGTCGGTGATCGGCCTGGCCGCGTCGGGCGCGATGCTCCCGGCGCCGGCGTTCCTGCCGCTGGACCCCCACAATTATTATTTTTATGAAATCTTTTTCACCCTTCCCGCGTTCATCGCGGCCTGGCTGATCGCCTCCGGTACCGGGACCCTCGTCTCGCTCATTATGGGAGGCCGGGGGTCGTTTAAAACGGCCGCGGCGACCTGGGCCTTCGCCTTCGCCGCTCCGGCGTTCATGATGTGGCTTCCGCACGCGGTTTTTTCCGGGTTCCTTGCGCTCGGGATGTCTCAGCGGGAATTCATGTCCTATACGGCCGAGCCCGGACCCTGGCAGTCCGGATTTTGGGTCTATCAAGGTCTGGCCGTCCTCCTCCTGATTGTCGGGTCGGCCAAGGCCGCCGCCGTCGGGCGGTCGCTCCGGCCGGTTGCAGCCCTTTTGACCGGGCTGTTTGCCGCCGGCGTCTTTGCCGGAATCATCGGCCTCGTGATCCGCTGAACCGGATGGAATGAACCACGAAACTTCTCCGGGGGAACGCCGGGTCGTCCTGGCCCTCGCCTCCATTTCGGCCTTCCTGACGCCATTCATGGCCGCTTCCCTGAACGTCGCCGTTCCGACCATCGGCCGGGAATTCGCCATGTCGGCCGTTTCTCTCGGGTGGATTGCGACCGCGTACCTTCTGGCGGCGGCCGTTTGCCTCGTGCCGTTCGGGAAAATCGCTGACCTGACCGGACGAAAAAAAATATTCGGGTGGGGGAGCCTCCTTCACGCCGTCTCGTCTGCGCTGGTTATTTTCGTCGGTTCGACGGCCTGGTTTCTGGCTGCGCGCGTCCTCCAGGGGATCGGCGGCGCCATGTTGAGCGCCACGAGCGTGGCCATGCTGACTTCGGTCTATCCGCCGGGGGAGCGGGGCCGCGTCCTGGGCATCAACGTTTCCTTCACCTATATGGGCCTTTCGCTCGGGCCCGTTTTGGGCGGCGCGTTAACCCACCACTGGGGATGGCGGAGCATCTTCGTCGTCAACGCCGTCCTGGGATTCGTTCTCGTCCTGATCGTCGCCTGGAAATTGAAGGGCGAGGAATGGACGGGCGGACAAAAGGAAAAAATCGACGGGACCGGCGCGGCTTTGATGGCCGCCGGCTTGATTTGCCTCATGATGGGCTTCGGGCGCCTCCCGTCCATCGGAGGATTCCTTCTCGTCGCGGCCGCCGTCGCTTTTCTTGTCCTGTTTGTTTTTCGGGAAAAACGGACATCCGCCCCGATTCTCGACCTGAGGCTTTTTCGGGGAAACCGGGTGTTCGTTTTTTCGAACCTGGCGGCCTTGATCAATTACAGCGCGACGACGGCCGTGGGTTTTCTTCTGAGCCTGTATCTTCAATACATCAAGGGGATGTCACCGCAAACGGCCGGCCTCGTCCTCCTCGCCCAACCCGCGATGATGGTCCTGTTTTCTCCGCTGGCCGGACGGCTTTCGGACCGGGTCGAGCCCCGGATCCTGGCCTCCTCGGGGATGGGAATTCTTGTCGTCGGTTTGCTCCTGCTCGCGGGCCTGGGAGAGGGAACCTCACCGGCCTTCATCGTCGGCGTGCTGCTAATTTTGGGATTTGGTTTCGCCCTATTTTCCTCGCCCAACACGAACGCGGTGATGGGAGCCGTGGACATGCGCTCCTATGGCGTGGCCTCGGCGCTGCTCGGGACGATGCGGATCACCGGCCAGATGATCAGCATGGGCCTGGCCACGCTCATCTTCGCCCTGCGGATCGGCCGGGTTCAAATCTCCCCGGACGTCCATCCCGGCTTTCTCGCCGCCTCCCGGATCGTGTTCGTTCTCTGCGCGGCCTTGAGCCTGGCCGGCGTGTTCGCCTCCCTGGCCCGGGGCACGATTCACGGATCGAAGAAAACATCCGGCGCCTGACCCGTTGACTTTATGGAAATAATCCTATAGAATTAGTAGGAAATAAACGGCGTCGTGCCGGAAAGGATGGCTCATGAAACCGCGTCAAATCGTCGATTCAATATGGTCCGTCGGGGCCGTGGACTGGGACCGCCGGTTGTTCGACTCCCTGATCCCGCTGCCCGACGGAACGAGCTACAATTCGTATCTTGTCAAGGGGAGCGAAAAAGCCGCCCTCCTCGACGCCGTCGATCCTTCCAAAGCCGATATTCTCCTGGAAAACCTGAAGGACATCCCCTCGCTGGATTACCTCATCGCCCATCATGGGGAGCAGGACCATAGCGGCTCGATCCCGTTGATCCTCGAAAAATACCCGAAGGTGACGCTCATCTGTTCGCCGAAGGCGAAGGGGATCCTGATAGACCACCTCGGCCTCTCCGCCGACCGAATTGTCACCGTGGCCGACGGCGAGATGCTCTCGCTGGGCGACAGGACCCTGGAATTCATCCACACGCCCTGGGTCCACTGGCCCGAAACGATGTGCACCTATGCCCGGGAGGACCGGATTCTATTCTCCTGCGACTTCTTCGGCTCGCATTATGCCCAATCCGATTTGTTCATCAGGGACGAGGCCGAAATTTACCTCGCGGCCCGGCGGTATTTCGCCGAGATCATGATGCCGTTCCGGACGGCCATTCAGAAAAACCTGGAGCGGATCAAGGGATTGAAAATCGACTACATCGCCCCGAGCCACGGTCCGATTTACGACCGACCCGCTTTCATCCTCGACGCGTACCGGGAATGGATCTCGGATAAGCCGAAAAACAGCGTCGTGATTGCGTACGTGTCCATGCATGGAAGCACGGAGAAAATGGTCAACCATCTGGTCGCGGCCCTGGCCGAACGCGGCGTGGCCGCCCACCTATTCAACCTGGCCGGCGTCGACCTCGGGAAATTGGCCAGCGCCCTGGTTGATGCGTCCACGATCGTTCTGGGTTCGCCGGCCGTTCATTTCGGTCTCCATCCGAACGTCGCCTCCGCGGCGTTCCTGGCCAACGCCCTCCGGCCGAAGGCCAAATTCGCGGCCTTGATCGGCTCGTACGGATGGGGACAGAAAATGACCGAGCAGGCTCTCGGGTTGCTGCCGAATCTCAAGGTCGAAGTGCTTCCGCCGCTTCTCGTCAAGGGAATGCCGAAAGAAGCCGATTTCCGGGCCGTCGAAAAACTGGCGGAGACAATCGCCCAAAAACATAAGGAATCGGGCCTGCTCTGAAGCCCGCGTGTTTTTTGATCCGGAATCAAGTCGCCCCGAATTTCATGACCGCCCCGACGATTTCGTCGTGGGTGAGACGCGTCCCCTCGTGCGGCGAAACGACGAGGCGATGATTGAAGAACGGGCAATCGCCCCCGTACCAGCGGAGCCGGTCCGGGTTCCCCTCCGCTTCGGCTTTCCGTGATTCCAGGCCGTTGATCACTTCGCCGAGGCCGCGGAGGTTGACCCCGGCGGCCGGATCGACGCCGAGGCTGTAGCGGAGCCCCTGATAATTCGAGAAAACGAAACCGAATCCGCGGCCGAGCGGCGACCCGTCGCGGTCCCGCCGGGCCCATTCCTTGAGAAGAAAACTGTGGGCGTCGACGACGATCAATCCGTCCACGAGGGTTCGGCCGGTTCCCGAAATACGCGGAAGGTTTAACATGATTTTTCGGGCGTGATGGACGTCGTCCTGGTACCAGGCGTTGTCCTGTTCGACTTTGCGGACGGCCTGTTCGTAGCGGTCAATCCCGGAAAATAAAGTCCGGTCCTCCATGATGTCCCGGCCTTCGGCCGCCCGGGCGTGAAGAAGGCGCATGAATTTCAGTCCTTCGGGAATCCGTTCCGCGTTGATTTCGTCCGGCGTCTTTTTTACCCCGGCGAACATGGCCCGGAGGACGGCATACGGAGTGGCGCCGAGGTCGACCGTCGGCGGAAGGAGGGACGAATCGACGATCCTTGCGTAGGTGGCCAGCTTCCGCATCCCTTCATCCACGCCCCCCGTTTCGAGAAGCCGGAGGGAAAGGAAGATCGCGGCCAGGGCGTCGAAGTCGGGCAAGATGTGGGTGACGACGGTAACCGGTCCAAAGGCGTCGGCCGGCCGGCCCCCGGGACGAAGATGGTCCAGGACGAGTTCCGGGTGCTTGACGACGAGCGAAGCCGCGCATTCGCATTCCGCTTCGGGAAAATGATGATCCAGGACGCCCGGGGCTTGGGCCATCCCCACGTCGAGGACGAGGCGGCCCGGAGCGGAGGCACACCGCGCCCCGAATGTCATGAATTCAAAGCGGACATTCATGCCGCAGAAGATAACACAAGGCCCTGGATAAACAAACCGGCGGGTCAGCCGCGTTCCTGAAGTTTCCGGACGATTTTCAGGCTGCCCGAGGGGAAGGGATATTTGTCCAGGGATTTCAAGGATACCCAGAGGCAGGGGAGAGACCGAAGGGAGCATGGCGATTCACCCGGCCGGACGGTCGTTGTCACGTCGAACGCGTGCAGGGTGACCCGGTACCGCGTGTAGGAATGCCGGACGGTGATCAAGAGGCGGGCGGTTTCGATTTCGACGCCCAGTTCTTCTCGCAGTTCGCGTTTGAGAGCGGCCGGGAGCGACTCCCCGCGCTCGACCTTCCCACCGGGGAATTCCCAGAGTCCGGCTAATAGCCCCTCGTCGGGGCGTTGTTGAATCAGAACGCGATTGCCTTTTCGGATGACGGCGACAACGGTTGTGATTTTTTTTGCCCGGAAGGACTTCGGCACCGGAATGACTTCCTGTTCCCCCCGGGCGAAGGCCCGGCATTCGCCTTGCCCGGGACACCTAAGACAGAGCGGGTTTTTCGTACGGCAAACAAGCGCCCCCCATTCCATCATCGCTTGGTTGAAATTTCCAGGGGAACGTCGGGATATGGACTCCCGGAGAATCCGGCCGATTTCGGCGTCGTGTATGGTTCCGGATGGACCGTGGAGGCCGAGCAGCCGCGTCATGACCCGGCGGACGTTGGCGTCGATGACGGGGACCGGCTTGCCGAAGGAAAGACTCGCCACGGCGGCGGTCGTATACGGTCCGAAACCGGGGAGGCCGGCCAGGATTGCGGGATCTTCGGGAAACCGCCCGCCATGCGCGTTCAGGATGATCCGGGCGGCGCGGCGCATGTTCCGGGCGCGCTGATAGTACCCCAGGCCTTCCCAGGATTTGAGCACCGCCCGCAGCGGCGCCCGGGCGAGCGCCCGGATGTCGGGATAGGCGCGCAACCAGGCTTTGTAATAGGGGACCACGGCCCCGACCGTGGTCTGTTGAAGCATGATTTCCGAAACCCAGACACGGTACGGGTCCTTCGTCCGGCGCCAAGGAAGGTCCCGTTTATGGGCGGCGTACCAGCGGAGAAGCCGGCGGCCGGAAAAAATATTTATTTCCGGAAAATTCGTCGTTCGGGGCAGAATCCGAATTCCGGGCATGAATTCACTCTATCGTCTGTTCCGGGCCGCCGTCAATTCGGAAACCGCCGGGACGCCGGATTCGTTAGGTCGTTTTTTCCGGCGCGGCGGCTTTCCAGTCGCCGGCGTCTTTCGGGAGATCCTCCAGGAAAGCGGCGTCGACCTTGAAAAGATAATCGAACCGGGCGTTCCTGACGGCCGTTAGGCCATCCTTACCGATGCCGCCGACGAGAAGGATGAACTCTTTTTCGACCGGCTTTTCGCCCTCTTCCCGCGTTCGGATCGTGATTTCAGCCCGAGGCGCGGCCAGTGCCGAGAAAAGCCTCCACTTTGGCGCCGTCGGCTTCATCTTTCGGGCCGGCGCCGAACATCCATTTCCCGTCGGGTCCTTTTGCCAGGTTCAGGGACAGGCCTTCTTTTTTAACCGTGAGTTTGACGGCTTCCCAGGGATGGAATACGGCGACCCTGTTCTCCCGGAATTCGTCCGGCTTTTTCCCGAGTTCGGACAGCGGATCCGATTCCGGGACGATGATTCGCGGCGATTCGGAACTCAGGACGTATGTTTTGTCGGCGCCCCGATGAAAGGAAAAGACGTGATCTTCCTTCGCGCCAGAAACCGAAAGGGCGACCGTCGTCTCCGGCCGGTCGAGGCCGGTTTTTTTCAATTCCTCCGGATTTTTCGTCTCGGCCGCAAACGCGGCCGCCCGGAGGCCGGAGAGCGTCTCCAGCAGGGCGGTAATCTTTGCCTCCCCGGCTAAGGCCTTTACCGGGGACTCCAGGAACCATTCCCCGCCCGTTTTCCGGGCTTCCCAACGGACATCAGGGGAGGCGAGCCTGATTCGGGTGACGTTTGAGGTTTCAAAGCGGAAATCGTCCTTGCGCCGGAAATCGAACAATGTTTTGTCGAGCGATGATTTCAGCGTCGCCGGAAGAAGAACGACACGTGGATCGCCTTCCTTTTGAGCGAAGAACGTCCGGCCGACGGCGTTTTCCGCGCCGATTGAGATCTTCACCGGCCGGTCGGTCCCTTGGAGTTTCAGAGTGACGTCCCGGGAGGGAATCCCGTATTTTTTAAGGTCGGCGTTTTCCTTTTCAACGATGCGATCTATCGGAAGGTCGGCGAAGGCGTTGAGGAATCCGGAAACCTCGATCGTGTCGGCCGGGGTTTTGATCGGTCCGACGATTCCCCACTCGCCGGAGCCGTTTTTGGCCAGCGTCACCGTCTCCGTCCCGTTATCAAACGTGATCCGTTCGACGTTTTCGGAGGCGAGCTCGACGAGTTTTCCCTCCGGGGCGGCGGCGTCTTCGGGCTTTTTGCGGTCCACGAACAGGATCACGGCCAGGAGGCCGAGAAAAACGACGGCCAAAATCAGGGTCGTTTTGGCTTTCACAGCGCCCTCCTCCGGAGCCAGATCGCCAGGCCGACGGCCAGGACGATGAGCGGCAGGATGACGACGGAAAACCAGAAAATAAGCGAACCCTGGGCGGGGGAGAGTTGGACCGTCCGTGGGTTCGATGTTTTCGGCTGGATGGAGATCAGGTCGGATTCCTGAGCGAGCCAGTTGACGATGTTGAGAAAGAGGTTTCCGTTCCCCGAAAAATTGAAATACCGATTCGAGAAGAAATCGGAGTCACCGACGACGGCCGCCCGTCCTTCTTTTCCCGTGGCCGAAGATCCCTGGGGTTCCGCACTTCCCGGGGAACCGTTTTTGAGCGTCGCGACCGCGGCGAGGGGGAGCGGCCCGGCTTTGTCCCGGGCCTTGTCGAACTCGATTTCTTTCATCGTCATCTTGTCCTTCAGAACGAAATCCTTTTTGGCGTAGGCCTCCGCGCTCGTCCGGCCCAGGATGCTGAACGTCAGGACGTTTTCCGGCCGGGGTTCGATTCCGTCGACGGTGCGGGCGACGGCAAAGAAAGTGGCGTAACGGAAATTCCGGGTGATTTCGTGCGATTCATATTGGTCGACGAAGGGCATGAAATAGTCACCCCCGATCAGGCGGGACGCCGGGTCGATCAGCAGGTCGTTTTCGAGCTTGAATCCGAACCGGGCCAGGAAGGGGACAAGGCCGGGGGTCACCAGCGCGTCGATCAGAAAGAAGGCGCGCCCGCCGTCTTTGAGGAATTTCGAAATCGTCTCCAGCTCCGTCGGGAGCAGGTCTTTTTTCGGGCCGGGGACGATTAAAACGGCGCAATCCTTCGGAAACGTGTCGGAAAGGGCGAGCGTCTGCCGGCGGACCTCGTATCCCATTTTTACAAGTTCGTCTTTCGCGATCGAAGCCCCGTCCTCTCCGTCGATTTCGGTGCTGACTTCACCATGGCCTTCGAGGAAATAGAGGGTTTTCTTTTTTTCCCGGGTGATCCGGATCAGGGCGTTGGTGATTTCCTCCTCGGTGACCCCGGTGATCCGGCCGTCCTTGTCGCCCGCTTCGAGGACCGTCGTCCCATCGTCCGTGATCTCGTAGCGTTTGACCAGGCCCGGGTTTTTATCCGGATCGATGAATTCGTATTTGATCCTGGGGGAGTGGTAAGCGTAGATCTTGAGCAGGTCCTCCATCCGGGTCCGGCTCATGTTTCCTTCCCGGAAAAAGGCCTTGAGGGCGACGTCCGTTTTCAACGCTTTGACCACCCGGATCGATTGGTCCGAAAGGGAGTGGACCCGGGCGGCGGTGAAGTCGAACCTGTGGTGATGGCGGGAGAGCAGGACATTGACGACGGCGACGATTCCGATAACGAGGACGATGATCAGAAGCAGGTTCGAGGAATAGAGAAACGCCCGCCGTTTCATCCTCTGCTTGAGCCGGCCGGCGTGAAGGAGGAAATAGGCAATCAACGAAACGAGGCCGAGGCCGGCCAGGAAAAGGGGCGCGGGCCGGGCCGCGGGCCACGTTTGGGAAACGACGAGGGCGGTAAAGATGAGGACGAGGCCGACGGTCTGGAGGTGTTCGGCGATTTTTTTCATGGCTTATCTCCACCGCCGGGACTGGATCACCGCGTGGGTGAGAAAGAGCCCGAGGAAGACGAAACTCAGGTAATAGACGACGTCGGTCGTGTCCAGGATCCCCTGGGTCAGATTGTCGAAATGCTGCAGGATCGAGACGTAGTCGAGGACGCCTTTCCAGAATCCCGAGGCCGAGGCCGAAGCCCAGTTGATAATCCAGAATAGGAGAAGGGACCCGAAAGTCAGAACGGCCGCGACGATCTGGTTCTCGGTCGTCGAACTGAAGAAAATTCCCAGGGCGATGAAGGCCGCGCCCATCAGAAAGAGGCCCAGGAATCCGGTCAGGAAGGGGAGAACCTCGGGATTGCCGAAGAGAAAGGCGAAGCCGACGGGCAGCGTGGCCAGGATCAGCATACCGAGGAGGACGAGGAGGGAGGCCAGGTATTTGCCCAGGATGATCTGGGCGACCGAGAGGGGCGAGGTGAAGAGCAACTCCTCGGTCCCGATTTTCTTTTCCTCGGCGAACAGCCGCATCGTCAGCAGGGGGATGATGAGAAGCAGGACGATGCTCATGTTGTGAAAGAGGGGGGCGAAGACCTGCTGGTTGATGTTGTGCTGGTTGTAATAGGTCGGGGTCTGGGCAACCTGGAGCGACAGGACGTTGAACCAGCGGTTGAGGCTGGCGATAAAGAAGCCGCTCAGGACGAGAAAGACGGCGACGACGACGGAGGCGATGGGGGAAGTGATATGGGACCGAAGCTCTTTTTTCGCGATCGTCCAGATGTTCTTCATTGTTCCGTCCCTCCCGTCACGATCCGGAGGTAAAGGTCTTCGATGTTCAGGGCCAGGGGCCGCATCTCCAGCACGCCGAAGCCCCCGTCGAGGCAGCGCCGGACGATCTCGTCGCGGGGATCGAGTCCGGGCTTCCATTCGAGCCGGAGACCGTCCTCGGCCGGCGAGACCGCGTCCACGCCGGGGACAGACCGGAGCCGTTCGGCCGCGGCGGCGGAGTCCCGGCGGACGCGGAGGATAGCGCCGTCGGAGGTGCGGACTGCGGCGGTCAGTTCCTCCAGCGAGCCGGAGGCCATCAGGCGGCCTTCGTTGATGATCACCACGCCGTCGCAGGTCTGGGTGACTTCGGCCAGGATGTGGGTGGAGAGGATGATCGTACGTTCGCCCCGGAGCGATTTGATCAGGCTTCGGATCTCGATGATCTGGGCCGGATCCAAGCCGATTGTCGGCTCGTCCAGGATGATGACCTGGGGATCGTGAATCAGGGCCTGGGCGATGCCGACCCGCTGTTTGTAACCGCGGGAAATGTTCCGGATCAGGCGGCCCTTGACCGTGTCCAGGCCGGTCGTCCGGACGGACTTCTCGACGGCTTCCCGCCGTCTCGGGGAGGGAACCTGCTTGACCGCAGCGACGAAAGCGAGATATTCCGAAACCGTCATGTCCGGGTAGAGCGGGAGGATCTCGGGAAGGTAGCCGAGGATCCGTTTGACTTCGTTCGGTTTTTCGAAGATATCCAATCCGCCGACGGAGGCGGTGCCTTCCGTGGCCGGGAGAAACCCGGTTAGGATGCGCATCGTCGTGGTTTTGCCGGCGGCGTTGGGCCCCAGGAGCCCCCAGATTTTCCCCTGCTCGACGCGGAAACTCAGGTCTCGGACGGCGACCAACTCGCCGTATTTTTTAGTGAGTCCGGAAACGGCGATCATGGGCGTCTCCTCCTTTCTTGTGAAATCGAACGGCGGACAGGCCCGTTCCGATTGAAAACTCCCGGGACGGGCCCGGCGTTGCGTTCGTCACCGGGCCGCTATTATAAAAATTTGAAAAGAAAAATGAAAGCCATGAACTGCCGAACTAAAGGTTGAAACTCAATTGAACGCGGGTGCCGTGATCGACCGAAAAGTTCAGCTCCGCATCGAGCTGTTCGGCCAGCATCCGGACGATGGTCAGGCCCGTGCCGGTCGCGTTGTTGAAGTCGAAGTCCTTGGAAACACCGGTGCCGTTGTCCGCGACGTCGAGGAAGATCCGGCCGTCCGATTTTTTCAACTCGAGCCGGATTTCCCCCATAGCTTTTCCGGGGAAGC
This sequence comes from Candidatus Aminicenantota bacterium, assembly GCA_026393895.1. Lineage (GTDB taxonomy): Bacteria > Acidobacteriota > Aminicenantia > Aminicenantales > UBA4085 > JAAZPG01. The sequence continues at coordinate 15,487 of JAPKZG010000040.1, forward strand.
CGTATTTGAGGGAGTTCATGATCAGTTCGGTCAGGATCAGGCCCACGGGGACGGCCCGTTTCGGGTCGAGCCTGGTTTCTTCGAGCTTGGTTTTCAACCGGACGTTCCCGGCCTCCGGGGCGAAGGACCGGAGGATCGCCTCGGCGATCTCCCGAACATAGACATGCAGATCCACGCTGTCGTAATTGATGGAGTCGGACAACCGCTCGTAAACGGTGGCGATCGACCCGATCCGGGACCGCGTCTTGGAAAAGATTTCCCGGGACCGGGCGTCGGTCAGGTTTTCTTTTTCCAGCCCGAGCAGGCTGGAGATGAGGGCGAGGCTGTTTTTCGTCCGGTGCTGGAGTTCCCGCATCAGGATTTCCTTCTGCTTGACGAGCCGCTGGAGCGCCGCTTCCGACTGTTTCCGTTCGATGGACAGGGCGGCCTGGCCGGAAACGAACGACAGAATGTCCTGGTCCTCCCCCGTGTAGCTCGCTCCGGCCACGTACGTCTGGACGGCCATGACTCCGATCGTTTGGCCGTGGATCTTCAGTGGAACGCCCAGCCAGTCGGCCGAGGGAGCGCCGATGAGCACGATCTCCCCCGCTTTTTTCAGTTCCTCGCTTTTTTGAGAGGTGGCGTGAAGGGGCTCCCCGCGAAAAAGGACATACTCGGTTAAACCCCGGCCGATCGGCTGGGGCGGCGGCTGTTCGTCGTATTCGTCGACGAAATAGGGGAAGCTGAGTATCTTTTTTTCGGGATCGAAGAGGGCGATGTAGAAATTTTCCGCCGGGATCAGCGTGCTGACGATCTTATGAAGGGCCTTGAAGATATCCTCAAGGGTTTCCGCCTGCTGGGCGACCTCGGAGATCTCGTAGACCGCGGCCCGGACGTTCTCCCGGAATTTGTAGTCGGTGATGTCTAAACAGATGCCGTCCATCCGGACGGGCTTCCCGGAGGCGTCGTAGACCGTGTTTCCCATCAACCGCAGCCAGCGAACCTGGCCGTTTGGCCGGACGATGCGGAACTCGTCCTCGACGGGATTCTTATTGGCGATCGCCGCTTCGAGATGGAGGCGGGCGGCCTTCGCGTCATTGGGATGAATCGATTTTTGCCAGATCTGGGCGGGATCTTCGGGGTCGTCCGGCGCTCTCCCGAAAATCGCGTAAAGCTCCGGAGACATAATCAGGCGTTTTGAGACGGTGTCCCAGTTCCAAACCCCCGCGCCCGCCGCCTTCTGGGCCAGGGCCAGACGCTGTTCGCTGAGGCGGACTCTTTCCATCGCCCGAACCCGCGCGGTGATGTCCTGAGACGTGATGATCGCCCCTTCGGAAAAGGGCGCGATCGAGATGTGGAGGACTTTGTCGTCGTAGGGAATCTCCGGAAACTGGACGGGTTTTCCGGAGGCCATGCAGGCCATCAATTCACCCCGCATGTCGATCGTGTGTTTGCCCGCGTAATCCCGGTACATCAAGTCCCCGATCCGGGGAATGCGGTCCCCGGATTGCCGTTTGGCCAGGTTGGCCTTCACGACCCGACCGTCCCGGTCGACGATCACGGTTTGGATCGGGTTGTATTGAAAGAGGGCGAAATTGAAAAGCTCGCTGGCCCGCAGCTTTTCCTCGGCCTGCCGACGTTTCAGGTGGGCTTCGTGGAGTTTGAAGGCCATGTTGACCGAGGCCTGCAGGATGGTGATGCCGGAATCCTTGACGGTGTATCCGTAGGAGAAAATATCCGCTGTTTTTTCGACGTAGCGCTTTTCCGTATGGGATGAGAGGAAAAGGATCGGGACGTCGTGGTCCTTGAGGATTTCCCGGGCCGCCTCAGGGCCGTCCATTCCCCCATTGCCGAGGTCGACGTCCATCAGAACGAGCTGGATCTCGTCGGCCCGGGCTCGGATGGTTTCAATCGCCTTCTCCCCGGTTCCGACGACGATGACCCGGTATCCTTCGTCCCTTAATTGTTTAGCCTCATCCTCGGCGACGATGGCTTCGTCTTCGACCAGAAGAAGGGTCCGGCTTTCGGACATGATCAGATCCATTCCCGGGAGGACGGCGGTGTATGGACGGAGCGTCCACTCTTATTCACGGAAGAGAGAAATATATCGCTGTCGTTACTCTGAGTCAAGAAAGGATTTACAGAAACGGATTTACATCCGTTCCGGAACGGACAAGCCCATGAGGTCGAGCGCTTTTTCCAGCGCGCCGCGGACGAAATACAGTCCGAGGATCCGGATGTTTTTGACATCCGCCTTCTCCTCGGCCAGGACCGGCGACCGATGGTAATAGGCGTTGACTTTCTGGGACAGGAGAAAGGCGAATTTGGCCAGGTGGGAGAACTCGAGCGAGGCGACGGAATGGAGGATTTCCTCCTCGAACTTGGCCGCGGTGACGATGAGGTTCCAGAGTTCGTCGCGTTCGGCCGGGTTTAAAATATCGAAGGACACGCGGCTTTCGGCCGCCCGCTTTTCGAGGTCCGCCCGGGTCGTCCCTCCGCGTTCCTCGAGCTTGCGAAAAATGCTGTTGAGGCGGACGACCGTGTACATGAGATAAGGCCCGGTCTCGCCCTCGAAACTGAGGGCGTCGTCGACGTCGAAGACGATCATCGAATTGCGGGCGAACTTCAGCATGAAGTACCGCAGGGCGCCCCGGGCAATCTGGGCGGCGGTCCGCCGCTTGGACTCATCCGGCAGCTCGGGATTGCGCCGGTCTACCTCGGCCAGCGCTTTCTGCTCGAGGAGGTCAAGGAGGTCGTCGGCTTTGATCCCAAGCCCCTTCCGGCCAGAAACCTCGACAAAACCCTTCTCGCGCTCCTCGGCGGTCGCTTCGATGCCGAGATACTTGAGGCTCCGGAGCGAAAGGGCGACCATCTCGTAGGAAAAGTGGACGGACTTTTCGGCCTGGGCCTCGAATCGGAGCGCCCGGAGGCCCTGGACGACGACCTTCTGGAGATAGGACTGGCGGCCGTCGATGACGTTGTAGACGCGGCTCGCCCGGCCGAACCCGATGTTCCGGTCGTTGGGCCTGGCCGTCGAGATCCAGAGCGTCCGGCCGTCCTCCTCGGCGAACGGCTCATAATAAAAATCCCGGCCGAGGAGGCCGAACTTCCACATCTGGTAGGCGATGTCTTTTCCGACGTACGTGACCGTGCCGTCGCCCCGGACGATGATTTTTTCCCGGTCGTCCTCGTCTTCGACCTTCATGACCCAACAGCCCGCGTTTGGACCTTCGTTTTGGAAATAAATCGCCCGGCGTTCCTTGAGAAGGGCGAAGGCGCGTTCCCAAAACTTGAGACCGAGGATGCTCGATTCGCAGGGGAGAACGTCGTAGGAGGCGTCGATCCGTTTCATCGTCCGGAGGTGGGCCCGGGCGATGCGGCGGGAGACGGCAAAAGCCATCTCGCTTTCGGGTTCCCGGCCGTGCTCGATGCCCTTGAGGATCTCAGCCTTGCGGCCATAGCTTTCGGGATGTTCCTCCAGGTACGCGGCCGTCCGGGCATAAAGGTCCCAGCAGTAGTAATCGAACCGGTCGATCTTTTCCAGGTCGGCGACTGTTTTCCGTTCGAGCTCCATCAGCCCGTAGACGACGTCTACGACCTGCACCCCGGTGTCGTCGAGATAGTTCTGGACTTCGACGGTTTCGCCTTTGAAGCGGAGGCAACGGACGAGCGTGTCGCCCAGGCAGGCGTTCCGGAGATGCCCGATATGGGCCGCTTTGTTCGGGTTGATGTTCGTGTGCTCGACGATGATTTTCCGCTCGTCCGGACGGAGGGCGCCCTTTTTGGCCGCCGAGGAGGCAAGCCGTCCCCGGAAAAAGGGCGCCGGGTCCAAAAACAGGTTGATGAAGCCGGCTCCGGCGATTTCCATCCGGAGGATGCCCGGCAGGGCCCCGATTTCGGCCGTCATTTTTTGGGCGATCCGGCGGGGATTATCCCCGAGCTTTTTGGCCAGGGACATGGGGAGAGAGAGGGCGAGGTCGCCGAATTTCGCCTGGGGCGGGTAAAGAAAATCGATGTCTTCAGGGACGATCGGGTAGATGTCTTTCAGTCGTTCGTAGAGAACGGACCGGATGGTCTCTTTCAGGGTGATCATGGCCGGGCCATTATATCAGACTTGGCAAAAACCGCCGAATATGGTCTACTGGCACTTCCTAAATAAGGAGACGCCATGAAAAAAATCATCGCCCTGGCTCTCGTGTTGGGCGTCGTCGGAGCCGCTTGTTCCCCCAAAAAGATCGAGGGAACGAGGCTCGTCGCGGGCACGCCGGCCTATCAACTCGCCAAGAATTTATCCGAGGTCCTTCCCCTGTTCGACCCGGATAAAAACGCGGTCCTCTTTGAGGCCAAAAAATTCACCGTCACCGTCGGCGACGTTACCGAGGTCATCCAGAACACCATGGGCAACGCGGCGTCCCAACTCGCCGGGCGGGGTCCGGCCGCGCTGAAATCGGCCGCCCTCCAGGCCGCCGTTCAAATCGGGGAGCGTCGGCTGCTGATGGCTGCGGCGGAGGCCGCCAAGGTTTCGGTCTCTCCCGAGGAATTGAATAAAGCCCAGGCCGGGCAATACGAAAAAGCCGGCGGCGAGGACAAGTTCCTCGAGATGCTGAAAACGAACAACGTGGACGTCGCTTTCTTCAAAAAGATGGTGAGCGAAGAGCAGACGATCGGCAAGTATCTGGAGGCGAACGTCTTCAACAAGATTTCCGTTGGAGAAGATGAACTCCAAAAAGCCTACGCCGCGGATAAAACCGCCACCGTCCGCCACATCCTTCTTCTGACTCAGGGCAAGCCCGAGTCCGAGATACCGGCGATCCGGAAAAAGATGGAGGACATCCTGGCCCGGGCGAATAAAGGCGAGGATTTCGCCGCCCTGGCCAGGGAATTCACCGAGGACCCCGGCTCCAAGGAAAACGGCGGGCTCTACGAAAACTTCCCCCGGGGGACGATGGTCAAATCCTTCGAGAACGCCGCCTTTACCGTTCCGGTCGGGGAGATCAGCGGAATCGTCGAAACGAAATACGGCTTCCATATCCTGAAGGTCGAAAACCGGATGAAAGAAACCGAACCGTTCGAAAAGGTCAGAGCCGGGATCGAGGACGGCCTGAAACTGGCAAAACGGGCCGACGTTTATGAAAAATTCGTGGCCGGCCTCAAAAGCAAGGCCGGGTTTGCCGAGGTCAAAAGCTGAGCCGGTTTACCGGATGATCGAAATCCCGAACCAGAACTCGTTGTCCTCGTTGACGGAGTCGAGAAAGACGAACGTGTAGTTCACCTGCGGGGCGATCGTCCAGTCTCCGAGCGTGATGGGGAGCGACGCTCCGATCGTCAGGTCGGAGAGGCCGCTCTCGTCGATGAACTGTTTGCCGTTGTACCCGAGTCCGGCGGAAAGATCCAGGCTGAGGTTTTCCGACAGCGGCACCGAGTGCGAACCCTCCAAAAGAACGTAGAGACCCGAGCCCACGTTTACGTCGTAGAAAGCGGTGAGGGTGGGGGCGAGAAAGGCTTTGGGCAGTCCGGCCGAGACGTAGAATTCCTGGGTTGTACACTCCTTGTAAATGTCTTTTCCGCCGAAGTAATAGCCGTATTGGATGAATCCCACGGACATTTCGACCTGGTCTGAAAGCGAGAAGGCGTAATCCAAAGTCAGGTCGATCTCGTCGTAATCTTTATAAAAAGACCGTTCGCTCAGGGCGATACTCGCCCAGGCCGATACGCTGAATCCCGACTCTCCGAACGCGTACGTCACAGACGGCTGAAAAGCGGGATTGTTGTCGTAAAAGAGGTCGAAACCGCGCCAGATGTACTTGGACATCACATCCGCCTGGAACTCGAATTGGGCGGATAACGGGGCCGCCCCGAACAGAATTTCCAAAACCGCGGTAGCCAGGACCGCCCGGACACGTAAAGATTTCATCGCTCTCCCTCCTCCGGCATCGTTCGGACCGGTTCGTTTTCGCCGCTTCATCCGGCGAAACGACCCAAAGCGGCGATATTATACGGAAAAACGAACCCGATTTTAAGAAATATTTTATCGTCGATCCGTCCGGGCGGCCTATTTCCATCTTTTTGAAAAAATACCGACTCATTAATCGAAAGGCCGCGGCAGGAGGGTTGCATGTCTTGCTTCATATTCGGCTGGATTCCGGACATTCCGGATCTCCGCGACTACTCGGAAGACACGACGTCCGTGCGGGAAATCATGGCGGCGACCCGCCTCCGACCCAGGCGGGCGTCCCCGCGGGCCGTCCAAGGGAACCGCCCCAAAAGGGCTTCCGGCTCGTTTCCCGCGGCGGTCGATTTGCGGGCGCATTGTTCGCCGGTCGAGGATCAGGGCAACCTCGGCTCCTGCACGGCCAACGCCGGCGCCGGGATCATCGAGTATTACGAGCGCCGGGCCTTCGGACGGCATCTTGACGCCTCGCGTCTTTTTCTCTACAAGGCCGCGCGAAACCTGATGAAGATCAAGGGCGACACGGGCGCCTATCTCCGGACGACGATCGGGGCGATGGTTCTGTTCGGCGTCCCGCCCGAGGAACATTGGCCGTACGACGACGGCCCGGGCCGGTTCGACAGGGAGCCCCCGGCCTTCTGCTACGCCTTCGCTCAGAACTACAAGACCATCCAGTACTACCGCCACGACATCCCCGGCATGCCCGCGGCGGAAACACTCGAGCGGGTCAAGGCGCATCTTGAGTCCGGCCATCCGTCGATGTTCGGTTTCACCGTCTACAGTTCGATCGAATCGGCCGACGCCAGGGGGGCGATTCCCTTCCCGGGACCGAAGGAACGAATCGAAGGCGGACATGCGGTCGTCGCCGTCGGGTATGACGACCGGATCATGATCAAAAACGGGAAAAACGGCGGAAAGGAAACGACGGGCGCTCTGCTCATCCGCAATTCCTGGGGAAAGGGGTGGGGCGACGGCGGATACGGTTGGCTGCCCTACGAATATGTCGTTCGCGGCCTGGCCGAAGATTTCTGGTCCGTATTGAAAAAGGATTGGATCGATACCGGCGCCTTCAATGAATAATCCGGCGGGGAGGGGAGGGGGTTCAAAAATAGAATATCACATCGATCCGAAGGCGTCCTAGTAAAATTCCTTTTCGTCGGGGCCGGAGAACGGACCCTGCTTGACAGCGAGGATTTTGGCGTTTGCGAGGATCGTTACCTTGTGACCACCCCGAACCAGGAGGATACTGTCGCCGGCCTTGAGGACGACGGCTTTCAATTTCACCCCGTCGTCGTCGAACAGGTCCACCCGCATTTTTCCGTCGAGGAGAACCAAGACTTCCTGGGTCCGGACGGCCGTCCTTTTACCGGGCTTGTGGCGATGGCGTTCGATGACCCGGCCTTTCGGATGAACGAGGAGGCCGAGTTGCTGGGAGAAATCATCCGGGGTGAAAAAACGGGGTCCGCGTTTGGCCGATTCCCCGCGGACCAGGATCGCCTGGATTTTTCCGTCTTTGACGATCTCGGTGGGATTTTTCATCGGAGTTCACTCCTTCGCACCGGCATTGTACTTGTTCGTCCTCCCCTTGCCAAGGGACGGCCGTTGTGATAAAAATTTCACCTCTCATTCTTGATTTCTGATTCCTAAAGGAAGGACTCATGAAACAAACCCGTTTCAACGCTCATCATCGTAAACTTGGGGCGAAAATGGTCGAATTCTGCGGCTGGGACATGCCCGTCGAGTACAAGGGCATCATCGACGAGCACGTCGCCTGCCGGACGGCCGCCGGCCTCTTCGACGTCAGCCACATGGGTGAAATCCACGTCGCCGGCAAAGACGCGCTGGCGTTCGTCCAGTACATCTCTCCCAATGACGTGGCCCGCCTTTCGCCCGGAATGGTCCAGTATTCCGCCCTGATGACGGACAAGGGGACCTACGTCGACGACATGCTGGTCTACTGCGTCCACCCGGAGTTTTACCTGCTCGTCGTCAACGCCGCCAACACCGACAAGGACTTCGCTTATATCTTCGCCCGGAGGGGCCATTTTCAGGTCGCCCTCGACAACGCCTCGGACCGGTATAGCCAGATCGCCCTTCAGGGCCGTCAGGCGATCCCGATCCTCCAGCCGTTGACCGAGGTCCCTTTGGCCGGGATGAAATCCTTCACCTTCGCCTTCGGGAAGGTCGCCGGCAAGGAATGCCTCGTTTCCCGGACGGGCTACACGGGCGAGGACGGGTTTGAAGTCTACACGCTCGACCCCGACCCCGGGGTCATCTGGGACTCGATCATGGAGAAAGGGACGCCCCTCGGGATGCAGCCGGTCGGGCTCGGTGCCCGGGACACGCTCCGGCTGGAGGCCCGGTTGCCCCTTTACGGCAACGACATCGACGACACGACCACTCCGATCGAGGCCGATTTCAAGTGGATCATCAAGTTCAAGAAGGGCGACTTCCTCGGCCGCGACGTTTTGGTCAAACAGAACGAGCAGGGGATCACCCGCAAGCTCGTCGGCTTCGAGCTTCTGGACCGCGGAATCGCCCGGGCCCATTACCCGATCTTCGTTGACGGGGCTCCGGCCGGCCAGGTCTGCTCGGGGACTTTCGCCCCGTTTTTGAAGAAGAGCATCGGCACGGTTTACCTGCCGGTCAAGAAAAGTACCGTCGGGACCGAGTTCGAAATCGGGATCCGGGACAAAAAGGTCACTGCCCGGGTCGTCCCCTCGCCTTTTTACAAACGGGATTATTGAGAATTTTCAGTCGAGACAACATCCATAAGGAGGCTGCACGCATGTATCCCCAAAATTTCAAATTCACGAAAGATCATGAATGGGCCAGGGTGGAAGGCGACCTCGCCGTCATCGGCATCAGCGATTTCGCCCAGAAACACCTCGGCGACGTCGTTTATGTCGATCTTCCGGCCGTCGGGACGCACCTGGCCGTCCACCAGACGATCGGCACGATCGAATCGGTCAAGGCCGTTTCCGAGGTCTTTTCGCCCGTTTCCGGCGAGGTCGTCGAAACGAACGCCGGCCTGGCCGACGCTCCCGAAACGATCAACCAGGACCCCCACGGCAACGGCTGGATCCTGAAGCTGAAGATGGCGAACAAGGGAGATTTGGACGCCCTCATGGCCACGCCCGACTACGAGAAATATCTCGAAGGTCTCGAGCATTAATCCCCGGGTCGAACGCGGATCATGAGCTATATTGCGCTGAGCGATCAAGACAAAAAGGAGATGCTCGCGCGCGTCGGGGCGTCCTCGGTGGATGAGCTTTTTTGCTGCATCCCCGAGGGCTCGCGGCTGCGCCGGGATCTCGACCTGCCTGCGGCCATGTCCGAGCCGGAGCTTCTCCGGCACATGGAAGGCGTCGCCGGCCGGACCACCTACGGGCAATACCGGTCATTTCTGGGGGGCGGGGCGTATCATCATTTCATCCCCACGGTCGTCGACTCGTTAAGCTCGCGAACCGAATTCGTCACGCCCTACACGCCCTACCAGCCGGAGGTCAGCCAGGGAACGCTTCAGGTCATCTTCGAATACCAGACCCTGATCTGCCGGTTGACGGGGATGGACGTCGGGAACGCCTCCCTCTATGACGGCGCTTCGGCCGCGGCCGAAGCCGCCCTCATGGCCCAGCGGCTGACCCACCGGGCCCGCATCCTCGTCGCCCGCTCCGTCCATCCCCAGTACCGCGAAACCATCCGGTCCCTGACCCGCAACCTCCGCTTGGCCGTCGAGGAAGTCGGGTTCGGCGATTGCGGCGGCCTCAAGTCGGCCGAACTGCGGGAGAAAATGGGGCCGGACGTCTGCGGACTCATCGTTCAGTCGCCTAATTTCTTCGGCGTCGTCGAGGATTTGGCCGGGCTCTCCGGGATCGTCCACGAGCACAAGGCGATGATGATCGTCGGGGTGGCTGAGGGGATCTCCCTCGGGATCCTCGAAGCGCCCGGAAAACTCGGGGCCGACATCGTCTGCGGGGAGGCCCAATCGTTCGGCATCCCGCCCTCGTTCGGCGGGCCGGGGCTCGGGTTCATGGGGTGCAAGAAGGAATTTCTCCGTCAGCTGCCCGGCCGGATCTGCGGCCTCACGAAGGACGTCGACGGGAAACGGGGCTTCGTCCTGACGCTCTCGACCCGCGAGCAGCACATCCGCCGGGAAAAGGCGACCTCGAACATTTGCTCCAATCAGGGCTGGTGCGCCCTTCGGGCGACGATTTATCTCGAGACGGTCGGGAAGACCGGCCTCCGGGAAATCGCCGTTCAAAACGTCCAGAAAGCGGCCTACGCCTCCGGCCGGCTGGCGGCCGTCCGCGGCATCAAGCTTCGTTTCAGCGGAAAGACGTTCAACGAGTTCGTCCTCGAACTTCCCCGGGACGCCGCCGCCGTCGCCGCGGCCTTGCGGGCCAAGGGCATCCTCGCCGGCCTGGGGCTGGCCCCGGCTTATCCCGAACTTCCGAATGCGCTGCTCGTCTGCGTGACCGAGGTTCAAACCCGGGAGGGGATCGATCATCTGGCGGCCGCCCTCGAGGAGGTCCTCCGATGATCCGCGAACCGCTCATTTTCGAAATCAGCGCTCCGGGCAAAACCGCCTTCACGCTTCCGAAACTCGACGTTCCGTCGAACGCCGGGGTGCTTGACGGGCTCGCTGTCCGGCCCGATATCCCCGACTTTCCCCAGGTTTCCGAAGTCGAAGTGGTCCGCCATTTCACCCGGCTCTCCCAGCAGAACTACTGCGTCGACCTCGGCCTTTATCCCCTGGGATCCTGCACGATGAAGTACAATCCGAAGGTCAACGATAAAATCGTCACCTTCCCCGGGTTTGCGGAGACGCATCCTCTCGCCCCCGCCGAAACCGTCCAGGGAAACTTCGAAGTCCTGCATCGCATGGAGCGCATGCTCTGCGAGATCACCGGCTTCGACGCCTTCACCCTTCAGCCTTCGGCCGGCGCCCAGGGCGAACTCGTCGGGATCATGCTGGTCCGGGCATATCACGAGGCCAAGGGCATACCCCGCAAATACGTCCTCATCCCCGATTCCGCCCACGGGACCAATCCCTCCAGCGCCCACCTGAGCGGCTACGAGGTCAGGGAGATCAAATCGAACGCTTCCGGCCGGATCGATCTGGCCGCGCTCGAGCAGGCGATGACCGAAGAGGTCGCGGCTCTGATGGTCACCAACCCGAACACCCTGGGCGTTTTCGAATCGGACATCTGCAAAATCGCGGACATCGTCCACGGCAAGGGCGGCCTGCTTTACATGGACGGGGCCAATATGAACGCCCTGGCGGGTATCGCCCGGCCGGGCGATTTCGGCGTCGACGTCCTTCATCTGAACCTTCATAAGACCTTCGCCACCCCGCACGGCGGCGGCGGCCCCGGGTCGGGGCCGGTCGGGGTCAAGAAAATCCTGGAACCGTTCCTGCCGGTCCCGGTCGTGAAAAAGAAGGGGGCGGAGTACGCCCTCGATTTCGACCGGCCGCGGAGCATCGGCCGGGTCCGGTCGTTTTACGGGAACTTCCTGGTCATCGTGAAAGCGATGGCTTACATCCTGTCGCTCGGCCCGAAGGGCGTCCGGGAGATCGCCGAAATCGCGGTTCTCAACGCCAACTACATCCGCAAGGGCCTCGAAGGCGTGTACGACCTCCAGTACGGCACCGCCTCCATGCACGAGGTCGTCTTCTCGGATAAAATCCAGAAGGACGCCTACGGAGTGACGAACCTGGACATCGCCAAGCGGCTGATCGACTACGGGTTCCATCCGCCGACGATGTCCTTCCCCCTGATCGTCCACGGCGCGCTGATGATCGAGCCGACCGAGACCGAAAGCCGCCGGGACCTTGACCAATTCATCGAGGCGATGAAAACTATCGCCCGGGAGGCCGCCGAAAACGCGGCCGTCCTCAAAGCGGCGCCGCATCAGACGTACGTCCGCCGGCTGGACGAGACGGCCGCGGCCCGCAATCCGATCGTCACCTGGGAGCGCGACAAAGTCTGATGAGTCTTCAACGCCTGATCCTGAACCTGCACCATTTCTGGGCGGGCCAGGGCTGTGACCTGGCTCCGACCTACGACGTCGAAGTCGGTGCGGGGACGATGACCCCGGACACGTTTTTCCGGGTGCTCGGCCCGCGGCCCTGGCGGACGGCCTACGTCCAGCCGGCGCGGCGCCCGACCGACGGCCGGTACGGAGACAATCCCAACCGCGTCCAGAAACACCACCAATACCAGGTCATCATCAAGCCCTCGCCGGCCGACATCCAGAGCGTCTACGTCCGAAGCCTCGGGGCCTGCGGCATCGACCTCCACGACCACGATCTGCGTTTCGACGAGGACGACTGGGAGTCACCGACGATCGGCGCCTGGGGGGTGGGCTGGCAGGTTATGCTTGACGGCCTCGAAGTCTCCCAGTTCACCTATTTTCAGCAGGCCGGGGGCCTGGAGGTTTCGCCGATCCCGGTCGAAATCACCTACGGGTTGGAGCGGTTGGAAATGTTCATCGAGGGCAAGGACGATATCTACGACCTTCAATGGTCCGATGACGTCACCTACCGCGACCTGCGTCTGGACGAGGAGCGGCAATTTTCGGACTATAACTTCAACCGGGCTACGGTCAAGACGCTCCGGTCCCAATTCGCCTCGTCCGAAAAAGAGGCGAAGATGCTGGTCGAAAAACGCCTGCCGCTGCCTGCCTACGACCAGTGCCTCAAATGCTCCCATTTGTTCAACCTGCTTGACGCCCGCGGGGCGATCAGCGTGACCGAACGGGTCAAAATGATCGCCCAGATCCGGACGCTCGTCGCCCAGGTCGCCCGGGTCTTCGTCGCTCCGGACTCCCCGGCGGAAGGAGCGGCCTGATGGAATTCCTGCTGGAAATCAAAGTCGAGGAAATGCCGCTGGCCCATGTCCGGACCGCCCTGGAGGACATGTCCGAGAAACTGAAAAAAGAACTGGCCTCGGCCAGGATTTCCTGCGACGGCCTGCGAAGATTTTCGACCACCCGGCGGTTGATCCTGACGGCGGATTTGGCCGCCGGCCAGGCCGACCGGGACGAATTGATCACCGGTCCGCCCAAGGCGGCGGCCTTCGCCGCCGACGGGACCCCGACTCCGGCCGCGCTCGGCTTCGCCCGGAGCAAGGGTGTGGACGTGTCCCAATTGCAGGTCGTGACGACCGAAAAAGGCGAATACGTCGGCGTCCGAAAGGCGGTCAAGGGACGATCGGCGGCCGACATCCTGGCCGAAACGCTTCCTTCGATCATCACCTCGCTTTCCTTCCCGAAAATGATGCGCTGGGGGATGGGTTCGCTCCGCTTTTCCCGGCCGATCAGAGGACTTCTGTGCCTGTTGGACGGAAACACGGTGTCGTTTTCCCTGGACGGGCTTGTCTCCGGAAACCGGACGACCGGTCATAAGCTTCACGCCCCGGAGGACATCGAAGTCCGTTCGTTCGAGGAATACCGCGCGAAATTGCGGGAGCGTTTCGTCGTCGTGGACGCCGACGAGCGAAAGGCCTCGATTCTCCGCCAGATTGCGGCGCTGGTCGAGCCGGTGAAGGCCGAAATGTATCCCGACCCGGCGTTGCTGGACAAACTGGCCAATGACGTCGAGTCGCCGTTTGTCGTGATGGGGTCCTTTCCGGATTACTTCCTCCAGCTTCCCCTCGAAGTCCTGAGCACGGCCATGCGGGAAGGCCAGAAGCTATTTTCCGTGATCCGTTCGGGAAAGCAGCTGCCGTTGTTTCTCGGCGTGGCCGACGTCGTCGGGGATCCTAAGGGGTTCATCCGTACGGGCCACGAACGCGTGCTCAAGGCCCGTTTGGCCGACGCCCGGTTCTTCTGGGACCAGGACCTCAAGGCGGGCTTCAAGAAACGCGCGCCCCGGTTGAAACAGGTTTTGTTCCAGGAAAAACTGGGTTCGTACGAAGACAAGGCAGCCCGGCTCGAAAAGATCGTCGCTTATCTGTGCTGGAAGGTCGAGACCTGCAAATCGGCCAGGGAATTGGCCGCCGCGGCCGTCCTGTGCAAAGTCGACCTGGTGACGGACATGGTCCGGGAATTCCCGGCTCTCCAGGGGACGATGGGCGGGCTGTACGCGAAAGCCGAGGGCTTCCCGCCGCCGGTGGTCCGGGCCGTGGCCGAACATTATCTTCCCGTCAGCGCCGACGATCCATCGCCGGCGAGCCTCGAAGGCGCGATCCTCTCGCTGGCCGATAAACTCGATTCGATCGTCGGCGTTATCGGCATCGGCGTTCAAACGACGGGTTCGAGCGATCCCTTCGGCCTGCGGCGGAACGCCCAAGGCGTCTGCAAGATCGTCCTCGACAAAAAATTCAGCCTTCCCTTCGATCGTCTCGTGGAGAAGGTCATCTCCGTTTACGGCGATAAAATCAAACGGCCCAAGGCCGAGATCCTCGACCAGCTCCGGGAATTTTTTTCCGGGCGGCTGCGGTATCTCCTGGAACGCGAGGGCATCCGTTACGATTTGATCAACGCCGCCCTCGGAGCCGGTATGGACGACCTCTATCGTGTCGCCCTCCGGGCGAGGGCCCTGGACGTCCTGAAGGCCGGGCCCCAGTTCGAGCCGTTGATCCTGATGGCCAAGCGGGTGAACAACATCCTGGCCGGACAGACGGCGCCGGCGGTCAACCCGGACCACTTCGTCGAAAAGGCGGAGAAGGAGCTTTACGCGACGTTCACGATCATCAAGGAGAACGTCGGCCCGATGATTGCCAAGGGCGATTTCGTCCAGGCCCAGAAAATCGTGTTTCGCCTCCAGCCGGCCCTCAATGCCTTCTTCGAAAAAGTGATGGTTATGGCCGAGGAGCCCAAGCTGCGGAAAAACCGTCTGGCGCTGCTGCAAACGATTCATAAAATGTTGCTGCGGATCGCCGACTACGCCCAGGTGGTGGTCGAAGGGGAGAAGACCGGAAAATAAGCGCCGGCCGGACCCGGTCGGAAAAGATCAGACTTCGAAGGTACCGTCGCGGCGGCCGCCCGTTTCGTCCTTGATGATCGTCGTCTCGTCCATGAATTTCTGTTCGTAAGAGATGATCTTGACGAGGTTGCCCGGGTAATTCATGTCCTTTTTCTCGCCGTAGGGCAGAAACTGGACGCCGAGCTGGTATTTGTAGCTTTGGCCGGGATTACTGGCGAACCAGCGGACGATCCCGTCCATTTTCAGAGGGGAGGGATCTCCCGGGACCTGAACGCTGAGATGGATGCGAGTGTCCAAATCCAGCATTTCCTGGGAGAGAAAACGGATGCCGCCCCGGCTGATGTCCAACATCGGAAGAAATTCCGCCCCGTAGGTGCTTTTCTTGAATAGGCCTTTCTCTTTTCTGAAGGCGATCGTCGCGCCGGGGATGCGGAACCGGGCACAGGTGCGTTTTTCCAATACATCTTCCGACATGAACGCCTCCCTGGTGTCCAAATCTTCCGATTCTCAGGCATAAGATAGCCCAAGCGTAAATAAATGTAAAGTCAAGAGGACTCCCTTGAGAGGGAACCCTTACATGGTTTCCCTCTCAACGGACTGCAGCCCCGCACTTTCAGACGCGGGGCCAGTCCTGCTCACCCTCCATAGAAGCCATACGCGATGACTTATCTTAGACAGCGTCTGAACCTATGACCATAAAACCAGTCCTGCTCACGCTCTGTGGCCTTGCCACGTCCTCCGCGACCTTTGGGAGCTCAGGCCGCGGCCGGAGGGAGGGATTCGACCATGGAGAAGTCTGGGTCATGGGTCTGCCTTTCCGGGGGAAAAAGGCATATAATGGGGGAGGAAAGGAGGCGCGCATGGCCAGCCGAGTCGCGACAATCATCATGGCGGGCGGGCAGGGGAGTCGGCTCTATCCCTTGACGAAAGTCCGGAGCAAGCCGGCCGTTCCGATCGCCGGCCGTTTCCGGATCATCGACATCTCGATCTCCAACTGCATTCATTCCGATTACCGTAGAATTTTTATCCTGACCCAGTTCGCCAGCGAATCGTTGCACCGTCATATCTTCTCCACCTACCGGTTCGACAACTTCCACAAGGATTTCATCGCCATCCTGGCGGCCCAACAGACCCTCGAAAAGCGGGGCTGGTTCCAGGGGACGGCCGACGCCGTCCGGCAGAACCTCTCATCCATCGAGGGTGCGGGCGATTTATTTTTAATCCTTTCGGGTGACCATCTCTACCGGATGGACTACCGGAAGTTCGTCGAGGCCCACGTAAAGACCGGGGCGGACATTTCGATCTCGGTGATTCCGGTGAGCCGGGAATCTCTTCAACTGGAAAGTTCTGAAAAACCTTCTGGAGAGCACGACCGCCGAGGATTTCGGAAGACAGATCATCCCCCAGGCTATTCACGAATACCGGGTCTTTGCCCATTTCTTCGACGGCTACTGGGAGGATATCGGGACGATTCCCAACTTTTTCGAGGCAAATATCGGCCTGACCAATACCCTGCCGCGGTTCAATTTCTACGACGAGGAGAAGCCGGTCTTCAGCATGCCTCGGTTTCTTCCCGGGTCGAAAATTCTCGACGCCGAGGTCCATGAATCGATTCTCTGCGAGGGAAGCATCATCAACCGGGCGTTCATCCGCCAATCGCTCGTCGGCATCCGTTCGCGGATCGGCGAGGGGTCGCAGCTGGAACGGACAGTCATGATGGGCGCGGATTATTATGAATCCGGCGTGGAACTTCGCGAGGCCGCGGCCCAGGGGATTCCCCCGATCGGGGTCGGCCGGGATTGCGAGATCCGTAACGTCATTCTTGATAAGAACGCCCGGATCGGCGACGGCGTCAAGCTGATCAACGCCGCCGGGGTCCAAAGCCGGGAATGCGGCGAAGTCTGCATCGTCGATGGCATCATCGTCGTGCCGAAGAATTCGGTCGTCCCATCCGGAACCGTCGTCTAGCGCCGACTTCCGGGATGGGGCTATCCAAAGGCACTTTGTCCCGTCAGGCACGATCATTTGACAATGATATGCCGAGACGGCACTATCCAAAGCGATTGTACCTTTGGGAACGATCGTCTAGGGCGACGATCACCGTTGATTTTTGTTGAAACCTCGCGGGCGTCCCGCTAAAATAACCGGCGGACGGATTTTCCGTATATTCTCGGGAAGGGAGAGAAAAGAAATGGCAAACGAAACACCTCAAATCCCGGCGGCCGCGCCCAGAAAGCGATTCGGTTTCCTGGGCGGACTGGGGATCCTCGTCGTCCTCGTCGTCATCCTTGCCCTCTGGGTCGTTGGTGCCTACAACACCCTCAACAAGCTCGACCAAAGTGTCCGGTCGCAGTGGGCCCAGGTTGAAAACGTCTACCAGCGCCGGGCGGATTTGGTCCCGAACCTGGTCGAGACGGTCAAAGGCGCGGCCAATTTCGAAAAAGAAACGTACACGGCCGTCACCGAAGCCCGGGCCAAAGTCGGCCAGATCCAGGTCGGAGCGGACGTCGTCAACAATCCCGAGGCCTTCGCCAAGTTCGAACAGGCCCAGGGCGAATTGGGCTCCGCCCTGTCGCGGCTTCTGGTCGCCGTCGAGGCTTACCCCGATCTCAAGGCAACTCAAAATTTCCGCGATCTCCAAGTGCAACTCGAAGGAACGGAAAACCGGATCACCCAGGAACGGCGGGTTTTCAACGAGACCGCCCAGGCGTTCAATACCAAGAGGATGAGTTTTCCCACGGTCGTGATCGCCGGATTCTTCGGCCACCGGTTCGCCGAGAAATCCTACTTCAAGGCCCAAGCCGGCGCCGAAACCGCTCCGGCTGTGAAGTTCTGATCCCCGTTTTTTCCGGACCGGCGCGATGAGGCGGCCTCTCGGCCTGCGGACCCGGCGCGGAGTCATAACCGCCCCGGGGATATTCCTTCTCTGCGGGATCGTCTTTGCCGCCCAAGCGAACCGGATTCCTCCGCCGCCCGACCGTTGGGCGACCGACGAAGCGGGGTTCATTTCCGCCGGAACGCGGGCCGAAATCGATACCCGGCTCGAAGCGTACGAACGGGAAACGGGCCATCAGGTTCTGCTTTATATCACCCGGACGACCGGGGACATGCCGCTCGAGGATTTCACGGCTAGGTCCTTTGCCGCCTGGAAGGTCGGGCGCAAGGGCCTGGACGACGGCCTGGTTCTTTTCATTTTCGCCGATGATCATAAAATCCGGGTCGAAACCGGCTACGGATTGGAAGGCATCGTTCCCGATGCCGTCGCCGGGCGGGTGATCAACAACATCCTGGTCCCCGGGATTCAGCGGGGCGACGCCGACGGAGCGGTCCGGGAGGCCGTGTCCTCCCTTTTGGAGACGATCTCCGGGAAGACCGCGCCCGGGACCGGCGAGCCCGTGCGCTCGCGGACGTCCTCGGAAGGCGAAATCCCTCCTCTCTTCATGATCATCGCCGGGATCATATTCCTGATCATCCTGATCACGAATCCCCGCCTGGCCCTCTGGCTGCTCTACACCTTGCTTTCGGGAGGAGGGCGGGGCGGCGGAGGCGGCGGCGGGGGGTTCAGCGGAGGCGGCGGACGTTCCGGAGGCGGCGGCGCTTCCGGGGGATGGTGACGGAGAACGGCCATGGGAATCATATTTCGTTCACGTTGGCTTGCCCGGATCGACGAGGGTCGCATCCGTCAGGTGATCGCCGAAGCCGAACAACGAACGTCCGGGGAAATCCGGGTATCCGTTTCCCGGTATTTTTGGGGCCCCGTCCGGCCGGTGGCCGAGCGGGCGTTCCGCCGTCTCAAGATGAAGGAGACCCGGGACCGCAACGGGATTCTCTTTTTCGTCGTCCCGTCCCGCCGCCGTTTCGTCGTTCTGGGCGACGAAGGAATCCACGCCCACGCCGGCCAGGAATTTTGGACCCGAACGGCCGCCGCTCTTTCCGGCCGGTTTCGAAAAGGCGAATTCACCGAGGGGTTGATCGACGGCATCCGGACCGCCGGCGAGTGCTTGGCCGCTCATTTTCCCTACGACAAGACGACAGACGTAAATGAACTCTCGGACGAAATCGATTACGGGCGAAGCTAGCCGGGCGATGAAACTTCTGGAAATCATCCCGGCGAGCGGCTCCCGCATCGTCCACGACGGCGCCCGGCGGTTGTACACCGGCGACCCGAATTGGATTGCGCCGTTGGACATGGAA
>JAPKZG010000013.1 GCA_026393895.1 Candidatus Aminicenantota bacterium
CCCCGTCCGGCCCGATCCGGCAGAATTCCCGGATCTCCCGCGGCCCCATCTGGACGTTGGCGAAAATCGCCGTCCCGGCAAACCGTTCCCGCTGGCGGTTTCTTGCAGCCATAACCCGGGTTTTGATCACGGCCGACGATTTCCTTGTTCTGCGCCGGATTCTCATCGCCAATCGCGTTTCGGCCGCGGAATGGGAAACATTCACCCTGCGCTAGAAGGATGGGCCGCCGGAAAAATTCAATCCCGGAAGCGGCTTTTGGGATGGACTTTTTTGAAGGTTTTCAGCGCCCCGTGAATTTCCTTGGACCACTGCTTCTTATCCGAGCCGGGCTTTTCCCGCTGACGGGATTCCAGCGAGGCCAGCTCCTTCCGCAGTTTCAAGTAGCTTTCGTAGCGCCCGGCCGGAAGGGCTCCGGACGCCGCGGCTTCTCTCACCGCACACCCGGTTTCCTTGACATGGACGCAGTCGTTGTACCGGCAGCCGGCGGCCAGGGCGGCGATGTCGGCAAAGACATCCTCGACGGCCCCGTCCGCCTCCCAGAGCTGGAATTCCCGAACGCCCGGCGTGTCGATGAGAAGCGCCCCGCTGGGCAGAACAATCAACTCGCGCCGGGCGGTGGTATGACGTCCTTTGGAGTCGTTCTCCCGGACGGGGGCCGTGGCCAGGATCTCGCTCCCGGCCAGATGATTGATGATGGTCGATTTTCCAACCCCGGATGAGCCGATGAACACGTGCGTTGTGCGGGGACGAAGACGCTTGAGCAGATCATCCATACCCGGGGAGGCCAGCGTGGAGACCGCCAGAACATCGGTTCCGGGCGCGACGGCTCGAACCCGGGATATCGGCGCGGCCGGATCGGCCACGAGGTCGGCCTTGTTGAGGAGAACGACCGCCTCGGCGCCGCTTTCCCGGACCATGATCAATTCTCTCTCGATCCGGCGGAGGTTGAAATCGAAATCCAGCCCCTGGACGAGAAAAATCACGTCGACATTGGCGGCCAGAACCTGTTCCTCGGTCTTTTTTCCGGCGATTTTCCGCGAAAGCCGGGTCCGCCGGGGCAAGAGGGCGTGGATGACGGCCACGTCCGCCGCCGGATCGTCAGTGAGCGCGACCCAGTCGCCGACCTTGGGAAAATCGGCCGGCGTCGCGGCCTCGAACAGATACCGGCCAGAGACCTCGGCTGCCCGCTCGCCAGCCGCGGTGAGCAGCAGGTATTGTTCCCGGTTTTCGACGGCCACCCGGCCGAATTGATATCCGGCGGCGCGGAGCTCCGCGGCCTCCATTTCATAACCGGAATCCCAGCCGAGAGGAAGAAGTTTTTCCCCGACAGGGGGGATCGATAATTTATTCATTCGCCTTTGCCTTTGAGGCGATGAATTTTATCACATCCGATCGCCTATCTTCATTGTTCGGAGATGCCGCGGATGTCGGACGCATCCTTGGCCAGGGCGGCTGAGAATTGCCTTCCCTTACTCGACGACAATTACGTCATCGCTTTTTATTTCGGTTGGGAACGTTCGGAATTATTCCGTTTGAACTTTCCTCAGCGCTTTTTTGCCGTGATCGTCTGGCCGGATGTATTGGATCCGTTCGAGCAACCGAGCCCGTTGGTCGTGAGATGAAACGTATCCACCTTGCTGAAAGTGCCGCATACCCGCATGGAGACGCACCCCTGACAAATGATGGTCGTGCCAGTGAACGTACCGTCGGATGCCACGGTGCCGGTGAACGTTCCGCCCGAGTCCGAGACATTTCCTCCGGATACGGAGAATGTTCCCGACCTGGTGACGTCGCCGATCGGACTCCAGGTGTAAACCGAAGCGTCATAGGTCCCGTCCCAACCCTGTCCTGTTAACAATTTTGACAATTCATAAATTCCATAAGCCGCGCCTAGCGATCCCAACACCACAGGGAGGATATTGAATGATGGTGAACCCGGCGATCCCCCCGGCATCGTCCCCTGGCAATAGCCCTGGTCCTCACCATTGATAAAGAACCGGACGGGAAAGGGATTTGGATTGTACATCGCGATCATGCAATTTCGAGGCGTCGCGTTTCCAGTCTCCCAAACGATGTCCTTCCCGGGCTCCAAGGCATCGATCGTCTTGGAGCGTTTGAGCTTGGTGTTATTGTCCCCCCAGGCCTCGAGTTTGAGCGGAGCGTTCCTAATATTGACTTGACTGACGCACGACGTGTATCCCGCCGCCGAACAGACGAATTTTCCGTTAATGTAAAAATCCACAGGTTCGACGAACTGGTTTTTCAGCACGATGCGAACGATGTCGTTCGTATTTTGGGAAAAACTCCCGTTGAAGCCTGCGACCATCACAACCAGCATGAGTCCGATAAGGGATTTTTTCACTTGATGGCCTCCTTTTTCCAGGACTTACCCCAAAAAACGGGGATGAAATCGGTTAACTGTTGAAAATTGTTCGTCTTACAAGAAAATTCATCTGGAAACGAAAAAATGGGGGAACTTTTCGAGGAATGAAGTACTCCGACCAAGCTAAGATATGGCTGCCTTAGAAGCATTTCTCCCCATATGGGAGTTCAAAACCTCGAAGATTTGAAGGACCTTTTTTTGGGGTAACTTTTTAAGGTTTCAATATAGGCGAAAAAATTTGGGGTAAGTCCTGTCCTTTTTCCTGTTGACAAAAAAGAATAAATTCACCGAAAGCGGAAAATCCCTTTTTCGAAATACCCTTTTCGCGGCTTTTAACTATGAAAAACGCCCATTAATATGTTTATCGTATGGTCAAGATCTGCTTTTGTCAATGTGACTTCTTGCGGTTCGATCACTCGTATCTCAGGGCTTCGGACGGTGTGATCCGGGCCGCGGCCCGGGCCGGCCCGTAGGAAAAAGCGGCGGCCAGAACGACGGCCGTAATCAAGGGCACCAGGGCCGTGGTTGCGCCGAGTTTCAGGGGAAACGGCGTGGATGCCCCGCCGAGAAGGATGAGGAGATGGACGAGGAGCCCGGCGGCGACGGCCGCGGCGCCCGCCGTCAGCTCGCCTTCAAGGAAAAAGAGGGAAGCGATGTCCCGGGGCCTCGCGCCCAGGGACCGGCGCAAGCCGATCTCGGCGACGCGGTCGCGGACGTTGGCGATCATCAGGCTCATGAGAGTCATCCCGCCGAGGATCAAGCACAGCGCGGACACGCTCCCGCCCGTCCAGGCGATCGTCCGTCGCAGCTCTTTCACCCCGGCCCTCAAAGCGTCGGGAAGCACCCACGACAGCGTCCCGGCGCGCATGTCGGGCTGGGACAGGAGCCGCCGCCCCGCCTCCACGGTCCGGCCGAAGTCGCGCGACGGGGGGACGCTCATGAAGATCGCGTCGACCGGAGGGCGCGGGCCGTCCCACTCCTCGAGCCATAGTGATCCGAGCGTCCGGGGGACGAAGACGACGAGCTCGCCGAACATCCAGGCGGACGCCTTCATTTCCGCTTCCAGCCCTTCGCTACCGGCCTCGATGATGCCGGCAATGCGAAAGAGCGCTCCGCGGAGCTCGATGATATCGCCGGTCTTCCAGTTCCACCGTCCGCTCAAGGGCCGGCTGACCACGGCGACACGGCGGCGGTCTTCCACGTCCCGAGAATCGAGAAATCGGCCGTCGACCAGCCGCCATTGCCTCACCCGGGCCAGGTCGCCGTCGGTCGCGATCACGGTCAGGGAGTCGTCCCTGCCTGTCATCGGGACGTCGAAGCGGCGGACGCTCGAAAACAGGCAGTCCGGGAAATTGAGGGCGAGAACGGTTCGATGACGCTCTTCGAGTCCCGGTTCGCCTTTCTTCTCGGCGGTTTTCCGGCTGAGAATTCCGGCGACGTTGATCCCGAGCTCCTTGACGATGCGCTCGGACCGGTCCTCGAGGCCGCCCAGGACCGCGAGCAGGGTCGTCAAAGAGGCGAATCCGACGACCATGGCGAAAAACGACAGGGCCGTCCGCCCGGCTCGCGAACGGAGGCCGTCTCGGATGTCCCGCAGAGCCGCCCCCAGGCCCGTCGCCCCGGTTTTCATTCTTCGACCGTCCCGTCCCGGCAGACGACGTGCCGGGTGGCGTAAGAAAGAAGGTCCTCGTTATGCGTGACCAGAAGAATGGTGATCCCCGAGCGGTGAAGCCCGGCGAGGTGTTCCATGATCACGTTCGTCGAAGCCCGGTCCAGGTTGCCGGTGGGTTCGTCTGCCGCCAACAGGCGGGGGGGGCGGACGATCGCCCGGGCGATGGCCACTCGCTGCATCTCCCCGGCCGAAAGCCGCCGGGCCGGGCGTCCCTCAAGGCCCATGAGACCCAACCGCGACAGGGCCTGCCGAGCGAGGGCGACGGCTTCCGTCCGGTCGTGCTCCAGGTAGCGGAAACGGAAGATGACGTTTTCGAGGACGGACCGGTAGGGAAGGAGGACGTAGTTCTGGAAGATCATGGCGAGCTCGTGTTTCCGCAGGACGCTGAGCTCGTCGTCTCCCAGGACCGACGTGTCCCGCCCGTCAAACCAGATGCGGCCGGAGGTGGGTCGGTCGAGAAGGGCGGCCAGATGGAGGAGGGTCGTCTTCCCGGAACCGGATGGCCCGGTGATGACCAGGAATTCCCCCTCGGCCACGGTGAGGTTCACCCGGCGCAGGGCCAGGTGGAGGCCCGAGGCCTCGGCGAAGCCCCGGGTCACGTCGCGCAGACGGAGGATCTCGGCCGGAGGCGTCATGGCAGGATGACGACATCCCCGGGCTTCAGTCCATCGATTACCTCGTAGGAGCGGTCGTTCGACTTTCCCAGCCGGGGGGATTTCCGCTCGATCGAGGAACCGCTTTTCACCCGGACCCAGGGACGGTCTTCCTCCCAGGAGACGGCGGCTCGCGGGACGAGCGTAGCCTGCGGTTTGAAATAGGACAGGATCTGGACCGTCACCGTCATGCCGGGCCGGACCCGCGGGTCGTCGACGGGGGCCTTAAGCCGGACGATGACGTGGAAGAAACGCTGCCACGCCGGTTGTCCGGGCGGGGTCTGGGCGATCGAGCCGACGGAGCTCACCCACCCTTCCAGCCGGATTTCGGGGAAGGCCACGAGTCGGATCGTGGCGTTTCGGCCCTGCAGGACCCGGCCCAGCTCGGCTTCGGGGACCTCGGCGGACACGGTCAATTCGTTCATGTTCGGCAGGGCCATGAACGGCTGGTTCGGAAAAACGGTGTCGCCGACGCGGAGCGTCCGGTATTCGCCGCTGACGTACAGGGATTTATAAACGATATTCCCGTCGGAGGGAGCCCGGATGACGCTGTTCTCGATTTGCTCCCGGGCGAATTGAAGATCCTGCTCCGCCTCGGCCAGCTTGGCCCGGGTCTTGTTGAGCGCGGCGGGATGAAGGTGGGTCCTGGTCAGTTCGAGCTTCCATTCCAGGTTCTCCAGCTGGGTCCGGGCCTGGTCCACCTTGAGCTTCTGCTGGGCGATTTCCTTTTCGGACACGAGTCCCTCGGTAACCATCGGGAGACTGGCCTCCAGGTATTCGGATTCCGCTTGGAGGACCGCCCGTGATTCCAGGATCTTCATCTCGAGGTCGCGGATTTCGAGCGGGTTCACGGCGTTTTTCAGGCTTTCATACTCCGACCGGGCGGTCGTCTCACTTCCCTCGAGCTTGTGGACCTCCCGTTCGAGCTGGGACGCGTCAAGGCGGACGAGAACGTCGCCCTGTTTCACCCGTTCGCCTTCCGGGGCAAGGTCGATGACGGTCGCGCTCCCCCGGAAGCGGGACATGATCATGACCAGGCGCTCGGCCTCGAGGCGGCCTTCGTATTCCGCCCAGACCGCGAACTCCTCCTGGGTCACCTTGGCGACGGCGAGCGGCGGCCCTCCCGGTTTCAGCACCCAGCCGAATAGGGCCACGAGGAGAAGAATCGTGAGAGCGGCGAAGGCGAGGGGAAGGCGGCGGTTTTTCATCGTTATTCGGATGCGCTCCGGGGTTTGAGGTCGTCCGGGGTTTCGACGAGCGTGCCGAGGACATAGAGCAACCGAAAACCGGCCAGCGAGGCCTCGGCCCGGGCGGATAGCCATTGGTTCTCCGCCTCGAGAAAGGTTTCCTCGGCGTCGGTCACGGAAAACTGGTCGCCGCGGCCGAGCTCGAACAGGCGCTGGGCGAGCTTCTGCCGGGACGCGGCGAGGTCCTTGTTGCGTTCGGAGATGCCCAGGGCGGCCCGGGCCCGCCGGTAGGCCGCCCGCTGCTGGTTGACTTCGCGGGCGATGGACAGCTCGACGATGCCGGTGGCGAGGTCAGCGGACGACCCGTACAGGCGGGCCTGTTCGAGCGCGGCCCGTTCCTCCTTCAAATTCACGTTCATGTCCAGGGACAGTCCGACCGCCCAATGGTCGTTCGATGTCGCTACGGACACGAGGGCATCTCCTTCCGTCCAGCTTTTTCGGGCGACCAGGTTCAGGCCGGGGAGAAGTTTCCGCCCTGCGATCCGAATACCGCGCGCGGCGTCCGCGCCGTCCTGGAGGGCCTGGGCATAATCGAGACGGTTCCGCAAGGCCATCTTCAGGGATTCTTCCAGGGGAGGGACGTTCACCTCGAGCAGGACCGTCGGTTTCAGGTCGAAAACCGTGTCCGGGTCGGCCCCGAGAAGTTCGGCGAAATCCCGTTGTTCGAACGAGAGGGTCTCCCGGATCGTTTCCAGACGGAATTGGGCCTGGCCGCGGAGCAGTTCCGCGCGCAGGGTATCGACGCGCGTCGTCCGTCCGAGTACCTCCTTGGCCCGGGTCAGCCGGACGAGCTTTTCCATCCGGTCTGCCGAGGCCTGCTCGACGAGGACCCGGCGTCCGAGTTGGAGGATGCTTTCGTACGATTCGATTACCCGGAGGGCGAGGGCGCTTTTTTCCATTTCCAGCGTTCGAAGCGCCGCCCGGTAGTTCTGTCGGGCCTGGACGACGGGTTCGCGCTGGACCAGCGCGCCGAAATTCCGGAAAAGCGGCTGGCTGATCTCGACCTGGAGAACCTTTTGACGAAGGGGGGAGCCGTCGCCGGACGAACCGGCCAGGATTCCTTCGACGCTCGCTTGAGTCCCCCACGGCAGTTTTTGGGATACGGACAAACCGCCTCCCGTCGCGGTTCGGCTGCCTTCCGAGTTCAGATAGAGCTCCGGGCGCACGTCGAGCCGAAAGGCCGATTCCGCCCGGATGACGTCCAGGGCGTTGATGGACATCCCGAAAGCCGACCTGGCCAGGTCCCTGTTCCGGGCGAGGGCCATCCGGATAGCCCCGGAGAGATCGACGGCTTCCGTCGGCCGTTCCTGCGGGATTCCCAGCGCCGCCGGCCCGGCTAATATCAGGACCGCGACGATTCCCTTTATTCGACTCATCGAAGTCACTCTGCCTATCTGCTTGAAAATCAGCCGGCCGATTCCCCTTTTGCCTCAAGTGCAATCATTCACGCTAATCCCACCAAGATATGTGTATCCGTAGAAAACATTATCAAAAATAAAACCACATCCTTCTTTGTTCTTCAACGTGCCCGAATCGTTATAACCGCGAGATGTCTTCCAATAATAGTTGACTGTTGTGCACGAGCCGGTTTTGGTTATATAGAACACTTTGCCCACCCCCGCGTCGATAGGTCCGTATTCGGTTCCATTGATAATGAAGTTGATGACTTGATCGGTGCCATTATGAGAGACACCAATACGAAAACCGTCGTCGTCTTCCTCGCCGTCCTTTAATAAAAGATAAGTTCCCGCCCCGGCGGCCAGCCCGCCAAGCCCGATGAGCTCGGGCAATAAATCAAATCCGCCGGAAT
Source organism: Candidatus Aminicenantota bacterium (assembly GCA_026393895.1). GTDB lineage: Bacteria > Acidobacteriota > Aminicenantia > Aminicenantales > UBA4085 > JAAZPG01. Next base: position 7,767 of record JAPKZG010000013.1, read on the forward strand.
CTGCCTCGGGTTCCTCGATTTCAACCGGAGGCGGCTCGGGGGAGGGCTCGGGTTGGGGATTCCCCGGCGGGAACGGCTCCAGGGAAGCGATCTCTTCGCCGATCTGCTCGGCCACGGCTTCGCCCAAGCCCAGTTCGAATTCGACGAACTTGTACATCGTCCCGATGCCGTACGGAAGCGCTTCCAGGATGATGTCTTTACCTACGTCTTTTATCAATTCGCCTGTGGCCCCGGCCAGTCCGAGGACGTCCTTGTTATGCCAGAACTCTATGAGTTTCATGTAATCGCCTAGAAGCTCGTCCGCGGCGGCTTTCCCTAAGTATTTTTCAATTGACGAACACTCTCGATTGATAAAATCCAGAAAGTTCTGATCAATACCGATCAGGGATATTTCATTCGTGGAGCCTTCCGCGGCCGTCATGACTGCCATGTGAAAGATGTTAAAGAACCGGGCCGATTGAACGCACCAGGAGGGAAACGGCCCCTGGGTGGCGATGGCCGGAGCTTCTCGCTCGAAATCAAGATAGGAGCCCACGTCAAGGACGGGAAGGATCTGGTTTCCCTCCGCGTCCGAGGCGTATTGTGTTTGATCGATCCGGTACCGGTCCTCACCGTGGCGAAGGGTGAAAGCCGCCGCCGCCTGGAGGAATTCATTCCCCGCCGGCGCGTAAACGAGAACGCCCCGGTAGCGGCCGGTGATCGGGGAATCCCGGTATTTCTCATCCAGGGCGCGAAAGGAGATCGATCCGCTGTCGGCAACGATCAGGGTCCATCGGTCGTTCGGTTTGGGGAGAGGCCGGGCCCAGAATCGGACCGGGATTGTCTCCGGGAACGCGTCTCCGAGAGAAAGAACGATGGACTCTTCCCAATCCCCGAGCGTGATTTGCTTGACGGAAAGGCCGACCAAGGTCTGGTTGACTCTATTAATCCACGGGTTCAGACTCCCCGCCTTTTCTTCGATCGACAAATGGTCGTTGGATAAATTCCGGACCACTTTGAGAGGAGATGCTTTGTAAAAAACGGGCGGACCGCTTTTCCCCATGCGAAATCCGGCTTGGCCGGAAAGGATGTACTTTGCCTTGGTCGGGAACAGCTCACGCTCGATTTTGAGAAGGGAGACCGATCGCACCCGGTTCTGGGCTTTCTTACCCTGATAATTGAGCGCCGTGATGGACGTAACGAAGGAGACGGTCGATTCTTTCGGGGCGGATTGAGCGGCCGCGGCCGGTATAGCTGGCGGGACCGGTCGCTTCGACGTCGCGGCCGGAATTGAGCCGAGCTCGACATTTCCCGTCGACCAGATGATATTCTTGCCCGGCGTCAGGGTATTCAATGTCTTTGAGGCGATAACCTTGGTATTGTTGTAACCCCACGCCTCGAGCTTGAAAGGAGCGCTTTTCGAATAGACTTTTCCCACGCAAGAGGATTGCGCCGCCGCGGCGCAGACGAACTTGCCGTTGATGTAAAAATCCACAGGAATGGAGAACTGGTTTTTTATGGTGATTTGGACGATGTCGCCGCTCGTCTGGGGAAGGCTCCAGTCAAATCCTACCGCCATCAGGACCAGCAGGAGCATGATAATTGTTTTTTTCATTATTCTCTCTCTTTCTTTCAATCGGATAGCCGGCGGCGGTTGTTTTGAAATACGGACAAGGAGGCACAAACACAACCGCCTCCGTTCTCATGTATGAACTTCCCCATCGGATTATGTGGAAAGCATACGTCCGGATTCCGGCGTTGTCAATCATAATGAAACCCGTATAAATAGCTGTTCGAAAGACATTATTAGACGAAACAAAACCTCACGCGATAATTGAAAGACGGGGTTTTCTCGGTTGCAAACGGATGGTTCAAACCGGATACAGCCTATGCCGGCCGGGCAGTCCGGCGACAGGCATGGGATTCAGAGGGTCATGGAAATCAGGCCCGCCGGCAATTGCCTTCAGAAAAAAAAAGGACGGGGGCGAACCCCCGTCCCTCTAGCCGTTCCTTGTCGTATCGTTGACGAATCAGCCCTTGAGAATCTTTTCCACCTCGTCCTTGTCGGCGTCGAGAATGTAGGAGATGCCGCTGATGTCGGACGCTTCCTTGGTCAGGGAGGCGATGTCGTCCCGGGTGATGTAGGACAGGCCGAACTTGCGATTCCCGGCCATCAACTGTCGGAGGCCCTGGCTCAACCGGGCGAAGTAGCTGTAGACGCCCATCGCCCCGGGCGGAAGGTCGGCGTAGCGCTTGCCGAACCGACGCTTGAGTTCGGGCGCGGTGACGAAGATTTCGTCGACCGAGCTGCCGAACCGTTCGACATAGACCGGGATCTGGCCCTCGGTGACGCGCTTGCCGATGGTCTTGCCGACCATGGCCGCGGCGACGACGCTGCGGGCCATGCCGACCGCCTTGACATACGGCGCGCCCAAGGCCAGGGCCTTGAAAATCTGGTCCTCGAAGGTGACGCCGCCGGCGAAGCAAATGTCCGGAACGTACTCGCCCTTCTTGTCCAGCGTCCGGGCGTACCGGTAGGTCAGGCTCCAGAGCTCGACGCTGGGGACGCCCCATTCGTTCATCATCCGCCAGGGGCTCATGCCCGTCCCGCCGCCGGCCCCGTCGACCGTCAACAGGTCGAGCTTGGCTTTGGAGGCATACTTGACCGCCCGGGCCAGGTCGGCCGGCCGATAGGCGCCGGTCTTGAGGAAGACGCGCTTGGCCCCGGCCTTGCGCAGCTCCTCGACCCGCTTCATGAAGGTCTCCTCCTCGACCATGCCCAGCCGGGAGTGGCGCTCGAACTCCTTGAAGCTGCCTTTTTCGAAGGCGACGACGACGTTGGGGTCTTCCGGATCGGGGAGGACGATGTACCCGCGGCGTTTGAGTTCCTGGGCTTTTTTCAGGCTCTTGATTTTAACCTCGCCGCCGATGTCCTTGGCGCCCTGGCCCCACTTGAGCTCGACGGTCTCCACGCCCAGCTTTTCGATGGCGTATTCCTGGACGCCGAGCCGGGAGTCCTCGACGTTGGCCTGGACGACGACGTCGCCCCAGCCGTCGGACCAGTTCTGAAAGCTCCGAACCCGCATTTCCATGTCGGGGGAACGGAGGACCCGTCCGTTCTTGATCTCGGACTCTTCGTCCATGGCGCAGACGTTTTCTCCCACCGTCAGCATGGATCCGCTGATGGCCGCCCCGATGGCGATGCCCGGCCAGTTGTTCTTGGCCACGTTGGTCGAGCCCATGCCGGGAACGATGAAGGGGACTTTAAGCTTGATGTCCTTGTTTCGGCCGATCGTCGTCTCGGTCGAGACCTTCTCGAAGGTGGCCTTGTCGGAATCGGCCTCGCAGCCGTAGGCCCCGGCCGCCGTGCCCATGATCGAGAAATGGGACAGGTCGAAGGGGTATTCCTTCTCCGAACCGGCGGTGATGATCCCGAACGGCTGGGGATAGAGGACTTCGGCCGCCCGGTAGGCGGACTTGCCGATTTCGCACATCCCGATGCAGCCGTCCACGCACGTGACGCACATGCCGCTGAAGGGGCTGATCGACCCTTCCGTCCGGTTCTTGGTCAGCGTTGCCGCGCTTCGATTGAGTTTTGTGAATGACATGTTCGGTTACCTCCTTAGGGTGATGTCCGTCAACGTTTCTTTTCTTGGACGCAGGTGCCGCAGCGACCGGCGTCGTACATCCAGCAGGTCAATTCGCCGTATTCTTCCAGGCAGGTCGGCTCGACCTGCAGGCAGGCGTTGCAGATGTCGGTGTCGGCGTTCGGCCCGCCGCACCGGGCGGAACAGGCCGGGCAGATGTAGATGCAGGCCCCGCACAGCCGGCACTCCTCGGACCGGACGTCGAAGGGGGTCGAGATCTTGCGCTTGAACCCGCGGTTCTGGAACCCGATCGCCCGGGCATCCATCTGCTGGTCGCACATCCGGACGCAGAGTCCGCAGTAGACGCATTCTTCGTTTCGGGGCGGGAATCTTTGCTGGGTTACGCCGAATTTGGAAGCCAGGTCCTGGATTTCCTTGGACATGGGGGCGGTCGAAAGCATGAGTTCGATCATCATCCGCCGGGCTTCAATCACCCGCTTCGTGTCCGTGTGGACGACCAGGCCTTTTTCCACGGGGTACGTGCAGGAGGAGACGAGCCGGGATTTCGACGGCTCCCCGATTTCTAAAGTTGAATGAGGAAAATCACGACCGCCCTGATGCCGAAGCGCCGGGGGCGGTCAAAAATGACCTGCTTCGGTTGCCCAATTGATCCCGCGAAACAAATGCGTCCTCCGACTATTCCTTCAATAATACCTGTCCATCGCCCGGTATTGGATCGCCTCGGCCAGGTGGGCGGGCGAAATCTCCCCCGCCCCCGCCAAATCCGCGATCGTCCGGGCGACTTTGAGCGACCGGTCATAGGCCCTGGCGCTGAAGCCGAGTTTAGTCACCGCCGCCTCTAAAAGCTTCTCCCCGTCCGGCCCGATCCGGCAGAATTCCCGGATCTCCCGCGGCCCCGCGACTCCGTGCAGTCCCCGTCCCCGCCGCCCAAGCCCTTAAAAACATCTTCGCACCTTTGCGATGCCCTTTTGCCATTTAGCCTTAAAGGCAAAAAAGCCGGTTCACAGGGAAAAATACCCTGATGTCTGTCAAACGTGGGGCGATTGGATTAGAGCCCGAAGGATCGATTTGAAGCTCACCAAACTCCAACTTTCCCTCAACCTTAATGTTTCTGATATCACGATATATCTCTGTGAAAAGAATAAAGTCCGTCCTTCTTTGACTCAGATTCCGAAGATAATCGAGTTCTTAGGACGAGATCCGTTTGAAGTGAAACCTAAAAATCTCGGGGATAGACTCAGATCATATCGTCGGCTAAAAGGGCTTTCTCAGAAGAGATTCGCTGAGCAGCTGGGAGTCGATTTTACAACTCTAGCAGGATGGGAAAGAGGAGAGCATCAGCCAACAAAAAAGCTATTAAGTTATATCGCTTCAATCTTGGATATTTTGATCTCTCCATCTTAAAGACAATAAGATCTGATTTTTCATTCTTTTTGCAAAGAAAATATTCTTTCTACCAATAAATAGCCTACTACGTTCATACAAAAATAATTATATAGTTCATGCGTTTGTTTAATATTATTGGGGATATTTTTGATTCGTTCTTCGGTAGACCGGATGAGTTTTTCAAGCCGTTCTTTTTTCTCGGGCTTTTTAATCATATCCTTTTTAAATTGCGCAAGAAGGTCCTTGCTTGACTCAATAGCGTCCTCAATAGAATATACATCTCCCTGTTTGATCAACCAACTCAATACGAAGCTCGTTATAGAAAGAACAAGTAATCCTTCATCAATTATCCCAGTATTACGGATTTCGATGCATTTCTTTTTGAAACTATCGTAGGAAACATCATCGATTAGCAATTCCCTGAAAGTTTCTTTTCCCGTTACGGGATCTTTGTATCTTGGGCGGATCACTAAAGGAAAAGCCCAACCCAAGGCTTCATCCCTTTTTAGGGCATCCATTTTATCCAATAGGGCGAGAAAATAATCCAATGAGTTAAACGGAGGTTCTTTAAGATATAAAAGATGTGCCGGATGCAATAACGATATATATGAAAATTCATTTGGAATTTTATATTTATTTAGGAGCCTTGCTTTTGAAGAACACAGTTTTTCAAGATCAGGTTTCTCCCATACCTTTACCTTAAATTTGGGTTTGTTCGTCTCTTTGTATTTTTCAAGATAGTCCTTGGTTCTATTCGAAAGAAAATTGGAGACAATTACCAATATTACATCTGGATTTTCAGCTTGTGCCCAAGACAAGATCCCCTGGATCTTCTCAACAGGGATGCCTTTTCTGTAATGCTTGCATTCGACAAACCATCTCTCTTTATATGTAATACCATCAATATCATTTTTTTCAATGGCGCATTCGATATCTCTTCCACTATCTGAAGGGCTAGCATTCAGCCCGGAGCCTTTTCTCCAATTTATTTCCTTTACCCCGAGCTCTGATAACAATTCATAACAGAATTCCTCAAATTCCACGCCATTCAGATGATCAAAAGAAAACGTGTTCATGTTTTATCCTTTTCCTGATCCGCTTTTTTTCTGGCTTCATTTTCATAGAATTCCTCGATTTCCTTATTTTCTTTATCAATCTCTGTTTTGGAATATGTGATTACTCTCATCTGAGGATAGCTGCTATACAGTTTCTTAATTTCTTCGACGATCTTTTCAATTTGGTCGGCAATCTTCTTAAGCGGAGGCCCGCCGACGTGACGTAATCCAAATATCTCGGACAAATCAATGTTATAGCTATTTTCATATTTCTTTCCCGAATCATCTTCATAGTTAACAGTGATATCAAAATAGGAGCAGAGCTTCTTACTTGATATTTCTATCAAACTGTTGAGAAAGAAAACGAGTTCTTGATTTGGAGCGAGATACTTTAGACCATTCTTAAATATGTTCATTTCTGATAATTTCATTCCCTCTGAATATTCAAAATCAGGGCTAGCCTTGAAGGCTAATTTATAGGCAGGCCCTGGTCCGATATTCTTAATCACAAGGTCAATCAGATTGATATATTCGTCTTTTGATTTATAAAAAATTGAGATTTGGGGCTCAGATTGAATTTCCCTCATCCTTTTTGTTTCTTTGACCATCTTCCAAGTTAGGAAAGCATATATGCCAGATATAGCGGCTAAAACAAATGTAAGTATTGCAATAATTGATCCACTGTTTGTATTCATAAAACTGAACATGAGATCACTCCTATACTAAACTTTTTTCATCCTCTTCATAGCCTGCAATATCACCTGGGCCACCGCCTCTCTCTTCGCCTTCTTCTCTTCTTCTTTGGTCGCCGTGTATTGGACTTTGACCTTATACCCCTTAACCCGTTCTTCCCTTGTCATTTCCGCGGCCGCATCCTCCTCAAGGAACGACAGCAGATCTTCTGGCTGGAAAAAGAAAATCTTGGACTGATCGGATTCGGATGTACTTTGGAATACCAAGACCTTAATGCTCTCAAGCATCTTTTTATCCGGGGAACAGAGAACCACTGTCTCATACCCTGCGGCGAGGCACTTCTGAACATTCTTCAATTCTTGCTCATCGGACGATGAAATTGAGATTTCGCAGGCTATCTTTCTTCCATTCCGCTCAAGGCTGACATCGACTCGACCTGATCCGTCAAGAACGGGAAGCTCGATTGTCGCCTTGTAACCCTTATCCTCCGCGATCTTCTTTATAAGATTCTGAAGGTAACGATGCTGAGAAATCGCTTTATCCTTTGCAGGCGGTGTCTCCACTTTGGGCGGGACTACGACCGCTTCAACGTCAATTACCCTTCCTCCGGCCGGTAATTCTGCTTTCGGCACAGGCTTTGCTGGTGCTCGTTCTTTTCTGTAAAGCGTCTCTTTTTGATACGGCCTGGCTTCCCTTTGAATCTCCGCTTCTCTCGCTGCACATTCAGCCTCAAGCTTTCCCCGCTCCACAAGATATTTCCGGCCAAAAGGAATACCTTTGAACCATCTATCGAACTGTTCTTCAGTCTGCCCAAGTATCTCCGTAAATACTTCTTGGGCCGTTTCAATATAGGCAGTTTGAATCGGGATAACCCCGCCTTCGATCTTGTGCTTCACATAGCAAATTCTCGGCTCTAACGTCTGAAGCTCTTTCGTATGTTGCTCCCATTCTTCTCCCAGACTCCAATATCGAGGCTTAAACCCACTGACGTTCTTCACTTCAAAACCCGAATATTCGAAAGCTTCTTTGGCGAGAATCGAAGCGTCGTGCCGATTGAGCCGAAAATAGACTTGAATTCCAGCATTCCCCAAGATCAAACTCCTCAATTCTTCGGGAATTTGGGCGAGCGTCTGATGAGCCATGATTAAGCTAAGGCCATATTTTCTCGCCTCAGATAAAACGACAGAGAACGATTCGCTGGCAAAGTTCTGAAATTCGTCAATATATAGATAAAACGGTAAACGCTTGGTTTGGGGAAGATCCGATCTTGAAAAAGCGGCCATCTGGATCTGGGCCATAAGCAGCGATCCAAGAAGATCAGCCGAGTCTTTCAACTTTCCCTTATCGAGTTTGATCAAGAGGATTTTTCGAGAATCCATGATCTCTCTGAGATTGAAAGAGCTTTTTGCGGATGAAAAAATATGCCTGATTCTCTCATCTGAGAAAAAGGCATTGATTTTATTCATCACCGGCTCGATCCAGGTAATCTGGCTCCTGTCGGTTATGGTATCGAATCTTCGGAAATACTCTCTCGCTAAAGGATGACTGACTTTCTCCAAGATGCCCTGCCGAACGGCCCGATTGCTCAAGAATGCCGGTAGTTCGATTAAGGTCAATCCGGCCTCTCCCAAAGCAATCAATGAATTCCGCATCAGGTCTTCCATCCTCACGCCCCAGGAGTCGGACCAGATTTTTCGGAAAGCGCAGATAAGTTCATTTGCCTGTTCCGCAAGAGGGACGCCAGGCATTTTTTCCAAAGGATTGAAGGTCACCGTGAAAATCGGATCAGTAGGATCAATGAGAATGACCTTGTCGGTTAATTCTGGCTCATCCGGGCTGAATTGCAGGATCAATAATCCTTTGACATCCTCGATCAAGTCCCCGTGCGGATCAATGACCCCGAAGCCGTTTCCTTTCTCGATATCTTGCTGAATCAGGTATTCTAGAAATTTTGTCTTGCCCGTTCCGGTAGCCCCGACAACGTAGAAATGCGTTGCTCTGTCTTTTTCTGAGATTTTAGCCAGCTGATAATCTTCTTTGTTCTCGGAATAATACCAGCCGAGATTGAGAGTATTGTCGGATACCTTATCGGATTTGCCTTCTTCCTGATTTATGAATTCTTCGTCATTGGATTTTATCTCTGTTTTTTCTTCGGGCGAAGCAGACTCATTGGGATCTTCAAAAAGCTTTATTCTCTTTCTTTTAAATATACTCATTCGCCTGATTATATTCTACACAAAGAAAAAAGGAATTTTTTTAAGAAATTCCCAAAAAGCCTTTTGTCCTTCGATCGATTTTTGATGTATCCAATCCCTTTCCTGACATCATTTGTTCTACTGCTTCAATCATACATTGATGAACGCAGGTTACGTAGGCCGTTAAATCCTGCTGATTAAATAGATTCAGATCGTCAAGGCCAACTGCTTTCCTTGTCCCTGGAAAAAGCGAAGCGATTGTCTGCCATACGTCCGGCATATATGTAAGATACCAAGAAACAAAAAGGGCATCGCCATAGTCATTTGCACACAGGTATGCTTTATAACAGCCCAGTTTAAGGTTTCGTCTATCAGCAACGACTAAAAAGGCTCTTGTTTCGCCTATTGCAGAAGAAGCAAAAGTTGGCCCTACCATAACTTCGTTCATTTCGATTGATGGAGCTTTAGATATTTCAATCAACTCTTTTGTTTTTGATATGACCTGATCTCTATTTCCTTTTGCTCCTCGAATTAAAGCTGACCAATTATCAAGGACTTCGGCTTTTCGTTCTGCGATGAGAATCAATATGCCGATCGCGGCAAACGTGAGCACTATAACGCTGGCCTTAATAGAAACGATTAAAAGCAGAATTCCTACGATTAAAAGCAAAAGAACGATTGGTTTTTTCATATTTCCCTCCTAAAATACCTTTATTTTATATATATTTATGATTATATCAAGAATTTTTCTTCCGAGAGCAAGATGCAGCCAGGGCTACGGCTTCGATCATCCGCAGATGATATGCGTTTTTATGCGATTTCTCTTTATTTAACTCATGTATAAGGGCTGGATATTCCAAAATAATCCTCTCGGCCAGATTTCGCTTATTCGCCTTCCCATCCACTATAAAGAATTTCTCAAGCTCTTTGATGGAATGACTTTGAACCTTGATCCGCTTCTTCTTCCCCAATACTTTTATTCTTGAAAATAAGAGTTCTAGATTCTTAGACGATCTCGAAGGATGGAGCCTTTTAATCGCCATTGCGCTTATGTCATAAAGCTCGATCTGTTCCCAAATGATATCGAGAATTCGATCCGCCTTTTCTTTTGTCCATTTTCCCGTAATAGTTTTCACTCGCCATTCCAAAAGATTGGAGCCGTCGAATATCGCAAGCCCGAGATACCGGGTGCCTGGATTGATTCCCAATATTCTATTATGTTCTCTGGTCATAGCGTTTTAGCAGTTGTCGCAAAGGTTTTAAATTATTAAAACCGTCCGTTCTGTTATTCTTGTTAATTAATTTTATTTCTTTATTATTGTTTGTGTGATCCTGCGTCACATACCTTGTGATCCGTCCGTCACATAGTTTGTGATTTAAAATCACATCTGGCTTCAAAAGAAAATATAGGCAGCGTCCATTAAGCCGTTTTTCTGCTAACAACTTGACTTTACGGTTGACTGTCTCCCGGCAGAGCCCGATTCGATCTGCTATCGTCTTTTGAGACGGAAAACACGTTTGGCTCTTGGAATTCGCATAAGAGGCCAAGACATTATAGACCGCAAGCCCGGTCGGCTTTAGAATATTGCCATATTGTTTCAAAATAGATTGGCTGATCCAATACCAATTCTTGTCATCTATTCGTCGAATATGATTTTGGGACTTGTGAATCATATCTTCAATAATACTTCTTTCCTCAAACGTGCTCGCAGATGATTTGAGCGACGAGACAAAGATTCCGCCTCATTTCATTTATAGATTTACGAGACAGACCCTGCATTTTAAGAATGCGGCGATATTTTTCATATATGTCGGGTCGTTTTCTTCTAGGCATGCTTTCGTCTCAGATATTCTTCCCTTTCTATTATCTTTCTCTTAATCATCCGGATAAGAGGAAAAAACAAAGCATCCACCAATACACTGTATATGCCTGACAATTTAATCACGTTAGTCAGGCTCGGCAGGCAAATGCCTTTTTCCCAGCGGGAGATCATTCCCGCACTCTTAAGATTCAGGATTTCCGCGACTTCCTTCTGCTTCAATCCGATAGCTTTTCTATATCTCCTTAGATTATTCGGAATCTTTTTTATCTCGACCTTTTTCATATGCTCTTGAATTAAGAATGATGTCTTTTCAGCTTAGGTCGAATGAAAATACAAAACAAGACGTAAAAAATTGCTTAAAAAGGCAATTTTAGAGGATGTCTATGTAGAAATTGGGGATAAATCCATTTATTTATCGGATTACGCATTTTTTCCTGTCTTATATTCGATTTATTCCTGCGTTATTCTGACTAATGATGATTCTAAGCAAACGAGTAATTGAGGAATTTAAAGAGATCTACTATCGGGAATATGGAAAGAAAATCTCCGACGAGGAAGCTCAAGAGATGGGACAAAATCTCCTTACTTTTTTTAAGATTATCTATCGGCCGATACCCGAAGATAAAAATAAGGAAAACAAAAGCCTCTCGGAATCCTCATAATTTCGGGCGCTTTTTTTTGACAATATTAATCTTCGCGCTACAATTAAATTAATAAACCTTTTTATAAAAAGGTTTGGGAATCTTTATCAAAAAGGTCTCTTTGAGACCCATTAACGGGTTCCCATGCCTTAATATCTTATGCTTCGCTATTTCATCTACTGCCGAAAATCTACAGAAGCCGAAGACCGACAGGTCCTTTCGCTTGAATCTCAAATAAACGAACTAAAACGACTCTCCGAGAGATTAAATCTCTCCGTTATTGACATCCTTATTGAATCTCGGTCAGCAAAGTCGCCAGGCCGACCGCATTTTAACGAAATGCTAAAACGAATTAGTCAGAAGAAGGCCGATGGGATTATCTGTTGGAAACTGGATCGCTTGGCAAGAAATCCTATTGACGGAGGCCAGATCAGTTGGATGCTCCAAAAGGGGATTATTAAACATATCCAGACCTTCGATAGAGCCTACTTTCCTGAAGACAATGTCCTATTGATGAATGTCGAGTTCGGAATGGCAAACCAATTTATCTTGGATTTGGGAAAGAACGTTAAAAGAGGGCTTAAAACGAAAGCTGAAAAGGGTTGGCTTCCAACGCTTGCGCCTCTTGGTTATTTAAATGAAAAAACAAGGGAAAAAGGAAAAAAAGAAATTCTTAAAGATCCCGAAAGATTTTCTCTAATAAAAAGGATGTGGGACATGATGCTCACAGGAAATTACACCCCGCCAAAGATCGCTTATATAGCAAATAACGACTGGGGATACAAAACTCGGCAAGGAAAGCCATTGGTAAAAAGCACCATCTACCGGCTCTTTTCCAATCCTTTTTATTCGGGCTGGTTTGAATACCCGAAAGGAAGTGGCAACTGGTTAAAGGGAAGCCACGAACCGATGATTACTCAAAAGGAATACGATAAAGTTCAAATACTTCTGGGTAAAAATGGCAAGCCTAGACTCAAAAAACACGAATTTGCGTTTACTGGTCTTATTCGATGCGGAGAGTGCGGAGCCACGGTCACGGCAGAAGAAAAAAACCAAATCATCTGCTCGAAGTGCAAATACAAATTCTCTTTAAATAACAGATACGAATGTCCAAAGTGTGCTACTCCTATTGAGATAATGAAGAAACCCACTATCCTCAATTATGTCTATTATCATTGCACAAAGAAAATAATGCCAGATTGCTCCCAGGGATATATAGAAGTAAATGAACTCGAAAAACAGATTGATTTTTATCTATCAAACATCCATATCTCGGAAGGATTTAAAAATTGGGCTATAAATAATCTAAAAGAAGAAAACGAGAAAGAAGCTTATTCAAGAGAATCAATCTTTGCTTCTCAAAGAAAAGCTTATGACAACTGCCTTAAGAAACTCGATAATCTTTTCCAATTGAAAATCTCTCCTGCAAATACTGATGGGAGTCTTCTATCAGACGAAGAATACGGAAAACAAAAAATCGGATTTTTAAGAGAGAAAACCCGACTTGAAGAAATTATAAATGATAAAAGCGGCGGTATCGAGAAGTGGCTCCAAAAAGGAGAAAGAACTTTCAACTTCGCACTCAATGCTCGATATTGGTTTGAAAATGGGACACTCTTGGAGAAGTTTAAGATTTTAAAAGCTCTTGGCTCGAACCTGATTTTAAAAGACAAAAAACTTCATATTGATCTTAAAATACCTTTCACGGCTATAGGAACGGTCGTGAAGGAGGTTCCTACGGCCAGGTACGGGTTCGAACCTGAAAAATCAGACCAAAATGAAGCTAAACAAAACGATCTCTACTCCAATATTCCCATCGTGCTCCGCGCAATGAAGAAAGTTCGAACTTGGATCATCAGAAATGCTGATGCTTATGACGTTCCTGATTTGGAAAAGCCAACCGAGGATGCGCTTCCAATCCCCTTCTGAGATTTATTCTAGGTCTGAGTTGGCTTTAAAACAAGTAGGGAGAATTTGCCGGATTCGGTAAATTGGGCTTAGCATTTCAATTTGTAACCGATGTTTCCAGATGGAAATCAAGGGTTTTGGCGGTGTTTCACTGGTGCGTCTCGGTTTCCTAAAAACTATCCAGCCTAATCTTTATTGATCTGTCTTACAGATTTTACGGCCTTTAAAAGGCTCGCGAAGATATACGAAAGTGGGGCTATAATTTGAGCGATAATCTGAACGACCTCAAAATTATTCTTGGTCGCAAAAGCGCTTACAAAATTGTCCCAGAGATAAAAAAACAAAATATAATCAACGAGCAATGCTACGGCCGATTTTATAGTAAAGCAAAGCCAAACTACTTTTTTCTTGGAGATTTTCTTTTCTGCCCTCTCGTTAGTTAATTGCGATCCGAGATCGGATATCGTTGATTCGTGTTCCCGAATCGTTTGGTCTTTGGCTATGTCATCCTGACGTAAAGTCCTTTCAATTTCTACCACTGCATCGTGCATCATAGCGGCGTTATTGGAAAGACGAGCCCTATGGATAATTAAAAGAGTCGCTTTTATTTTTGTTTCGGGGAGCTCTCTCACTCGTTCCGTTTTTTCAGACAGTAATATTAAGTCACGCTTATCATATTTTTCTTTATTCGTTAAATCGTCGAAATCAGCGAATATCCTAAAGAGAGGGGCCAGGTCAGATGGATCATATGTAGCACCGCCACCATTCAAGGCAAGAATTTGAACCAACCCGAAAAGGTTTTGCCATAAGGGGTCGTCTTTTGGGCCGGCTTCTTTAAGGGCTAATGCGGTCATTGTTTGATCAACGGTCAACACGAATGCATTCCTATGTTTATCGCGTGATTGAGCTAATTTCCAAAGGCGCGTATCGTGCCTTGCGGGCCCTTCAGATTTTTTTCTACCCGCAAATTCTTCATATATGCCTTGGATCTTATTGAATAACACGCTATCTGCTGACGCGTTAAATTCAGTTCCTTCGACATTGATGCCTGTCAACATCTCGATATCAACCTCTCCCAATTTCGATGGAGTTTTTAATCCCTCGTCAAAAAATCTTTCAACGTCCTGTGTGGTACGGCATCCTGTTCTTAAAAGTCCTTGCGAAAAGATATCTTTCCGGTCCATGCCCTTAAGGGTCTCGAAGCTAAAGCTTTTCCAAAGATTGATTGAAACCGCGCGCTCTCTCATTCTGACAGTTTCATATTCTTCCGTTGTAAAATCAGCAATATAAATATTTATTCCAAGCGCCTTAGCTGAACGTCCCAGTGCTTTTAAAGCGTTTTCGGTCGTTTCGTTTTTGTATGCGGTCATTGCAAACAAAACATTCGTATCTATGATGAAATCCGCATTTTTGTAACGATCCAATGCTAGCACTTCCGGGCTAATCTCGGCAGAGACGATTTTGGCCGACAGAAGCGAACCCATGAATCTAAACACTCTATCTATGTCGTCGCTATTGTCGCTTGTTAAGAATTCTTTGTATCCTTGGAGCAGATCTCCCTCAAATTGATTCATCTTAAAATGTTTTATTAACGGCCGGATAACTTCGTCAACGCGAAGCATCGGCATATTTCCATCGTTATATAGCGATAAAAGATTCTGTGATTGCGCGCCGAAATATACCTTGTTCGCTTCATTAAACCAATGCCGGAGGGCTTCTCGGTCAATTTTCTTACTAAAATGACGATTTAAAATATCCTCTGTAACTTCTTCCGAATGCTTTAATGTTTTCTCAAGGTTCTCTTTCTCTTTGGGAACAAGTGACCACAATTCCTCTTTTTTAACGACCATTCGCCTCCCTTGTAAAATCTCTATAGCGGTTTCAAACGATTCAACAGGCAAGGAAGCTACCTGTATGAGCTCGGCCCCCTTTTTTGCTATTTCATCAATCTGCAGAGAGCGATCGTATTCAATAAAAAGAACCCAAAGAATCACTTTGGCGTAAGCAATGTCTCTAAGATGTGCTGTTTCTGGCGATAAACATAAAAAGGCATTTAATAATGCTTCCCTGATTTTTTCTAAAGAATTTTCCATGTATAGATTACATCACAATTTTATTTAAAAATAAAGTGGCGAGTGATCCGTCTCGGTAGCTCGATAATGCGCTGACTGTGGCTGCGAATTAAATAATATTCGAAAATGGATTATGGAAAATTCAGACAATCCCTCTATCCTCTTTTCTAAATCTGAGGATAAAAATCAGCTAAATATAAGGATAACAAGCAATTAATATTTCGTAAAGATTAAGAAGGCTTCACTAGGGCTCATTTGGCTTTAATAAAAAGGCACAAACGCGCACGTGCCTTTTATATTAATATCGGAAAAACATTTATTGTTTGTCAATTCTTGAAAATAAATATTCACAATTGTTATTTTCGTAAATAAATTATATCTCACAATAATTTTATCAATAAAATTAAAAGGGTAAAATTTCTTTCCACGTCGGCATAGGATAATTGGCGTTTAATGATTTGGTTTTAGAACAAGCAAATCCATCACTATCACTAACCTGCAATGTAACATTGTGTTTTCCTGGGGTCATAAATCTGCTGGTCGGATTTTCAAGCGTCGAAGAGCCTGGCGTTCCGCCCGTAAATATCCAATTATAACTGTCGCCGGTTGCTGTTGAACAACCACTGCCAACAGGATTATCATCAAAACATTTTGAAGCATCGGTAAATTGCACCGTTTCATCAACATTTGGTCTTGCGGGTACGTTTGTAAAATCGGGCATTGGATAATGATGAGCAGGAGTGATAAATGAAGAACCATTTACCCAATTAGAGGTCGCGCCGTATTCATCTATTACTCTTGCTCTCCAATAATATTTTGTGTTAAACGATAAGTAGCCATCGGTTATAATTGTGGCCAAGGTTACCGTTTGATTATTAGAGCTCGGACTTGGATAATCTACGCTGATTGACCTGTCAATCACTGGCGATGAAAAATTGCTATTATTGTCTATTTGAAACAAAAATTGCGATTCATTATCATCATCAGAATCCGAATATGTCCAAGAAAAACTGTAATATGGAGCAGTAATACATTGGCTGGATGAAGTAACGCTTAAACCGCTGGCAACAGGAGGATCATTTGTAACCGTAACCGTTTTTTGGCACTGGGTTGGTACTGCGTTGCTTCTTTCTACAATAACTTTGGCCGTATAATTTCCAGAATTGGCATACACAGAATTACAAGTAGTTGCTGGCGCCGAATAAGGTTCCGTGGTTATACCGTCTTTTTTATAATTCCAGGGAGGATTAGGAGGAACAGGATTAATAGCAGTACTAGTATCATTACGATTACAATAAAAAGTATAATTAATTGTTCCCGTGGCTGTGCCGGAAACATCAGCTTTTAATATCACACCACTTAATGGGTGTGAGCCCGAATATGGAGTAGCTGAAAGTGTACAAGAAAGAGTAGGAGCGTAAAGTGTAACCGTGTTTGTACAAGTAACTGGATCACTACTCCCCCTGGTTACTTCTGCCTGAACCATATGCGTTCCCACTTCATAATAATTGCATAAATCGGATTTAGTATAAGAAGTGGCAGAAGTGGACGGCGACGTAAAATCATAGGGCATAAGACCAGTACAATCCATTTTATAAACAATATTACCCGTGCCTCCAGTTACATTAACTGTTAAATCAACATCGCTTAATGCTTCCTTGCCTGAATCTGGATTGGCTGTAATTGTGCAAGAAACCGGAACAGTAATATTTAAAGCATAAACAACGGTATCGCTTGCACTAGCGCTAGTTCCTTTTACAGTAATGTTATATGTACCAGGCGAAGCAGAATTGGTAGTGGTAAGGGTAAGTATAGAAGTGCAAGTGGAATTTGGAGTGCAACTCGTTGGAGAAAAACTTTTCGTTACTCCCGTTGGAAGGGTGCTGGAAATAGAAAATGATACTGCTTCGGCAGTTCCAGAAGTTTTCGTTGCTGTTATAGTAGAGGTAGTAGAGTGACCCTTTACCACCGAACCCGAAGATGGATTTGCTGTAAGATTAAAATTAAAAGCAACAGGAACAACAACGGTCAAATTATATGTAGTGCTGTGAAATGTAGCTCCGCTCGTGCCAGTAACGGTAATAGCATCACTTGTAATTGCCGGAGCAGTAGAATTGGCAGAAAGCGTAAGAGTAGAAGTGCAGGAAGAAGTACCAGGATTGCAACTAGATGGATTAAAAGAAGCAGTTACTCCTGTTGGTAAACTAGTAGCAGTAAGATTTACTGTTGCTCCAGTTCCAGCAGTTTTGGTAACGGTTACAGCAGTGGTAACAGAATTACCCCTTGTTACTGAACCAGAAGTTGGATTTGTCGTAATATTAAAATTAAAAGCAGGAACAGTACTAACCGTGACTGTAGCCGAACAAGTTGCTGATTCTGTGCTATCACAAACATTTTTACAAGTAAGATTATATGTGGTGGTGGATGTGGGATAAACTGTTTCATTCCCTGTTTTTGTTTTAGTCCCTGACCAGCCACCAGAAGCTGTACAACTGGAACCAATGGAATCGATGTTTGCTGACCAGGTTAAAACAGATGAATCGCCCAGACTAATAGATGAGGGTGAAGCAGTAATGGAGCAAATAGGGGGAATTGCCGCATAAAAACATTTTTGCACACGAAATCCTGGTCCGTGGCAATAGGCACATTCATAGTTATCTAAAGGTGGACACTCTTGGCTTGTATCCTTACACTGTACAATACATCCAGCACGAGTATCAGGACAATTAACAGTTTTTGGAAGACAACCGGATTTACAACAACCATCGGAACCAAGACACCCTAAATCGGCTCCTCCATATG
The DNA here is from genome assembly GCA_026393895.1 of Candidatus Aminicenantota bacterium. Lineage (GTDB taxonomy): Bacteria > Acidobacteriota > Aminicenantia > Aminicenantales > UBA4085 > JAAZPG01. The sequence goes on from JAPKZG010000013.1 coordinate 25,929, forward strand.
CGCGAACCAAAATTGGTGTAATTAAAATAATAAATAAAAATATTGTAAAAATTAAATATTTGTATTTCATTTATTTAAAATTATTTAAAATATATTAATTATGTATTAATTATATCATAAAAATAAAAAGAGGGCGATAGTTATCATCTACCGCCCTTTTAATCCTTTCTGAGTTCGTCTTCTCCTACAACGAACTTAGCCATTTTGCCAGACATCCAGGTGTTGTCAGAAGCGTCTAATTCAATTTCGGGGTAACCTTCATAGCAGGCAAAAACCAGTTCTGCAATTGTATTTTCGGAATCAACCTTGAAATCCCTGACACAAAAGAAATATGTGCTATTGTCGCAATACATACTTCTTTGAGAGATCCATTCTTCGCTTCCAATCTGAACAAATTGAGAAGTTTGTTCGATCCCTTTTGATTCGCTTAATAGCGTCCCGCCCCTACTGGTCATATCCGGGCAGGTCGAACATGTTATCGTAAAAATTCTTACGTAACGAAATTTTACGATTCTGGTGGGATAAATGTCGGGCCCTTCCGTCAGATTACAACCGATACTGAAAATCATCCATCCTAGCGTCACACCCATCAACATCATTGAAAAAATCTTTTTCACCTGAATCACCTCCTTTCTTTTTTTATTTTATTGTCCTGCTAATTCTGGTCGCAATAGCAAGACAGATTTTTGACCGCGCTTGCGGATCAATATGTAAAGTACATCATCAATGAAATACACCGCTTCTCTGCATCCCTAATGATATTAGTATAGCACCTAATTTTATTCTAGTCAAGGAGTTAGAGCGTTTTTTCAATTTCAAATTGATTTATTTTAGAGAAAAAGGAAGCAGATTTCTGCTTCCTTGTTTTGTTTAAAAAAAGAGCTAATTCCCTTTCCACGTTTTGCAGTTCTCTCGGTACTCACAGTCCTTACACATGAAACTGGTTCTCGGGAAAAAGACGCGCTGCTGGATTCCTTTGAGAATCTGTCCGGCCAGGAGGTAGAGCCGTTGGTAGTCGTCTTTGTCTCGCATTGTATCCATCGTGATCAGCTTAGGCTTCTTGGATTTGACGAAATTAACGATCTTTAAAGACTTAGCCGGCTTGTGGCTGATCCTTTCGAAAGCATAGCTGTAGATTGTCAGTTGGAGATGGTTTTCGACTTCCTGAGGGTCCATGGTCTGGGCCGAGGTCTTGAATTCCGTGATCGAGTCATCCTCCTCGATTAGATCAATCACCCCTTCCAGCTCGATGGCGGCGCTATGGCCGTTCTCGGAATTGAAGAGCGGGACAGAAAACGGAATTTCCGTACCCTTGACTTTCTTTTTCGGAAGCTCGAAATACTGAGCCAGCATCTCCTTTCCCAGGACGACAAGCTTCATCTCTTCTTCCCCGGCTTTGAAGCGAATCTCATTTTCCGTTTTCAGACTGTACCAGTCCGCATCGAAAATCTTATGCAGGCGGTCGATCGTCACTCCGTTTCCGTTCATCATCTGCTTGTGATACCAGGAGAGAGCAGAATGGATCGCGCTGCCAAAAGCCAGTCCTGAAGATTTGAAGCGTTTCGGGATCTCATCAATGTACTGGAACTTGTACTTCAGACCGCAAAGCAGATAAAGATTGATTTGAGAGCTAGAAAGGTATGGCGTCATGGCTTTCGCCTTTGGCTTCATCGAGAAGCCGTTCGATCATCCGCGAAGCTTCAAGCTTCGTGACCTCTTTCAGAGAATCGACCTGGAAAAGCTCTTTGAGTTTGGCGTATCCTTGGTCGTTCTCGTAGCCTTTCTCAGCCATAATCCTGAAGAGATACCGCTTCTGGGCGTCAGTCATCGGAGGATTCTCTTTTGACGGGCTGCTGTTTTGGGGCTTGGCCTGGCCAGCGTCCGGCTTCGGGCTTTCTTTTGCCTTCGGTTGATCCTCTAAGGCTATCTCTTCGTAGAGATAGAGAACGAGGATAACCTTTCCGTCCACAGTTCTGACTTCCATCCGTCGTGCCTTGTCTTTCATTTTTTTTCTCCTTTGAATTTTAAAGATCTACTTTCAGCTTAGCGCACTGATAGAGACAAACAAGACGGGAGAAAATGCTGAAATAGCGAATTATTCCCGTCTTTTATTGGATTTATTGGGGACTTATGATGAAGATATATGGAGAATTCTCAGAAAATTAATCGCATCACTCCGTTTGCCTTAACCGATTACCGCGACATCAGAAAGCTATTCGGCATTAAACAAAAGAACCGGCGCGGCCATATGTACATCATCGGTAAGACCGGTACCGGAAAATCTACCTTAATCGAGAATATGGCGATCTCGGATATCAAGAACGGCTATGGCGTTGCATTGATCGACCCTCACGGCGACATGGCCGAAGAAATTCTGGATTACATACCCAAGAAAAGAATCAAAGATATCATCTATTTCAATCCCGCAGATTTGGATAATCCCATAGCGTTCAACCCATTAGAAAAAGTACCAAGAGATTTTCATCATCTAATCGCTTCGGGAATTATCTCGACTTTCAAAAAGATTTGGTCAGAATCCTGGGGGCCGAGATTGGAGCATATTCTAAGTCACTCGCTTCTTTCGCTTCTCGAATATCCGAATAGCACACTTCTGGATTTGCCAAAACTACTTACGAATAACGATTTCCGAAAGAACGTTCTAACTTACATCACTCATCCCCAGGTCAGGGAATTTTGGCTCTCGGAATTCGAGAAATATTCAGCTTGGCTCAAGTCAGAAGCGATTTCTCCGATTCTCAATAAGATCGGCCAATTCTTAATCAGTATTCCGCTAAGAAATATTGTCGGCCAGAAAGAAAATACTTTTAATGTTCGGCAGGCAATGGATGAAGGCAAGATCCTCATTGTTAACTTGGCTAAAGGAAAGATCGGAGAAGACAACTGCTCTCTGCTGGGCGCGTTGATTGTTACTAAGATTCAACTAGCCGCCCTGAGCCGTACGGATCAGCCTGAAGAGCAAAGAAAGCCGTTCTATTTCTATGTGGATGAAATTCACAACTTCATCACCTTATCCTTCGCTGACATCTTGTCCGAATCTCGCAAGTACGGATTAAACCTTATTCTCGCCCATCAATATATCGAACAATTGGATGAAAGAATCCGGGCCGCAATTTTCGGGAATGTCGGGACAATCATTTCCTTCAGGATCGGCGCTGAAGACGCGAAGTATTTAGCCCAGGAATTTTCGCCGGTATTCAATGAAGAAGATTTAATCAAGCTCCCGAATTTCCATATCTACCTCAAACTCATGATCGACGGAGTCACCTCGCAGCCTTTCAGCGCAATCACACTTAAACTAAGGGAAATGAACACATCGCACAAAAAAGAAATTATCGAGTTTTCAAGGAAGCAATATACAAGGCCGAAAAGTGTTGTAGAACAACAAATGCTTTCTCAGCCATATCATCTTCATAATTCAAATGGTCAACAATTATCTTTCTAAAAATAGATCATTTCTTCTGCCCAATGAACAAATTGTCTTCCAAGCCAATCCGCATTGGCTGTTCCTTCTCGTCTCCATTGGCCAGATATTTCTGTTTTTCTTTTTATACTATTTTTTCGCCTGCCCGTTTTTGGAATTTATAGTAGGTTCTCTCGAGCACTACTGCTATATCGCTGCTTTGTTTGTTCTTATTTTTATCAGTCTCATCTTTTATCTGGATTGGAAATTTAATCGACTTTATTTAACGAATTTCCGGCTCATAAAAGAACGTGGCATTATCGGAAAGCGATATATGTCTGTTCGATTACCGAATATTGAAGATATGACCTGTACCTTCGGAATTTTGGGAAGAATCCTGGGCTATGGCGATTTAGCAATTGAATCAGCCGGAACCTATGGACAGATGAATTTTAAAGGAATTCCAAAACCGAGAAAAATAAAAACGCTCATTGAAAAATGGCGATATTATTCAGGCGTTGGGCACTAAAGCACCTTAACACTCTTTTATTTATATATATCCTCTCTGCCCCGCTCTTTCTCTATGTTCTTTAACAATCTACCAATGGAGGTCCTCATGAAATTAGAAAGTCTGATTCAGGAACTGGAAACCCAGAAGCCCTTGAAATGGGACAAAAAACTGAATTCTTCGCAGATCAAGATGGTTCTGGACGAAAACAGGCCGAGATTCCAAATTAAGGCCGACAAGCTCTTTCCGATCAATGAATCCTGCCACAACCAGATCGCGGACAAGCTTGAAATCCCCTTGAAGTACTATCACCGGATGGAGGAAGAAACGCCGGACCTTCTGGCCCGGAACGTGAATACCTGGCTCGAAAGAAGCAAAAAAGATTTCTTCATCCGTGGCCTGGGAGATTCCATCCGCGCTTTTCTCAGCGATCGCTACCGGGTTATCGACCACTTGGACGTTCTGCTCTGCGCTTTGAATGAACTGCAAGCCCATTCAGCAGAAATCGAAGACTGCTTCCTTTCCGGGATCGAGATGAATATCAAGGTCAAAAGCCAGAGCCTGAGGGACTTCGTCCGTCACAAGGACGATTTGATCACCGGCGGCCTGTTTCTTACCAATTCCGAGACCGGTCATAAAGCCCTTAGGGTTGAACCCCGGCTTTTCCGGGTCAAATGCTCCAACGGCCTGATCGTCGAGGAACTGGTAACGCGGGAGATCCATATCGGAAACGGTGACGAGCTGGCCGATGAGATGGTTTATCTCTCGCTCCGGCGTTCGATTCGGGAGCTTTTCAAAGGATTCGGAGGGATCGTTGAGGTTCTACGGGAATCCACAGAAATCAAGGTCAGAAATCCACAGAAAGTCATCAGCAACGTGGCCGATCACTACAAGCTCAGCGAAATCCAGAAGAACAACATCCTTATGGCCTTCGGAGCGGAGCCGGAATTCGACAAGTACGGGATCGCCAATGCTCTGACGTTCGCGGCCCAGAAAGAAGAATCCTGGGAAAAGTCCGTGGAAATGGAGCGGATCGGGGGGCGTCTCATCACCCTGCCGGTCGAGGAATTCAAGGCCCTGGATGAGCCGTAGATTTGTTCTTTAAATCCTTATAAGCCCGTGTTTTTAATAAATGGCAGAGCGGAAAAGGAGATGCACTAGCATCTCCTTTTTTTTTCCTAGGAAGTGAATAGCATATTTATATTTTTGTTAAGTTGTATTTATTTCTCCGATGTTCAAAAGCTACTTCACCACCATCTAATATGTCGCAAGCATGTTCACGAATGCCTTGCGCTTTCAACGTGTCTTCACATTTTTCGTCTCTTTCTTTTGTATTTTCGATGCTGCCAGTTAAATAATTAAATTGTTTGCCATCGGTGTTTTTTCTATCGCTACCATATCTATTAGCTACAATAATTTGCTCAGAATCGGCTTCTATAACAAGATTCGCATTATGGCTAACCATAATGAGCTGGCGTTCCCTTTTCTTCTTTTTTAAAAACGGCACTATCTCCTTAGTAATAGACCTACTATCTAAATTATCTTCCGGTTGATCAATAAAGATTGGCCAAGTATCTTCCGATTCAGCCAAAATGAGTTTTAAAAGGAATAGCGCGCGTCGTCCGGGTGTCATAGTCGTTTCCGAAAATCCTCCTATTCGATCTCCTTCCATTTCAGCATTAAATAGGATATTTTCCGTTAGCATTAATATTTCCTTTACAACTTCGTTTTTTTCATTACCAATATTTATTTTCTGTTTCCCATAATAAATTGCTTGTATAAATTTTGCTGGTTGATTTCTAGTTAATTCAATATTTAGTTCGTTCTTTTCAACAAAATCTGTTTTATCTCTCAAATTCACTTTCTTCGCAACTTTTTCTATATCATTTAGATTTAATCCATATTCAATACCGAATCTAATATCTTTAATTATGCTTTGATTCGTAGTTTCTAAGAATTCTTTTAGCTTAATTAGAGTAGATTGCTTCTCTTTTATTTCTGCTTTGATGGACTTTTCATACTCTTCCATTTTCTTTTGATTTTTTATCTTTTTCTTTTCAGTATCATCTATATATTTTATAGTCTCTTTGTATTCAATAAGCTTCTTTATAAGCCCTTCCAGTTCAACATTTTTTTGATATCTTTCTAATAGGTCTTTATGGTCTTCTTTATTCTTTGATATTTTTTCCTCAATATCCTTTTTCTCTTTTTCAGCAGATTTTTTGTATTCAATAACTTGTTGGTTAGCTTTTTCTATGAGCTTATCTCTAATTTCTATTAATTCTTTTTTGATCGCCTCATGTAATTTATCAGGCAAATTTTCTAGATCGGGAGTAAATTTCCAGTTTAATCCGCTAAAGTAATGAATTTCTTCTGATACGTGCGCAAGTTGAGAAATATCTTTTTTAATTTGTTTAATTTCTATTTCATACTCAGATATTTCAGCGCTAATATCCTGATACTGTTTTACGTCATCTCCGCTTAGCTGATATTTTCTTTTGAGGGTCTCTATCTTTGATTCGATCTCTTGTTTTTCTTTCTTAATAATTTCCTTATTCCCAATATTTCTTAAATCTTCTTCAATTGATACGATTGAATCAGATGATCTGAGCCAGTTTTCAACTTTCTCTAAAATATGTTCATTACAATTATCTAACTGGCTTTTTGCTTGCTTGTATCTTATTTCAAATTCAGGAAAACGTTTAAACAATACTGGCTCAATTTTCTTTTTTATTTCTTCGGAATCTTTACTTTTATTAAATAGATAATTTTGAGGTATATAAACAATCTTTCCAAGACTTTCGTCATTAGATAAGCCATTACCCCATTCAATTGTATGATCTATCTTTATTTTGTCCCAATGATATTCTTCGCCTTCTCCTGGGCCGTCAATTAATTTTTCGACTAATTCTTTATCAATAGCGTGTGCTATATAAGCAAGTAAAGCAGACTTACCGGCTGACCTGCTTCCTATAATTGAACAAAGGTTTTTATTGAATACAATCTCATCCGGAAAATCTTTACTATTATTAAATTTTATTTTCTTTATAACCTGGTATTCGTTCTTTTTATCAGGTTCAATAGGACCAATCCAAACACGTTCCCCGGGTTCCGGTTCATAAATTATTTGTTTTAAACCTTCAAAAGTGGGATCTGCTTTTATCCAAGTTACATCTTTAATAATTATTTCCTTGCCATTTTTGTCTTTTCTTAAAGCTCTTTTGCCCAAATATTTATCTAGATCATCAAAAGAATGTATATCGCTACCTGCAATGACTGGCTTTTTACCAATTGTCAACTCGTTATCCTCAAGTCTTTTAGTATTTAGAAAGTATTCCTGGTTTTGGGTGCCTCCGAAGAATCCATCGCTGAATTTGTCAATCTCGTCACTGATACTTTCCTTTCTTTTTACACCTCGCTCCGGTCGAATACCATCAGAATTAGCAGCTGTAAAAATAAGGAAGTGATTGCGTTGTATAGCTTTTTTACCAAAAGTTTCTTCAAAAGCACTTTTGATAGCTTGCCTCGTAACTGTCGCTGATTCATAATCAAGTTGGTTTTTTAATTCCGAACATTTTATTGGCCTTTCATCCTTTCCTGTTTTGATAACTTTTAATTCGCTCAAATATTTATCTACTTTATCCAGAGTTGATGGATTAAATATTAAATGGACATTAACTTCTTCTGGTATTTTATTTACCGATTCATTAAGTTTTAATTCGATATTTAAAAAAAATTTCTTTTTCGATTCGGGATATTTACTTTGATATTTCTCGATAAAAGTCTTATAACAGTCCGCAGAGAAATAATCAGTTATACCAAAAACCTCGACATCGGATTGTTCTATCTTATCGCAGAATACATCACAGGCGTCTTTATTATCACTAAATTTATATCCATCATTAAGTTTTGTTCCTGGTATATGAATATGCAAATCCCACTTTCTCCATTCAGATCCTCTCGGCCAAGGAGTTATTTGCTTAAGGATATCGCTATTGTTTGTTCCCATGTTTTAATATTATCCCCCTTTTATTAATTTTTCAATTTAATCCAATTAAATGAGAATATATGGAATCCCCTTACGTCTATAATAATGAGGCGCAACATTCCGCTGTCATGCGGCCACTGTCTCAGCCGGAAGGCCGAAAACAACCGGCCTCCGGCCGCCTCAATTTATAAGTCTTTCTATTTTTCTTATTTCGTTTCTATTCTTCTATATCTATCTACCAACGAATTCTATTATGCATTCTTTTGTTTTTGGCGATACCATGAAGCATGTGTACCAGACAGAAATGTCATTGTAAAAACGGTGCTTAAACATGATATTCATCCCATTCCATTCTTCAGGATAATCAAAAAAGCACAATTCAAAAGCATAAATATCCTTTGGATATTCCCTCGGTTTTGCAGTCCATCCGAGATGCCAGTTAAGAACATTCAGTTTTGATTCGATATTTTTGTTTTGAATAAATCTTTGTGTTGCTTCTTCTCTTGTAAGTGGACCAGAAGTTGAAACATACCCTGGACTCCATACCCATGTTTTATCCCAATTAAAATATGAATCATGCTTTCCGATTATGCTCCAAATCATGGCCGCAGTTAGTTGGCGTAACCAAGCATGGATTTTCGTTTGGGGCTTAATATAGGGAAGATTAAAGTCTTTAGTTGGAGGTGGATCGACTAAAAGTTTTTGAAGTTGCACCTCATTCATAGCTTGAGAAAAATGCGGTTCAACTGCTTTAATCGCTCGTAAAACATTATCGGTAATCCTCGTGCTTTGGGGGTAATTAATTAAAACTTGGCGTGCACCCATAATCATTGCTGTCACAATAGCTCGATCGCCTATATTCTTCTTCGTATTATGATCTTCACATGCCGGAACGGTAATGCTATTGCATTCAAAGCATTCAAACATCATTTTTGGCGGCGCGTGCTCTCTGCTGTGACGCATTTTGTCTTGAGTAGGTCTGCCGCAATAATAACAGGGCTTTTTCCCAGAGTACTGATATAGCCTATTTTTCTGAGCCTTGTGTTTTTGTGAGTATCTTAAAACCATTTTTTTAATAAACCCCACCTAAATATTAGAACAACTATTAGAACAAATCAATATGTTCTTGACACAACAATTATATATGTTAAAATATATACAGAGTCAATTTTATGTATAAAGAACTCCATCCGATTCAAAAGAAGCTGTTAGATATTTTGAAAAACAATATCGAAGATCCCCTGACGATCCGAGAGATACAGGGCATGCTGGACGCTTCATCTACGAGCGTAGTTGCTTATCATATCGCTCAACTGGAAAAAAGAGGATTCTTGAAAAAGAATCCGCTGAATCCAAAGGATTATCACATATTGAAGGATGGGCCGGAAAAGCAAATCGTCTATCTAAACCTATACGGCCTGGCTCACTGCGGAGCTAGAGGATCGATTTTAGAGGGCGACCCTATTGACAGGATTCCTCTATCGGCCAGGCTGATTTCCTTTCCAGCAAGCGAAGCATTCATGGTGAAGGCTAAAGGCGATTCCATGGAGCCTCTAATCCATGAAGGAGATTTGATCATAGCCAGAAAATGCAATTCGGCTGAAAACGGTAGAATCGTTGTCTGCATTAACAACGGAGAGGCGCTGATAAAGAAAATTAAAAGAGAAAGCAAAAATACGATCCTCATTTCAGAAAACTCCAAACATCCTCCCTTTCTGGCCTCCAAAAAGTTCAGGATTGAAGGCGAAGTCAGAGGCATTATAACCAGCAGAGTCGTCTAATGGATAATCTGACAAAAGAACAGCGAACACTTTGCATGTCTCGAATAAGAAGCAAGAACACAAAGCCTGAGCTGGTCGTCCGCAAGGTGCTTTCAAAAATAGGGATTCGATACCGCCTCCATAATTCGAAACTGCCTGGAAGGCCCGATATAACGATTTCTAAAGCCAAAACGATTATTTTCATCAACGGCTGCTTCTGGCATCAGCATAAGAACTGCAAAAAGCAAGCTTTGCCCGCGTCCAACAAAGATTACTGGGAGAAGAAACTGAAAAGAAATATTAAAAAACAGAAACAGGATGTTCGGGCTCTAAGAAAGCTCGGCTGGAAAGTCCATAAGATATGGGAATGCCAGACGGCAGACGAAACAAAATTAACTAAAAGAGTTATGCAAATACTATGAAACAGGAAATAATATTCAAATTGGCTGAGTTATTCTGCGGACCGGGCGGCCTGTCTTTTGGGGCGATGTCCGCTTTTGTCACCGATTCAAAGGGCAAAACATATAAAGTCAAGCCCGTCTGGGCAAATGATATTGACCCTGACGCCTGCAAAACCTTTGCCCGCAATATCCACGGCGGGAATGCCAAAAGGGTTATCTGCGCTCCAATCGAATCCGTTGATTTTGATGATATCCCTGCTTTTGACGCCTTGGCGTTTGGCTTTCCCTGCAACGATTTCAGCGTTGTCGGAGAGCAAAAAGGTTTTCACGGTAAATACGGGCCTTTGTATACTTATGGCGCAAAAGCAATAGACCTTTGCAATCCAAAATGGTTTATTGCTGAAAACGTTGGCGGGCTGCAGAGCGCCAACAACGGATCTGCATTTTCAAAAATTCTCCATGATCTCGAACACGCGGGCAAAGGGTATCGCCTGATTGCGCATTTATACAAATTTGAGGAATACGGCGTTCCTCAAACGCGGCACAGGATCGTGATAATTGGAATTCGGAAAGATTTAAATCTGGAATTCAAAGTCCCCGCTCCGACTACGGTCAATAAATACGTTTCCGCTAGATCGGCCATTGAAAACCCTCCCATTCCAGCTTTTACGCCGAACCAGGAGATGACTGCTCAATCCAATCGTGTCGTTGAAAGACTTAAGCATATACCTCCGGGCGAGAATGCCTGGTTCAGTGGCCTGCCCGAGCATTTGCAGTTGAATGTGAAACAAGCTAGATTAAGCCAGATATACAAAAGGCTAGACCCAGACAAGCCGTCCTATACCATTACAGGCAGCGGAGGGGGCGGAACTCATGGATATCATTGGAGTGAAAACAGGGCTCTTACCAATCGAGAACGGGCCAGAATTCAGACCTTTCCCGATGATTTTGTATTTGAAGGCTCCAAAGAATCCGTCAGGAAGCAAATCGGAATGGCCGTCCCGCCGCAGGGTGCAAGGGTGATCGTTGAAGCGGTTCTGAAAACGTTTGCCCGCATTCCCTACAAATGGGTTTCACCCAAGCTAATCAACAGTGATTCGGCTAACAGCGGCCAGAAGTTACTTTTTGATGCGCGGGCTTAGAGCAGTCCTAAAAGCTCCTGCCAGCTTTCCTTGTTTTTATGCAATTGTCCTGATTTCTTAACGAAGCGCACCCCGTCAAATTCCTGGCCTGGAATGCTGTTCACTTTCTCCAATTCATTGATACGGCACCAGCCCGCGATTTCGCAGAACATATTGGAGAAATCAGGCATTTTATCCTTGTAGCTTGGAAAGTGCTGTTCGCCTTTGATGACTTGTATTACACGATCTTTTGTCAACCTCAGCAAATGATCGTCGGGGATGTCAGGGCGGCAAAAGATATAAAACTCAGACCTTCGCTCTTTTATATTTATTTCGTTCTCTCCCAAAACAAGATACGCGCTCTTCGGCTTTGATGATTTAATCCCTATTCCTATCTTCGGATCGCGCTTTTCTCCTTTTTCAATGACACCGATAATATCTTGAGGAACGATATTATCATGGATTCCAAAATCCAATTCGACGCTGACATCAAATTCTTTTTCGAAGAATTTTTTAACTGCGACTTCCGCCAGCTGGCCTTTCACCCAGTTCGTTATTTTTTGTCCGAATTCTCTCTGCCTTGCCGTCCCCCAATCAGATAAGACGTACCCTCTGAAATGCTGAGCCAGGGCGAAATCCAAACAAAGGGAGTAATCCTCGAACGTCAGCTCTACAGTCCTCCACTTAAAAGCTACGGCCCATTCTGCTAGCTCGTCCTTAATGAAATAATACCGGCCCCGGCCGCTTTTCCTATCCATGCACTTGAATTCATCTGCATTTTGAAAATAGTTGGCGAAAGTCTTCTCGTCCAATGACAAATATTCGGCAGCTTCTTTTTTGGACAAGGGTTTGTTCATATAATTACTTGTTCAGAAAATAATTAAGATTTCTTTTATAAATATCCGCAAATTTCTTCAGTTGAATTACATCTACCCGTCTTTGTCCAGATTCGATTTTTGAGATGTATGACTGCGATTTTTTCAACAGCTTAGCTACGGCCGCTTGATCAAGGCCAGCCTCAAGCCGAGCCTTCTTCAGCCTGTCCACCAAGGAGCTGTGTTCTTTTGAATAAATGGTATTTGCCATAAATTATAGCTTATGTTATAAGTATATATTCCATTATGTAATATGCCAAATTGGAATACGAACTTTCTTCATTTCCGCTTGGCGGATTTTTATAATTAGTCGCCAAGCCAGTTCTGCCGCCTTAGCATCTTTTCAAACTTCAATCCCCACCATTTATATTTGCCCCAAGGCCTATAATGCCTATGGACAAAGCTCGTAACGTTTCGGCACCTAAAATTTTTCTTTATATAGGAGTTGACCTCAGAATCCACTGGAATCCGATCATAATATCCGGCAAGGATTAATAGATGGGCAGCGGCATATGGCCCGAAGCCTCGTAATCGAACTGCCATTTCGTAGGCGACATCATAGGGCAGCGTGGCGTTTTCCAAGCTGGCTGGACCGGAATCGTTAGAAAATGACCGGGCTAGCTGTTTTAACGCTACCGCTCGATAACCTATTGGAATTCTGCGGCGCAGATCGTCAAGACGCTCATCAGCCAGCGCAGAAGCCAAAGGAAAAGGAAATCTTCCGCTGGGAGCAGGAGCAGAATAGTCAGCAGAACAAATCTTCTCGCACATCTTTTGCGTTAGCGCCCAGGAGCAGTTTGTCGTAAATAAAGTTTTTGCGGCATCCTCCCATAGTGTTACGCCGCGCAGAAGACGGCCTGCCCCCTTTCGTACCAGTCCTGGATATGGATCACCTATTTTTAAGGCGATCTTGAAAAGCCCTGTTGTTTCCTCTTTCAAACCGAGAATCCGAGCCAGCACAGCATCAATTCGTTTTAAAGAATTTGATTCGATCTTCTTTTTAGAGCAGATAACTCCTGAGATAGAGCGCTCGTCCTGCTGAATCGAAACATCGACGGCTTGGCTGTCAATAAGAAGAGCAAATTCCAAGCGGCTGTGCTTTTTATCCCAGGAGAACGGAGCAAGATTAACCCAGCCGTGCGTATGACAGGTTACAAAAAGATCGTACCATTTGGGGCAGGGATATTTTCTATATGCTTTAAACACAATTCTTTCGTCTGGATAGCTTTCTTAATTTATATTTTACAAATTGAAATTTCAATAGCAACCGCTTTTCTCAATCCTCCTCCCCGCATTGATTATTGTGATAAAATATCTCAAGTGCAAGAGTGAAGTAGATGGAAAAGAATAAGCCCGTCGGCATTTGGATTCGGGTCTCGACCGAAGACCAAGCCAAAGGCGAAAGCCCGGAACATCACGAGAAGCGCGCCCGATACTATGCCGAATCCAAGGGCTGGCAAATAAAAGAGATATATCACTTAGAGGCGGTCAGCGGGAAGTCGGTCATGGGTCACCCGGAGACCCAGAAAATGCTCGATCATATCAAGTCCGGCCATATCACCGGACTCATTTTTTCCAAACTGGCCCGACTCGCCCGAAATACCAGAGAATTGCTGGAATTTGCAGACATTTTCAGAAAATATAACGCCGACCTGATCTCTCTCCAAGAAGCTATCGATACCTCTTCCCCGGCTGGACGGCTTTTCTATACCATGATTGCAGCCATGGCCCAATGGGAGCGGGAAGAAATATCCGATCGGGTCGCGGCCTCCGTCCCTATTCGGGCAAAACTCGGAAAACCGACAGGCGGACAAGCGGCTTATGGCTACCAATGGGTAAACAAACAGCTTGTGCCTGACCCTAAAGAAGCGCCGATACGGAAACTGATCTATGAGATGTTTCTTGAACACCAGAGGAAAAAAACCATAGCACGGCTCCTGAACGAGGCCGGATACCGAACCAGAAACGGCTCGAAATTCACGGATACGACCGTAGGAAGACTTTTAAGAGATACCACGGCCAAAGGGTTTCGCCGGGCGAATTGGACCAAAGGACCGCCCGATAAAGGCCAAAAAAGGATAATCAAAGCCCAATCCGAATGGATAAATGTTCCGGTCGAGCCCATAATCTCTGAAGAACTCTGGAATCGGTGCAACGCGATCCTCGACGACCAGGAGAAAAGAGGCAAGAGACCAACTCGGAAAACCGTTCAGCTGTTTGCCGGATACACCTTCTGCGAGTGCGGAGACAAGATGTACGTTCCCTCGAACTCTCCAAAATACGTCTGTTACAAATGCCGGAATAAAATCGGAACAACTGATTTAGAAGAAATCTTCCACCAACAGCTTAAAACGTTTTTTTTCTCTTCGGGTGAGATCACTAAATATCTCAGCCAGGCTGACCAAGTGATAAAAGAAAAAGAGAACCTACTAAAGACAAATGGAGAAGAAAAGCGGAAAACGGAACAGGATATGGATAAAATATATCGGGCTTATACCAATGATGAGATCTCTATGGACAGCTTTGGAAAGCATTACCGGCCACTCGAAGAAAGGCTTAAACAGATAGACAATCAGCTTCCCGAGATTCAGGGAGAAATCGACTTCCTTAAAATCCAGTATTTATCCTCTGATCAGATATTCAATGAAGCCAAAGACCTTTATTCCCGCTGGCCTCAGCTTACTTCTGAAGAAAAAAGAAAAATCATTGAAAACATTACAGAAAATATAAAGATCGGAAAAGAAGACGTTACGATCAACCTCACTTATCTTCCCTCTTCTTTCGAATTGATGGCAACTGAGCAACGCAATCACAGGGATTCATCGCCGCAACGAACATGAACGCGGCCGGAAATGTGGCGCTGTGGGCTGACCGGACCACCGTCACGGTCCCGTCCTCCAACGGTTGACGCAGATCCTCTAAAACCTTGCGTCGGAATTCGGGTAATTCGTCGAGAAACAAAACCCCAAGATGGGCCAAACTGACCTCGCCGGGTCGGGGCACCGCGCCCCCGCCGATCAATCCGGCATCGGTGACCGTATGATGCGGCGCGCGAAACGGCCGGCGGCCGACCGCTCCCTTCCCTTTCAAATACCCGGCTGCGCTGTAAACCTGGGTCACCTGGATGATTTCCTCGAACGTCATGTCGGGAAGGATCGAGGGCAGGCGCCGGGCGATCATGGTTTTGCCCGAACCCGGTGGGCCGATAAGGAGAACGTTGTGACCGCCGGCCGCGGCTACTTCCAGGGCCCGTTTGACGTGATGCTGGCCCTTGACTTCGCGGAAATCCGGCCCCGGAGGCGGTTCCTCGACCAACTCGGAAAGCGCGTACCGACTCGGTGGAAGCCGGCCCGGGTCGTGGAGGAAGGAGACGACCTGGGGCAGGTCGGACACCCCGAACACGTCGAGGCCGTCGAGCAAAGCCGCCTCTTTTTCATTGTCCTTGGGGACGACGATGCCCTTGAATTTCCGGGTCCTGGCCAGGATGGCCGCCGAAAGGACGCCCTTGACCGGTTTGATCCTTCCGTCCAGGGCCAACTCTCCTAAAAAACAATAATCCTGGAGCGGCGGAACCGGGACGATGTTCAGGAAGGCGAGATGCCCGAGGGCGATAGCCAGGTCGAACGACGGACCTTCCTTCCGGCGGTCGGCCGGGGCGAGGTTGATCGTAACCTTGCGGGGCTGAAAATCATAGCCGCAATTCTTGAGCGCCCCCTTGACCCGCTCCTTGCTTTCCCGGACCGAGGCGTCGGGAAGCCCGACGATGATGAAATCGGGCAGGCCGTTGCCGATGTCGACTTCGACCTCGACGATGTAGGCCTCGATGCCCTGGAGGGCGGAACTGGACGTTTTTATGAGCATGGCGCCACTTGGAAAGACGGCGCCTGAGGCGGGTTTATATCAGTTCGAGGTCTTCTTTTCGGCCGACCCGGGGGGAATCCCCTCCCTCGGGACCGAAGATTTTTTCCCGGACCCGGGGCACGGTCAGCCGGGCGATTTCCTTGAGCGTTTCGAAAACGCCGAGGCCGGAAATCGCGGCCGCTTCGACGTACGGCGCGCCCTGGGGGTTGAGGAGATTGTTGAGCGTCTCGACCGGGACCAGATTGCTCAAATCCCGTTTGTTATACTGAAAAACCAGCGGAAACGCCGCCAGATCGGTTTTCTGTTCCTTGAAATTCCGGCGGAGGCTTTCCAGGCTCTCCAGGTTGGCGTCGAGAAGCGGGATCTGGGAGTCGGCCACGAACACCAGGCCGTCCGTCCCCACCAGGACGTTTTTCCGCGACGCTTCGTAATAGACCTGGCCGGGCACGGTCATCAGCTGGAAGGTGGCCTTGAAATGGCCGATATATCCCGCCCGGATCGGAAGGAGGTCGAAAAAGTATGTCCGCTCGGTCTCGGTCTCCAGGCAAATCAGCTCGCTCCGCGAGGCCGGATCGATTTTTTCCTGGATGCAGCGGAGATTGGTCGTTTTCCCCGATAAACCCGTTCCATAGTAAACGATCTTTATCGTCAGTTGGCTCGTCGTATAGTTGATGAAAGCCATTTTTTACGGCGCCCTACGGACTACAATGCCTTGAGAAGTATATCATATTTTCCCAAAACGCAATCCCAGGTATATTGTTTTTTTACATACCGGAGGCCGTTTTCTCCAAGTGCGGCCCGGAGCCGCGCATCCCCGGCCAGAAGGGACAGGGCGGCGGAAAACTCCGACCCGTTGGAAAAATAGAGCCCGCCGTCGCTGTCCAGGCAATGCTGTTTGAGCGGGTCGGAACCCTCCTGGACAAGGACGGGGGTGCGGACGGCCATGGACTCGAGCACGGCCATGCAAAGACTCTCGTAATGCGAGGGATGGACGGTGGCCAGCGCCCCGGCCATCGCCGCGTTCTTTTCCTCGGGAGAAACGAAGCCCAGGTAACGGATCCGGGGGCTCTCGGGGAGTTTCATCAAAAGCTTTCCGATCAGGACCAGGTTCAGGCCGGGAAACCGCTTTTCGGCCGTCTGAAAATAATCGAACATTTCCGCGCAGCCCTTTCCGGGTTCGATCCGGCCGGCATAGAGAACATACGGTTCCAGGGATTTGAACTTGGGGAGAAATTCCCGATAACCGGCCGGGTCGGGGATGTCCACGCCGACGCCGACGATATCCTGGACCTTGCCTTCGAAGGAAAAGCGGGAGGCCAGCATCGCCCGTTCCGCCGCGGTGTTGAAGACAAACCCCGCCGGGCAGGCGAAGACTTCGTTCATCAGGCCCAATCGCAGGGCCGGCTCGTCGTGGGCCGTCGGGACCAGGAGCGATTTTCCCTTGAGCGTCTTCAGTCCCCAATAGGTGTTGTAGTAGAGATACGTGAAAAAAATGAAACGGTCGTGGAGATGCTCCTCCCGCTCCAGCGCGAGGATGAGGTCGAGGCTGAAGGGGCCCTGTTTCTCCATCCACTGAAGTTCGTCGGCGATCGTGTGGGGATTGGCGAAAATCCAGTCCGAGTAGGCGTTGAAGGAGTCGATGTCGCGCGGCCGTTCGACTTTGTAACGTTTGATGACGACTCCGTTGAGGAGGAATTCCCCTTCGGGATACTCATTCTTCCACGTGACATAATCTTTAGCCGCCGAAGTGTAAACCGTGCAATCGTGACCGAGCTTGACCAACCGCTCGGCCACCATTCGGCAATGGAGTTCGGAGCCGCCCATCACTTCCTTGCCGTAGCGCTGGACGACGAACGCAATTTTCATTTCAGCCCCCGGAGCCCCGAGATCCGTTCGCGGAGAAAGGCCTCCCGGGGGAATTCCTTCAATCGAAGGAGCTCCCGGCGGCCGCTTTTGACAAGGGCCTTTCGAATGGCCGGATTTTTGGCGACGTAGTCGACCGTTTCGGCCGTCCGGTCGGGCCGGAATTCCCGGAGCAGCAGTCCTGCTTCGCCGAGGGTGTACGGAACGGCGGCCGCCCCGAGGGCGACGATCGGCAGGTCGAAGATCATGCTCTCGACAAGCGGCAGGCAAAAGCCCTCGTGTTCGCTCAGGGACAGGAAGACGTCGGCCGCCCGATAAAGGGAAAACATCTCGTCGTCCGGGACATGGCCGAAGAACCGGACTTCCTCGGGCTTGAGGTAAAACTCGTCGGCCATCCGGGAGACGGCGGCGTAATATTTCGGAAACGTGTCGGTCTTCCCGACGACGATCAACTGGACCAGCGGGGAAATGTATTTCTTGTAATAGAACGCCGTCTTGACGAGGTTTTCGATTTTCTTGTTGGGCGCGACCCGACCGACGAAGAGGATGTTCGTCCGGTCGTCCCGGTACAGGTCGCGAAGCGGGTTGTTTTCGGGTAAAGCATATTTCTCGAAATCGACGAACAACGGAAAAACATGCGTCTCGCGAAAACCCAACGCTTTGAGTTCCAGCCGGTTGTATTCGGAATCGGCCAGGCTCAAATCCGTCGTCGGGGCCAGGGAAGCAAGCTCTTCCCTCCCCAGCCGGGCGATCCGGGCGAATTCCGGATTGATGTCTTCGAAAAATTCGGCCGGGGTGATGTTGTGGTAGATGATCGCTTTTTTCGAGGGGAGCCCGGCCAGGACCCCGGATAACGGCGACGGCAGGGCGAAATGGAGAATCGTCACGTCGGAGGCGGAGGGCGGGGAAAACTCGGAGAAGAGCCGGGAGCTGCCTTCCAGCCCCCGGTCGCGGCTCAGACAATAGATTTCGCTCTCGAATCCCTCGGCCTGAAAAAAGGACCGCAGTTCCCAGGCCTCGTCGCCGATCGCGTCGCCGCGGTGAAAAACCGGGACGAGCTGGTCGATTCTCATCCCTCAGCGACCTTCGCGATCTGGGCCAGGAGAACGCGGCTGACGTTATCCCTGAGATACGGTTTCAGGGCTTTCTTCTGCCCGTCGATCAAACTCTTGCGGAGCGCCGGGCGGCGTTCGATTTCGTCGATCAGCCCGGCCGTCCGGAGAAAATCCTTTTGCCGGAGAACGACTCCGCCGCCGTTCATGGTTTCCTCGACCGCTCCGGCGGCGAAGGCGATGACCGGGATCCCGAGGTGGAAGGCTTCGAGGAGGGGCACGCCGAAACCCTCGTGTTCGCTCAAGCTGAGATAATAATCGGCGATCCGGTAATAGGCGAGCAATTCGGGAAATTCCACGTGGCCGGTCAAATGGACGTCGGTGATCCGGAGTTCGGCGATCAACGCCTGAAGCCCGGCCAGGTACCGGTCCTGACCGCGGTAGTCCCCGGCCAGAATCAGCCGGGCCTCCGGGTTGAAATGCTTTTTATAGAAATAAAAGGCTTTGACCACGTCCTCGAATTTCTTGTTCGGGATCGCCCGGCCGACGTACAGGATCGTCGTCTTCTTTTTTTCATAGAGCGCCCGGACGACCGGATCACCGGGACCGTCGAATTTCCCGAAATTCATCAGAATCGGAAGGACCCCGGTGTTTTTATACCCGACGGCGGCGAGTTCCCGGCGATTGAAATCGGAGTCGCCCAAGGCCAGGTCGACCTTGTCGACGAACATGTTGATTTCGAGCCGGCCCTTGTAACATTCCCGGGTCAGAGTCCGGTGGAAATCGAAGAAAAATTCCGCCGGGGTGATGTTGTGGTAAATCATCATCTTGCGGTCCGGGATCCGGAGAAACATCTTGCTGACGGGCGAACCGATTGAAAAATGAAAGATGACGACGTTTTTCGGGCCGCTCCAGTTCGGGTATTCCCGGTAGTCCTTGACTGCGGACGCGGAGCGCGGGTCGAACTGCCGGACGAAAATCTCCGAGCGGTGGCCGTGCTCCCGGAGGACGGCCTGAATTTCCAGCATCTCGTCGGAGATGGCGTCCCCATAGGTCAAGGAGGTCGCGAATTGATGAACGTCCATTAGGGCTCCCGGCCGAGACGGCTTACGATTTCGAGATATTTTCCCTCGATGATGTCCCAGGTATAGTTAGCTTCGAAATAGCGGCGGCCATGGTCACCCAAGGCGCGGCGGAGCCTGTCGGAAGCGAGCAGCAGCTTCAACGATTCCCGGAATTCGGGATAGTTCTCGTAAGTCAGGCCGCCGTTGGAGCGGCGGCATTGGCCCTGGAGGACTTCACAGCGGGCGTTGGCTATGACCGGCCGGCCAAGGGCCCAGGCCTCGAGGGTGACCATGGACAAGCTTTCGTAAAACGAGGGCATAATCAGCGCCTCCGCCCCGGCCAGCGCATCGAACTTGTCCTGTTCGGGCCGAAAGCCGAGGGCGAAGATGTCCGGATGGTCGGGGATGGGCAGAATCGAATTCCCGATCAGGACAAGTCCGACGTCCGAACCGGTTTCCTTTTTGAACCGGAGAAAATACTGGAACAACTGAGGGAAGCCCTTGTTCTGGTCGATCCGGCCGAGGTAAAGAAGATACGGTTTTTCGATCCGGTGGTTTTTCCGGAAACGCTCGGCGACGGAATCGTCCGGGACTTCGGTCCCGACGCCGACGACGAGCCCGGGAACGGCCTGGTTTCCGGAAATCGTCTGGATCATCTCCCGCTCTTCCTCGGAGTTGTAGATGAAGGCTCGGGGCAGGCGGAACAGGTCCCTGAAAATTTTCAGGTCGATGACGGGGTCGTGTTCCGCCGTGGGCACCAGGATCGCCTTTCCGGGGACGGCCCGGATGCCCCGATAGGAATGCCAGTAGCGGTAGCTGAAAAAAATGAAATAATCATAGGCGGCCGCATGACTTCGGATGAAAGCGAGCAGGTCGGGAGATTTCGGTCCCTCTTCCTCGAGCCAGGCCAGCTCGTCCCGTTCCGTGTGTTCATGCTCCAGGATAAAATTCTGCAACCATCCGAACCGTTCCGGGGATCGCGGCTTCGGTACGGAAAACCGCCGGACCGCGATCCCGTTGATCGTCTCCGTTCCGGCCGGGTATTGGTCGGCCCAGGTGACGTAGTCGTGAGCCCGGGTGGTCAGCACTTCGACATCCCAGTGCCGGGCCATATGTTCGGCGACCCACCGGCAGTGGAGCTCGGCCCCCCCGTTGATCTCGAGGCCGTAGCGCTGGACGACAAAGGCGATTTTCATGAACCGAGCCGCTTCTCCAGGATTTTTTCCCTTTGCGACTGGGCGTCCAAGTCCTTTTCCAGAATCCGGGCCCGGCTTTTCAAGGTTTCGAATTCGATCCGGAGCTTGGTGATTTCAACGACGAGGTTGTGGTCCAGGTTGTGAAGAAGCTTGATGTATTCCATGCTCCGGTCGGCGAACAGGTCGAGCCGGTCCCGGAAGTTGTCGAATTCCTTCACGACGTCGTGGAAACGCGCGTCGATCCGATCCTGCATATCGTCCATGCGCCGATCCGTCCGATCCTGCATATCGTCCATGCGCCGATCGGTCCGAATCTGCAACTCGTCGAAACGTCGATCGGTCCGAACCTGCAACTCGTCCAGACGTCGATCGATCTGCTTGTGTATCACTTGTTCGTGCTCGTCCATCCTCCGGTTCGTCGCGTCGATCAGCCGAAAGGCGGCCTCGATGTCTTCATGCAGAGGCAGCCCCAACAGGCGGATGGCCGGAGCAAACGGCCGGATCGCCCGGGAGAATTTCGCCTTGAGCCTGGCTTTCAGGCTGGGAGCGGGGGGACCCGGCGGCGGACCGGCCGGTGCGGGAATCACGGGTGATGCGGGCGGCTCCGCCGACGGTGCCGGCTCAGGAATCACCGGTGAAGCGGGAGGCTCCGCCGGGGGGGGCGGCGGCTCGTCCGGGCCGGCTTCGAGCGGCTCGCCGGGATTCCGGGCGGCGACGCGTTTGACTTGCGTCATGATCGCGGCGACGTCGAGGTGATCGTAGTCGATTTCGATCCCTTCAACCGTCTCCCTGCCGGAAGGATTTTCGGCGTCCATCGTTTCCTCCTCGGGAAAAATTCCCGGGTCATCCGCGTTTCGGATACAGGTGGTTTTCGTAAACGACCTGGACATCCAGGATGTCGGGAAGAGGTCGAAGCGGCATTTCCACGATTTCCCGGACCTCGCGGTCCGTCAAGAGTCCCTCTTTTTTTCGGGCCGCGATCCGGACCTCGATTTCCTTTTCGATTTGGACGGTTTCGGCCTCACCGAGGCATTTGATCGTCAAGAAATCGGACATCGTTCCTCTCCTCGAGTTCCTCTCGGGTAAAAATATCCGCCCCCATTCTATTCAAATCCCGACAACCTGGCAACCGGACACTATTGGAGAGAAACCCTTTTCTGGGTTTCTCTCCAACGCTCCGGCCTCGCATCTCCAAGGTCGATTGCGAGACGCCGTCGCTGCCTCTTTTCCGAAGGAAGCCTTACGCAATGACTCATCTTAGGTTGTTCACATTTTGATCTTCCGGCGGCATTCCCTTTTCAGGGTTCCCCCTAAGTCCTACGCGACCCTTGGGAGCAAAGGCCCCGTCCTTCATGACGGGCTTTGCCCGGAATCAGGACTGTCCGCAAAAACCGCGTTCCCTTCGCAGCTTAAAATTGTATCTCCCCGATATCTATGGTACTTATCATCCGGAGTAGTCATGAGCCAT
Organism: Candidatus Aminicenantota bacterium; assembly: GCA_026393895.1. Lineage (GTDB taxonomy): Bacteria > Acidobacteriota > Aminicenantia > Aminicenantales > UBA4085 > JAAZPG01. The sequence continues at coordinate 48,507 of JAPKZG010000013.1, forward strand.
AAGGAAATACGCTCGCTCATCCGGATCGGCGTCATCGGCGGTTCCCGGGCCAAGACCGGTTTTCTCGCCCAAGCCCGCGAAGTCGGCCGTCTCATCGCGGACCGCGGCGCCGTCCTCGTCTGTGGAGGTTTGGGCGGCGTCATGGAGGAGGCCGCGCGGGGGGCCCGGAGCCGCGGCGGATTGACGATCGGAATCCTTCCGGGGACGCAGCCGTCCGAGGCCAATCCCCATATCGACGTGGCTCTGGCGACCGGCCTGGGATACACCCGCAATTCGCTGGTGGCGATGAACGCCGACGTTTTGATTGCCATCGACGGCGAGTACGGGACGTTGAGCGAAATCGCCTATGCCCGAATTTACGGAAAAACGGTCATCGGCCTCGGCACCTGGGAGGTCAAAGGCGTCGTCCCGGCCGCTTCGCCCGAAGAGGCCGTCCGCCTGGCCGTCAAAGCCGTCCCGGACGGGCGCTGACCTCATGACCAACTATAAAATCGTCCTGAGCTACGACGGGACGGACTATTTCGGCTGGCAGCGCCAACCCCGGCTGAAGACGATCCAGGGCACGGTGGAAGACGCCCTCGCCCGATTGTCCGGAAATCGCATCGATGTCGCCGGCGCCGGACGGACGGACGCGGGTGTGCACGCCCTAGGCCAAACGGCCTCATTCAAGGCCGACCTCAAACTCGGCGACACGGAATTATTCAAAGCGCTCAACGCCGTGCTCCCCCCCGACATCCGGCTTCTGTTCTTGGATCGGGTCCCAGCAGGTTTTCAAGCCCGGCGCGACGCCCGGGGCAAGATCTACCAGTACCGCATCTTCACCGGCAAGGCGATCAGTCCGTTTATCTTCCGCTACGCGCTCCATTGGCCGTACCCGCTCAATCTCCGCAAAATGAGGGAGACGGCGGCGCTGTTTGTCCGCGAAGCCGATTTTTCTGGATTTTCGTCGAACAAGGAGCTCTATCCCGTCAGGCGGGTCATCCGGTCGGAACTCCGAAAGCGGGGCGACGAGTTGATCTATGCGGTCGAAGCGACCGGATTTCTCCGGTACATGGTCCGGACTATCGTCGGGACGCTGCTGGAGACCGGGCGCGGGAAGATCGGCCCGAAAGATATCGAAAACGTGTTCCGGACAAAGACGCGGACCCTGGGCAATCCCACGGCCCCGGCCAAGGGGCTATGCTTGCTTAAGGTTCTTTACTGATTGCGGCCGTGCCCCGGCTTACGGCGGGAAAAAAGCCGGCGTTCGGGCTCCACGCCTCGGGCCCGGACAACGCGGCGGTCGCGGTATAAGGCTTGGCCAGAACGGCCACGGTGGCCAGGGAGGCCTTGGTCACGGACACGCAGAAATTCAGGTTCAACTTGTCCAGGGTGTCCGTCGTCCGATGATAATAGGGATTCCAATCGGCCGCCGACTCGATGCCGCACAGGGCGTAAAATCCGTAATCCCAGAACGACCAATGGTCGCTCCAGTCGGCCGAGCCGTCGACGTACTTCGCAATAGGCAGGGGCGCGTAGGTCGCGGCAGTCTGGATAAACTTGCTGCCCAGCCAATTCGAGGACGAATTGACGTAAATTTCCAGTTTTTTTCGAGTCGCATCGGTATACGAAACCATGTCCATGTTGATGACCCCGACGATTTTTTCGCCGCGATTCTTGGCCCGCCGGGCATAGTTTTCGCTTCCGTAAAGCCCCCACTCCTCGGCCGAAAAACAGATGAATTTGACGGTATATTCGAAAGACTTGCCGGCCAGGACGCGGGCGATTTCCAGGACTGCCGCCGTCCCGCTGGCGTTGTCGTCCGCGCCCGGGGCAAGCAGAACGGGCCTGTCGCTGATGGAATCATAATGGGCGCAGACGATGACGACCTGCCCCGGATACTTTTTCCCCGGCAACCGGGCGATGACGTTCCGGGTGGAAATCGAACTGCGCGAAAACGTGAACGGCTCGTAGGAGCAGGAGAGTCCCATCTGAATGAATCGATTGTATAGATAGGTCCCGGCGCTCTGGCAGGTCCCGGTCGAGGTATAGCGCGACTTGAAATTCTGAAGGCTCTGGATGCTCGCAGTTAGGTTGACTTTGGCGACCTTGGCGACCCACCCGGTAATCCACGGGTCCGAAAGAACGTCCGCCCGGGCTTCCGGGGGTTCCGCGACCGCCTTGCCCGGCCGCGACCAGGCGATCTGGCGATCGAGCCAGAGCCTTTTAATTTTAAAAACGGACGGCAGGATTTCCCTGGCCTCGGCAGCCCCGGACCAGAACAGACAGGTCCGCTCGTCCAGGGAGACCGCCGTTCCGAATTTTTTAAGGACGTCGGGATCCCCCGGCCTCGGCGTATAAACCAGAAAGTATGCTTTTCCGTCAGCATCGCCGTCCAGGACCTTGCCGGAAATCCCAAGGCCGGCCAGGCCGTCCCAACGGGAGGAAGGCACGACCGCGATCAGGGAGGTCCGAAGTTCCTGGACGATAAGGATGTCGGCTTCCATCTCCACCGGAATTCTTTCCGCGTCCGTTTTTTCGATCCGGACAAGAACCGTGTCTTCCGAAGGAACGGCGAAAACGAGGAGACAAAGAAAGATCATCGCCGGGACGGCCGCACCCCAAACCCGCCGGCGGACGCTCATTCGGATCATTTTTCCTCCTCTGCGTTTTCCCGCCGTCAAGTCCGAACCGCGCCGAACGTCAACCCCATGACGACGGCGTCCTCGGCGGGATTCGAATAATATTCCTTCCGGAGGCCGATCGGTTTGAATCCGAGCTTGTCATAAAGAGTCCGGGCGGCGATGTTTCCGGCCCGGACTTCCAGCGAGATGAATTGAATGCCTTGTTCTTCCAGAATGTCGAGCATGCCGCGGAGCATGTCCTCGGCGATCCGGCGCCGCCGGTAATCGGGATGAACGGCGATGTTATTGATCTGAACTTCGTCACGTATGATCCAGTAGATGAGGTATCCGAGGATCCTGTCCGTCGTCTCATCCGTCGCGACGATGGGATTCGAAAGCCCGATGTTCTGGATTTCCCCCTCAAATGTCGAAGACAGCCAGGGATTGGAGAACGACAGGCGTTCGATTTTGAGCACCTCGGGGAGGTCTCGGAGGGACATCCGGCGCAGACGAATGTTTTTTGAGCCGGCGGAAGTTTCCATCAACGGCCTTCTTCGGCCTGGGATCGCCTCAGATAGAGAGGCTCAAGTTTGTCGGGCGCAATCCCTTTCCCCGCGGCGATGATTCCGGCGCCGAGGAGCCCGACCTCGGGAGCGATGAACGGAGTTCGCGGGGAAAGGACCGCCTTGTCTTTTCGGCCGCCGTCCATCGCCGAAACGAGGAGCGGGTATCCGCCCCCGATAAAAAGGATTTTCCGGCCTTTGGGAAGAAGCTTTAATAACCGTTCCGGGGTGTACGCGCCTTCCGGAACGAGGGCCTTCATTTTCGTTTTTTCGAACGAATACAAGGCCGCGTATATTTCACCTTTTTTCGCGTCATGGAGGGGACAAACCGACGGAACGCCGTCATTTCGGAGTTTCCAGGCCATGGCCCGGAGGGAAGAAACGGGCGCGACCGGTTTTCCCGAAGCGAAGGCGAACGCCTGGATAGTGCTGAGGCCGATGCGGATTCCCGTGAACGAGCCCGGACCGGGCGTGACGGCGAATCCGTCCAATTCGGCCAGGGTCCAACGGAGGGATTTGAGAAGAACGTCGATTGAAGCCGGAAGACGGGCCGAATGCGTCCCGAAGGAATCGACCCCGATCTCCGCCCGGACCCGGCCGTCTTCGACAAGCGCCGCCGACCCGCTCCCCGTCGTCGTGTCGACCGCTAAAATCCGCATTGGACGGATCAGCTCCTCTTTAACCGGAAGACGTTCCCCGCCTCGTAGATTTCGGCCTGGATGGCGCTCATCGGCTCGAAGGAAATCGATTCGTTCCGGGTGACGTTGCGGCCCCGGCCGGAGGAAAGGTCGATTTCGATTTCGTCGCCGGAGCGGAGGAGGCCTTCGGCCGCCGGCCGTTCCAGGCCTTCGCTGCGCAGGACGGGAAAGCCGGCGTTGACCGCGTTGCGGAAATAGATCGCCGAGAACGACGGCGCCATGATCCCCTTGACGCCCAGGGCGACGAAACAATCCACCGCCTGCTGGCGCGAGGACCCCGCCCCGAAATTGCGGCCGGCGACGAGAATGTCGCCCGGTTTGGCTTTTTGGGGGAAGTCCTTCCAGCCCTCGAGGTTTCCCAGGGCATAAGCCCCCATTTGGGAAATTTCGGTGATGTGAAGATGGGAGTTGTGAAAGATCTGATCGGTGTCGATGTCTTCGATGAGCCGGCCGTCGGGCCAAGCCAGGACCCAGACCCGGCCGCGGAGGATCTGGCTGCGCATGTCAAATCTCCCCGGGCGAGACGATTTCGCCCTTGACGCAGGAGGCGGCTACGGTCACGGGCGAAGCCAGATAAACCGAACCTTTCCCCTGCTTGCCCGGAAAATTCCGGTTTCCGGTGCTGATTTCGACCTCGCCTTTTCCCGTCAATCCGGCGTGGCCTTCAGCGCACCCGCCGCATCCCGGATTAAGAACGATGGCCCCGCTTTCGAACAACGTTTTCAGGATCCCCGTGGACAGAATATCCTCGTAAACCCGGCGGGTGGCCGGGACGACCTTAAGCATGACGCCCGGCCGAATTTTCCGACCGCGGAGGACCGCGGCCGCGGCGGCCAGGTCCTCGATCCGGCCGTTGGTGCAGGATCCGATGAAACCGGAATCGATCCGGACGCCCCGGGCTTCCGAGACGGGTTTCACCGTGTTGGGGGACGGAGGAACGGCGATTTGGGGTTCGAGGCCGTCGACGTTCACTTCAATCGTATCGGCGTATCGCGCGTCCGGATCGGCGGCGACCGGTGGCTCTCCGGCGGAGGCAAACGCGGCGGCGGATTTCCCGGGGTTGACGATTTCCTCCGGGATGAAGCCGATGATTCCAGCCATCTCGGTGATCATGCTGCAGAGCGTGATTCGGCCGGCCAGGTCGAGAGCACGGACGGCCGGCCCGTAGAATTCGGCCGAGCGGAGGGCGATTTTCGACGTTCCGAGCTTCAGGCAGAGAAAGAGGGCTAAATCCTTGGCCGTCGCCCGCGGCGACGGGTTTCCCTTGAGAACGACGTTGACGCTTTCCGGAACTTCAAACCACGTTTTTCCCATCCGGAAGGCGAAGGTGATGTCGATGTCGCCCATCCCCTGGCCGAAGCACCCGATCGCCCCGAGGATGTTCATGTGACTGTCCGTACCGACGGCCGTTCCGCCGGGGCGGGCCAGCCCCTCTTCCATCAGGACATGCGAGCCGATGCCCTGGTCCACATCGTAAACGCGCACCCCGCGCTTGCGGGCGAAAACGCGGCAGGCCTGCTGGTTGTCGGCGTATTTCAGCGTGCAGGCCGGAGCGCAGAGGTCGAAGGTGAAGACCGTCCGGGCCGGATCGTCGAGGGCGGCCCCGCCGTATTCCCGTTCGTAGTTCTTGACGACGTTCGGGCCGCCGAAATCGCGGGCGGACCGGACATCCAGGTCCATCCAGACGATCCGGCCGGCGGAGACGTCCTCCCGCGAGTGAGCCTGAATGATCTTTTCGATGACGGTCTTGGCCACGGGAGCTCCCCCCTCCGGTCACAACTTGGCGACGACGGCCTGCCCCATCTCGAGCGACGTGGACTTGCCGCCCATGTCGTAGGTCCGCGCCTTGCCTTCCTTGATGACTTCGGCCACCGCCCCGTCCAGGGCCCTGGCCTTGGCCGTTTCTCCCAGCCATTCGAGCATCAGCTCGGCCGCCAGAAACGTGGCGATCGGGTTGACCTTGTACATCCCGGCGTATTTCGGGGCGGAGCCGTGGGTCGGTTCGAACACGGCGTAGTCGGTTCCGATGTTGCCGCTGCAGGCAAAGCCCAGGCCGCCGACCAGCTGGGCCGCCAGGTCGGAGATGATATCGCCGAAGAGGTTTTCGGCGACGAGGATTTCGTAGTCGAACGGATTTTTCAGGAGCCACATGCAGATCGCGTCGACGTTGGCGTCCTTGAAGACGATGTCGGGAAATTCCTTCGCCACTTCACGGGCGGTTTCCAGCATCAGGCCGCCGGTCTCCCGCAAGACGTTCGGTTTTTCGACGAGGGTGACTGACTTGCGGTTTTTCGCCCGGGCATACTCGAATGCGGCCTTGACGATCCGGCGGCAGCCGTTTTTCGTCATGATCCGGGTGGAGACGGCGATCTCCTCGGCCGGGACGTTGGCGAACGGCTTGAATTTCGAATGCGTCGCCAAGGCGCTCCGGACGACGTCCGGAAGGGGGCGGAACTCGACCCCGGCGTACGACCCTTCGGTGTTCTCGCGGAAAATGACGAGGTCGATGTTTTCCTTGTAGTTAAGCGGGTTTCCCGGGTAGGCCTTGCAGGGCCGGAGGTTCGTGTACAGGTCGAACTCCTGGCGGAGGCGGACGATGGGACTGAAATAGGACAAACCCTTGCCCCGGAGCGAAGGATCGAGCTCGGCGGCTGCATCCTCCTTGGGTTTCGAGGTGATTGCCCCGAAGAGGCAGGCGTCGGTTTCCTTGAGAAGTTTTTTGGTCCTGTCGGGGAGCGCGTTTCCTTCCTTGCGCCAGAAATCCCAGCCGATGTCGCCGTAGATATATTCGGCGTCGACGGCCAGTTTTCTCAAAACGGGCATCGTCGCTTCGATGACGTCCTTGCCGACCCCGTCGCCGGGGAGAATCGCGATTCGATACTTCGCCATGGAAAACTCCTCGTAATGATTGCGCGCCCTAAACGCGCCCCGAAATTTTAACACAGAACGCCGGCCGCGGCGAATTCCGGCCAAAAGCCGGACCGCTTCTACTCCTCCATGATTGATTTGATCCGGATTGATTTTGTTCTTAGTCCGGATAACGCTGGCCTTCACCTGCAGCCGCACAGCGGCTGGCAGGTGCAAGGCCTTGTTGGACAGGACCGTGCAACTATCGTACAGTCAGCTCCCCGAGGTAGAAATGGACTTCACCATTATTGTCTGCCGCCGATGCTGACCATGCGAAAGCACCGATAACGTTGGAGAGATCTGCTCCTGAGAGATCGACTCGGTATTCCTGCCAGGTGGGCTGCAGACGGATGACGTCCAGGGACCGCTCATAGGTATCAGAGTACTTCTTGCCCCGAACACCCCCAGACTTGAACTCAATAAGCTCGCCACCTCGTCCCCCCTTGGCACGGAAGGTGATGGCCCTCGCACCCACTAAGCTCTTGCCAGGGAAGTTACCCCAGTTCTTATCGGGATAGAGCCAGTAGATTCCAGCCGAGCCGTTCGGTCCAGCGCTGTATTTCACCTCGATGTAGATTCCTCCCTCCATATCCGGTGAAGCCTTGCGCGCTAAAGTTAAGTACTTCGTTCCATATTCGCCATCACCCATCCAGCCCGAGGGATAGAACTGTGTGTCGAGCTGGAATGGTAGAGGTGCTTTTACCTCGAGACCGGCCTTTTGGACGATCGCTGCGGCATCGTCTTCTGATAGGTACCGAGTGAGCTCTGTGGGCGTGATTCTGCCCTCGGAAGTGCCGCGTTGCAGCAGCTCGAAGGCCCTGCGGTTCCTTTCTTTCTCCGTCTGAAGTTCACGCTCGCACACCGTAAGAGTGTTTCTTGTGTCCATATAGTTGAGAACAAAGGTGACAAGCGCTCCAATGGCCACAAGCCCCGCGAGAATAGCTCCACTAAGTTCCAGGACCTTGCGCCGATCCTTCATCTTTCCTCCTCTGGTTGAACCAATCGTATCGTGCGTGGCATGGCATTTATGCTGTCCAACTATGTTTATATGGGTCCACTTAAAAACCTAAACACCGCATTTTGTGCCGTATAAACCTCCTTTGAAACATTAATTGGATCGACCATAACCTTTGGAATGTCAGCCGGTTGTGGCCAAGTGCCTTTATTATTAAGGCAATTTATACGGATCAGCATAAAATCCTCCATGACATCCTCAAAGAGCATCGACCTGGCGCCGAACACCAGTCTCGCGGGCCAGCACATGCCGATAGAGGAACAGGAGCGCGCAGAGCGCCTGGTTCTGAGTCGAGGCACGGTTTGAAGATATTCCCCCCGTTAACATGGGCGAAGTTTATCGCACCGATTCAAAGGATGTCAAGAAAATGGTCGGGGCTGGCCCGTAAAGCCGATTACAATCCGAGCTTCTTCTTCGTGTACTCGATCAACCCGCCGGCCTGGACGATACCGATCACGGATTCAGGCAAGGGGAAGAATTTAAACGTCCGGTTCCCGCTCGTGATCGTCCCGGCGGAAAAATCAACGTCGATCTCGTCGCCGGAGGCGAGTGAATCGGCCGCCTCGTCGCATTGGAGAACGGCCAGCCCGAGGTTGATCGCGTTGCGGAAGTAAATCCGGGCGAAGGACTTCGCCACGACGGCCTTCACCCCGGCCGCCCGCAGGCAGGCGGCCGCCTGCTCCCGGGAGCTCCCGCAGCCGAAGTTTTTGCCGGCGACGATCACGTCGCCCGACTTGACCGACTTGGCGAACTCCGGGTCCAGATCCTCCATTGCGTGCCGGGCCATTTCCTCGAGCGGCATCAGCGCGTAAGTGTAGCGTCCCGGGAAAATGACGTCCGTGTTGACATTGTCGCCGTATTTCCAAACGCGTCCGGTGCTCATAAGCGTGTCCTCGGGTCGGTGATTTTTCCCTCAAGGGCCGTGGCCGCCGCCGTCGCCGGCGAGGCCAGGTAGATCTCGGAATCCCGGTTTCCCATCCGGCCCCGGAAATTGCGGTTCGACGTCGAAACCACGGTCTCCCCCGCCGCGAGCAGCCCCTCGTGGGCCCCGAGGCACGGACCGCAGCCGGGATTCATGATCACACACCCCGCCTCGCTCAGTATTTCGATCGTCCCTTTGCGCAGAGCTTCAAGAAAAACCACGCGGGAGGCCGGGAAAACCAGGGCCCGGGTTTGGGGATGGACCTTCCGCCCCTTGAGGATCCGGGCGGCGATTTCCAGGTCTTCGAGCCGCCCGTTCGTGCAGGTCCCGATGAGGACCTGCTGGACGGGTTTGCCGGCGACCGCGCTCACGGGCTTGACGTTGTCGACCGTGTGCGGGCAGGCGATCTGCGGTTCGAGCTTCGAAAGATCGTAGGACAAGACCGCTTCGTAGGTTGCGCCGGGATCGGAGAGGACCACCTCGAATTCCTGGAGCGTGCGGGCCTTGACCCAGGCGATGGTCAAAGCGTCCGGCTCGAAGTATCCGTTCTTGGCTCCCATCTCGGCAGCCATGTTGGCCAGGGTCATCCGCGAGGAAAGGCTGAATTCCCCGGCCGCGGGGCCGGCGAATTCGATCGCCTCGTAATTCCCCCGGTCGGCGCCCTGATCCCCGATGAGTTTGAGAACGGCGTCCTTGGCGAAAACGCCCTCCGGGAAACGGCCGTGGAACTCCACCCGGAGCGTTTCGGGAACCCGCAACCAGATTTCGTCGGTCGCCCAGATCGAGGCGGCCTCGGTCCGGCCGATTCCGGCGGCAAACGCTCCGAACGCGCCGTACGTCGTTGTGTGGGAATCGCTGCCCACGATCACCTTGCCCGGCAGGGCCAACCCGGACTCGGGCAAGACCTGGTGGCAGACACCGTGCTGGATGTCGAAAAAATGCGGCAGGTTCTGTTCCCGGACGAACTCGCGGATCGTCTTGTGGTTCTGGGCGTATTTCTCATCGGCCGCAGGGACGATATGGTCGAGGATGATGATGATCTTCTCCGGCGCCTTGACCTGGGGAACGCCGATTTTTTTGAATTCCCCGATGATGGCCGCCGAGTTGTCGTGGGACAGGCAATAATCCGGGGAAATCGTGACCACTTCGCCCGCCCGGACGACCCGTCCGGCCTTCCGGCCGAGGATTTTCTCGCTGAAGGTCTGACCCATGGAGCGCCCTCTTTTATTTAAAGACGTCGAAATTGACGAAGTCGGCGTGATTCACGATGATCGCCTCGATCGTCCGCCGCCCGCCGTCCCCTTCCTTCGAGTGGGCGGCGATGATATGGACGACTTCCTCCGGCACTCCGTATTGAAAGGCGAAGGCCGCGCCGGAAATCGGGTGACGCAGAAGTTCGCCGGCCCGGCTCTTGACGAAGACGCCGTTCTCGAGCGCGTACTCGAAAAGCTTTCCGACGTCGTGGAGTATCGCCCCGGCCAGGAGGGCGTCGCGGTCCACCCGGACCTTGCCGTGGTATTCCTTATGGAGGACATCGCCGATGCCGACGGCGGTCATGGTCACGGACCGGGTGTGTTCGATGAGGCTGACGGCCGTCGTCTTGATGAGGAGCGTGAACGGCATCCGGGTCAGGTCGTATTCCGACCAACCGCTTTTTTTGACGGCCTCGAACCAGACCTTGAGCGTGAGCTCCTTCAGGCCCGAGTCGGCGATCTGCCCGATCTCGGGCAAAAGTTCGAGAATTTTTTCGCGGGAAACGCTCATGGAATCTTCCTTTCAACCGGGCCGTCGTAGACATAATCTTCCGGATCGATTTTCCGCATGGGCTTCATCCGGGTTTTTTCCTCGTGGACGTGGGCCACGAGTCCCGGGACGCGGGCGATCATGAAAAAGGCGTTGCCGATCTCGGGCGGGATGCTCAGGTCGCAGAACAGGGCGGCGATCGCCCCGTCGACGTTGATCGGCAGGGGTTTCCCCAATTGCCCGGCCAGGACGGACTCGGTCAGGCGGGCGATCCGGACATGACGTCCAGCCAGGCCGAGTTCCTCGGCCAGGCCGAACAATTTCGCCGTCCGGGGGTCTTTCGTATGAAGGCGATGCCCGAAACCCGAGGCCCGTTTGCCCTTGGCCTTCATCTCGTCCAGAACGGCCTTGACCGCGGCCGTCTCGTCGCCGTCTCCGGCGTCGGCCTTTTGGGCGATGGCCAGAAACATCCTCTGGCCCTCCTCGATCGCTCCGCCGTGAAAGCGGTTGATCGCCAGGATTCCGGCCGCGACGGCGGCGTTCAATTCCGCGCCGGTCGAGGCGACGGTCCGTGCGGCCAAGGCCGACGGCGGGCTTGCCCCATGGTCGATGGACGAGACGAAAATCGCGTCAAGGAGCTTTCCGACGGCAGGCGTCGGCAACTCCCCTTTGAGGATGAGATATATGGCCTGGGCGAAGGTGACCTTCCCCATCAATTCGTCGATGAGATAACCCCGGGCCATGATCCGGTTGGGTTTCACTTCGGTGATCGCCGTCGGCCACTTTTCGGTGTTTTCGGGCATCGTGATCCTCCTTCGCCTCCCGGCCCTCCGGCCGGTTATTTCTTCGCGGCCAGGAGTTCGGCGACCCGGCCGGGGATGTCGGCCGCGGCGTCGACGACATGGACGCCGACTTCCCGCAGCCGTTTGACCTTGCTCTCGTAGGATCCGCGATTGCCCTCGACGATGGCCCCGGCGTGGGAAAACCGCGTTCCGGATTTGGCCGCCTTGCCGCCGATGAAGGCCACCAGCGGCTTCGTGAACTTCTTCTGCTCGATCAGGTCGGCGACTTGTTCCTCCTGCGTCGTGCCGATCTCGCCGAACACCGCCACAGCTTTCGTTTCCGGGTCCTGTTCGAACAATTCCATGACTTCGGGGTGGGACGTACCTACGATCGAGTCGCCTCCGACGTGGACGATCGTGCTCAAACCCAGCCCGGCCCGGCTCAGATCGTAGGCGATGGCGGAGGTCATCCCGCCGCTGCGGGAACTGACGCCCACCGGCCCGGGTTGGAACCATTCCCTCGCCCGCTGGGCCCGGCCGCCGATCATTCCCAAAACCGCCTTGCCCGGGACCAACAGGCCGAGGGTGTTCGGGCCTACGAACCGGGCCCCGGCCGATTTGGCCGCGGCCGCGATTTCCAGGACGTCGTAGATCGGGACCCGGTCGGGGACGATCACGAGCAGTTTCACCCCGGCCGCCAGGGCTTCCAGGGCGGCGTTCTTCACCAACGCCGCAGGGACGAAGATGACGCTGGCGTCGATCGACCCGACCTTCTCGCAGGCCTCCTCGACGGCGTCGAAGACGGGAATGCCGTAAACATCCCGGCCGCCACGGCCGGGCGTAACCCCGCCCAAGACGTTGGTACCGTAATCCTTCATCAACTGGGCCCGGACGATGCCTTCGCGGCCGGTGATCCCCTGGATCAGGACTTTGGTTTTTTCGTCGACTAAAATGGCCATTGATTTATCCGTACGCTCAAGACTTTTTCCGGATCCGGTCGCGGTATTCCTTCAGGCCGGGAATCGGCAGCTGAATGAAGATCGCCTGTTTTTCGTGGTAATTGCAGAAGATCTCGCAGGCCAGGCACTCCGTGCACTTGCCCTTTTTCACCTCCGCCTCGGGAATGGCCAGGACGGGCTTGCCTTCCTCGTCGAGTTTGAGGATCTTCGGAACGCAGGCGCCGACGCAGCCCTTGGACGCGCAATGGAGGCATTGGGAATGGTCGAAGGAAATCCGGCCGGTGAACGTGGCGAAGGAATACGCGCTGGTCGGGACCCTCGGCTCCTCCATGGGTTGGACCTCATGGACCATGCCGCCGTCCTCGGCGATCATCCCCGCCAGCCGGGCCGCACATTTTTCGGGCGCGTCGTCCCGGCCGTATCCCTCGACTCGGCCGGGTAGGTCCTGGAGGTACGTGTCCAGGATCCGGATCGCTTCCTCTTCGAAATTTCCGCCGAGGCGGATGACGGCCGGAATGTTCAGCTGTTCCTCGGCGAAAGCCTTCACCAATCCGCGGGCCGAGTTGTATTGTTCCTGGGAGGCCGCGCCCGAGCCCGAGGCAAAGTACCCCATGAGACCGGCCTGGCTGAGGATGACCTTGGCCGCCCGGTATACTTTGCTCGCCGGGGGGTTGCCGCTGGTGTCGCAATAATCGGCGATTTTAAAGCCCTTGGCCAAAACGGCGTCCATGGACATCATCGAACCGCCGCCGCCGGCCCCGTGAAACCCGATCAGCGTCTCGCCGGGTTCGGCCTGGTCGGCCATCTGGAGAAAGTAAAACGTTCCGCGGTGGTCCTTTTCCTCGACCCTGTAGGCGATCCGCTCAAGTTCGGTCGGGGGACGGTCGAATTCGCGGGCGACTTCGATGCCCAGCTCCGGATGGCGGTAGACGGCATAATCGTCGACGACCAGGTGGCAATCGGCCGCCAGGATCCGGCCGTCGGCCGTCCGGACCATGGGATTGATCTCGACCGAGCGGGCGTCGGCCGCCCGGGCGATCGCGGACAATTTCGTCAATATGTCGGCGATCTGGACTAGGGTCGGTCCGGAGATCCCGGCCTTCCGGACCATGTTCAAGGCCTCGAATTCGCGAAGGCCGGTGCGGACGTCGATCAACCGGCGGACGATCCGGTCGGGGTGGAGACGGGCGATTTCCTCCACCCCCGTCCCGCCGACGGAGCTGAAAACGAGGAGGGGGCACTTGGCCGCGTCGTCCATGACGATCCCGGCGAAATATTCGAACTCGATGGCCAGTTTTTCCTCGACCAGAACACGGTCGACGACATAGTTATTGACCTTCATTCCGAGCAGGGACGCGGCTTTCGCCTCGGCTTCGGCGGGCGAATCGGCAAACTGAATGCCGCCGAGACCGGCCCGGCCGGTCACCCAGACCTGGATCTTCAAAACGACCGGGCGGCCAAGCCGTTCGGCGATCGCCCGGGCTTCGGCCGGAGAGGAGGCGACGGCGCCCTCGGGAACGGGGACGCCGCCTTCGCGGAGGAGCTTTTTACTCTGATATTCATATAAGCGGGCCAAGGGAATCTCTCCACCAATGATTGAATCGACAGTATAGCGAAAATCCGCCGTTTTCGCCAATATCCCGGACCTGTCCGGAAGGTCGGGATGGGGGCCGGACCGAAGGCCGGCCGTTCTGCCGAAGACTCCGGACGGCCGCGTGGTTCATTGACTTCATTCTCCCGTCTTTATATATTATTAACAACGCTGGGATTAGAGCAAACCGGATGAGCGCTTCAGCCGAGGGAAAGACCTGCCCGAAGTGCCAGGCCTTCAATTTTTCCGGCGACGTTTTTTGTTTCAATTGCGGGACGAATCTCGGAGACCAGGGGACTCTTTCCCTGCCCGGAGCACCGGGTCCCTCCCCGGCGGCGGCCGATCTTCCGGATTTGCCTTCCGGGACGCGTTTCGCCGACAGGTATCTTATCATCGAAGAAATCGGGTGCGGGAGCATGGGCCGGGTCTTCAAGGCCAAGGACCTGAAGCTGGACCAGACCGTCGTCCTGAAGATGATCCGGCCGGAGCATTCTTCGAGTCCGATGGTCGTCAACCTCTTTAAAAAAGAAACGTCGCTGGCCCGGTCCCTCTCCCAGGAAAACATCATCCGCGTCTTCGACCTGGGCGAAAGCCAGGGGGTGACCTTCATCTCCATGGAATATGTCCCCGGGCAGAATCTCGAGCAGCTCCTGCAAGCTTCCGGGACATTGACCGAGGCCACAGCCGTATCCATCACCCGCCAGATATGCCGGGCCCTGGACGCGGCCCACAAACGGGGGATCATCCATCGGGACCTCAAACCTCAAAACATCCTGATCGACGCCAACGGCCGGGTTCGGGTGGCCGATTTCGGGTTGGCCCAAACCATTGAGGTTTCGTCCAAAAATGTTCCGGGCCGCATCGTTGGCACTCCGGCATATCTGTCTCCCGAGCAGGCCCGAGGAGAGGAGGCCGACGCCCGCTCCGACATTTACGCCCTGGGCGTCATCATGTACGAGATACTGACCGGCCGTAAGCCCTTTACGGCCGATACCATTGCGGGGTATCTCGAAAAGCACCTCCATGAAAAACCGAAGTCGCCCAAAACCTGGAATCCGGGCCTCTCTCACCGCTTGGAGATGACGATTCTCCGTTGCCTGGAAAAAGACCCGGACAAGCGCTTCCCGAGCGCCGGACGGGTCTTACAAACCCTGGAGGAGCGGCGGCTGCCGGCTTCGGCGGACGCGACCAAATCGCGTCGCCGTAACAGAAACCGGTTTGTCGTCTCCGCGGCCGCCCTCGGCCTTACCGCGCTCGGAATTTACTTTTTTTTCCTCCGCAACCCCGCCCCCCCCGCTCCTTCAAGCGACCGTACATCCGTGGCGGTCATGTACTTTGAGAACAACACCGGAGACCCGAACCTCGAATACCTGCGCAAGGGGTTGTGCTACCAGGTCATCCAATCCCTCCTCCAATCCGCGCGCCTGCGGGTCATCACCACCGACCGGTTGTTCGACATCCTGAGAGACCGGAATCTTCTCGGGAACGAAACCTACTCCACTAATGACCTTAAAAAAGTGGCCGAGCGGGCCCAGGTTCGGTATATCCTTCAGGGCAACTACGCTAAAATAGGCCGAATGTACAAGGTCAACTCGTTCCTGCTCGACACGAACACCTGGGAATCGGCCGGATCCATCCAAAGCGAAGTGGAGGACCTGAATCAACTGAACTCCGTGGTCGAACGGATGACCCCGGAGATCAAGGCCGCTCTTCCGATTCCCCGCGACCAAATATCCGCGGAATCCGCCCGACGCCTCGATAAAATCACGACGAGTTCCCCCGAAGCTCTCACGCATTACATCGAGGGGGAAACGCTCTTCAAGGAAGGAAAGTTCCGGAAAAGCTCCGACGCCTATCGCCAAGCGATCGCTCTCGACCCCGAATTCGCCCGGGCTTACATGAACCTCGCCGAAAACTCTTTGACGCTGGGGTTGCGGGCCGAAGCTAGAACCCAAGTGGAAAAAGCGATCGACCTGGCCGCCGCCGGCCGGGCCTCACTTCGCGATCAGCTTCTATTCCAGGGATTTTACAGCATGACTTTCGGGACGTCCG
The DNA here is from genome assembly GCA_026393895.1 of Candidatus Aminicenantota bacterium. Lineage (GTDB taxonomy): Bacteria > Acidobacteriota > Aminicenantia > Aminicenantales > UBA4085 > JAAZPG01. The sequence continues at coordinate 64,342 of JAPKZG010000013.1, forward strand.
TTCGGGAAGCCGTCAAACATTATCAAAAGCTCCTCTCCCTCTACCCGGACGATGAGGACGGCCTGATATTCCTCGGATCCCTCTATCGAACTCTTGAGGAATGGGACCTGTCCCGGGAATGCTTTGAACGGCTTCTTCGGCATAATAAATTCAACCCCGTGATTTACATCAACCTTTCCACGATTTACATGGCCCGGGGTTTCTATGCAAAGGCGGCCGACATCCTTCCTTCCGACCCCGATCGATTATCCGAATCCTTTCGCAATTTTTATCTCAGCCTTGTGTATCTTTGTCAGGGCCGATATGAAGAAGCGTTGGCCGAAATCGAAAATAAACTGAAGCCGGAGCCGGAGCGGCTCGGAAATCTTCTCATGAGGGGGAATATCCGCCAACTCAAAGGAGACCTCGCTTCGGCCGAGTCCGACTATCTTCAGGTCTTCAAAAACTCCGACATCGGCATGCAAACCCTCGGATTGAGCTCCCTGGCTCATCTGTACCTCCAGGAAGGCCGCTTCATAGAATACCGGGTTTTGATCGCCCAGGGGATCGGCCTCGCAAAAAAAACGGACATGAAGGAAGACGAATTCTACTTTCGTGCTCGTGAAGCCTCCGAAATCGCCTCCCGGGGTGATTACGCCACAGCCGAAGAAAGCGCCCTCCAGGCCGTCCGTTTGGCCGAGGAGTTGGATGACATGAATTTTCGAGCCGAAGCCCTGAACCTTCTCGGAAAACTCCAGGCCGCCCGGGGGAAAAAGGCCGAAGCCGAAAAGACCGGAGACCAACTCAAGCGACTCATCGATGAAACCGGGCGAAATTATCTGCTGAGATATTATCATCATTTAAAGGGGATGATCGCGCTAGCCGAAGGGGATCTTGCCTCGGCTTCGGATTATTGCCGAAAGGCGGGCGAAGGGCTGCCGTTTGAAAATAATACGTACACTGATATGCACGCATATTTTGACGAATCCCGGGCCAAGATCGCCGAGGAAGCCGGAGATACGGACAAGGCGATTTCCCTTTTCCGGGTCCTCATCGCCCGAACTTCGGGACGGCTCTGTTACGGCGATTTATTTGTCCGGAGCTACTATCGCCTGGGAAAACTGTTGCTCAAGAAAAATCTCCGGGCCGAGGCCGCCGACGCCTTCGAGACGTTCCTCCGGATGTGGGCCGGGGCCGATCCCGGTCTGGCCGAAGTGACCGACGCCCGGGCCGAGTTGGCCGCCCTCAAGTCCCCCGTTCGGCCGCCTGCGCCCAAAACAACTCCCGCTGTTTGATCAAAATCCGGTTGATCCGGCAGACGGCAACCGGGATCATCCCGATTTTCCCGCTCTTCAAAGAGGCGGCGGGGGGACAGAACGCGCAGCGGTCGAGATACGGACAATTCCCGCAGGCCCGTTCGGACGTCTCGGCCCAATCCATCCGTCCGCGGGCGTATTGGACGAGGACGTTCTTGTCGAGGTCCCCGGCGGATCGGAGAAAATCTCCGACCGTCCCGAAACAAAAACGGCGGGCCACGTCCGCGGTCGGATGGACCCTGAAAAAATCCGCATAAAAATAACAGCCCCACAACCGCCCGTCGGGCGCCAGGGCGAGGCGGTCCCGCCCCGCCGAGCAACCGAAAACACCGGAAGCGGCCGGGTGCCGGAAATTGATGAGCGGCATAGTCCGGCGGGCCCGCGGAAGGCGAAGAAAATATTTCCGGACCGACCGAAGCTCATGGGACAGCCGGTCCAGGGATCTTTTCCGCCACTCGACCTGATAATCAAACGACAGGAGCATGTTCGGGATTTTCCGTTCGGCGATATAGGCGATCGATTTCGAAAGCAACCCTACGGTCCGGGGGCCGAAGACACTGTTCGTGGCCGGTTTGATACCCGGGTAACGGGGAAGGTCGTCAAGCAGCGATGACAATATCCGGAAGCTTCCTTTCTGTCTTTCTTTTTCCTGGGCCAATCCGTCAAAGCTCAACATCAACTCGAAGCGGCGCTCGTTTAAAAAAGACAGAATCTCCGGGCTGAGAAGGGCGCCGTTGGTGGTCAGAACGTAGCGCAAGCGTTTCCGGGAACTTCGGTTCTCTTTCTCCAGACGCAGAACCGCCCGGCGGACCAGATCGAAAGCAAGGAGCGGTTCTCCGCCGTAAAACTGGATCACGGAGGAAGCGGACAAGAAGGGAAAAACCGCGGCACAGGCTTTGTCCAGGATTTTCCCCTCAAGAACCCTTGTGCCCCGGCGTTGATAACAATAACCGCAATGCCAAGGGCATCGCTCAGTCAGAATCAGCGAAAATGCGGAAAACTTCCCCTTGCCGGGAGGTTCCTTCAACGGCGGCCGGCTCACGGATTGGGGCGACGATATTTATTTTTTAAAAAGCGTGACCACGATCGGGGGGACGATCGGATACTGCACACCACACCCGTGGTGCAGCATGTATGTTCCGGTCAAAACATTTTTATCTTTAAAGAGCCCATCCAGTTTAATAATGCATTTAAGGGCTTGGGCATAACGGTCCTTTTGGATCCTTGTGGCGTCCCGACCCGGTTTTTCCTTCCGAAGGTAGTCCTTGATGTACGCCACCAAGGGGTAGAAGTTGTCAATCTTGACGGGTTTTTTTCTTTTCATGGGATCCCTCCTGATGGCCTCATCATGCGCTGAAGAAAAACGTTTGTCAACCGCATCAAGTCCGATTTTCCGGCTTCTTAGCGTAAGGGAAAAAGGGTCGAAGGGAAATCAATTCCTCCGGCCGGCGGGTTTTCCAGACGGAGAAGGCCGAGCTTTCGCCCCCTGTCGTCCGCTTCCGAGTTTTGCCGGCGGGGGAACGGCGGCTTCGATTTTCATCCGGACTTCGCGCAAGGCCTCGGTCAGGCGTTTGGCCGAGACCGGACCGGCGGTCCCGATTTCGGGAGCGAACACCGCGATTTTATATTCCTCGATCAGCCAACGAACTTCGTCCAAAGCCGCCCGGATTTCGGCCGGCTCCGCGGTCCCAAATCTTTTATTGAGCCCGGCCAGCGACTCGGCGAACGGAGCTATTTCGGCCGCTTTATTCCGGTCCTTTTCGGGGCTGTTTTTAGCCCGTTCGGCCCGGATCCGGAGCGCTTCAAGATAAGCGGGCAGCCGGTCGAGGCGGCCGGGCGGATAGATTTCGGCGAAATTCCGGGGCATCAAAGTTTCCAGTTCTGCCCGGATCGTCTCGACGAGCCCCTCGACCGCCTTGTTCCCCTGGTGGGTCATACCGATCGTATAAAGATCTGCCCGGACACCCTGATACCCGGCGAGCGCGCGTTTAACCGTTTCCATAAGAAGCTGGCCTTCGGCGAAAAGCGTTTTTACGAGACCGTCGGCGAAGGCCTGGCCTTCCGCCCGGTCCCGGATGTCCTTGCGGAACACCCGGACGCGGAGAGCTTCGAGCAGGGATTTTTCGACCGCTGCTTTTCCGCCGAAATAAAGCGCCGCCCGCTGATGCTCCTCGGGAAAGACCAGAACCCGCTCCATAAATTTCAGGTCGCGGGCAAATTTCCGGGAGAGCAGGGCTTCGACACCGCGCGGATGGGCCGCCGCGGCCTCCTCCGCGGTTTTATAGAGCCGGAGACCGACGTCTTTCGGCCCGGAAACGAGCGCGGGGTAGGCTGAAACGCCGCCGCCAATCCTGATTTCCACGGGAATCGAGTCCCAGTCCCAATCCGCGACGGCCGGCCGTTCCCATTGTTCGCAGACTTTTTTCCAGGAAAATGAGCCGGTGTCGGCCACCGGCGCTTTCGGCCGTAAGCCAAGGAGCGGACCGTAATCCCGGCCGGAGGAGACTTCGTTGTCGGCCGCGTCCAGAACGGACAGCCGGATCTTCAAATGCTTCGGCATGTCGACGGCTTCCCAAATTTCGGCCGGGACTTCGGCCCGGAACCTGCGCCGGACGAATTCGGAAAGAGCCGCGGACAACGAACCCGGAGTCCGGGGCATTTCCCGGATGATCACGTCCGCCCGTTCGGCCGCCGGAACGAGCGTTTTCCGGTAGCGTTGAGGAAGCCCCTTGACCAGGGCGTGGATTTTCTCCCGGAAATAACCCGGAATCCCCCATTCGAGGGTCCCGATTTCGAGTTGGGGCAGGACGTCCGCCTTGACCCTGATCGTCGCCCCGTCGTCCTCGGCGCCCGGAAGGAACCGGTATTGCACCCGGATTCTCCGGCCGCCGAAATTCAACTCGTCGGGATAGAGAGCGACTTCGAAGACCGCGGGCCGGGACCGGACGACGTCCTCCTCGCTCATGAAGAGAAACGACTCCCCGCCTTGTTTTTCGATGAATTTGCGGAGGCCCTTGAGGTCATAGATCCCGGCCAGGCGCTCGGCATAGAAATTCGCGGCCTCGGCCTCGGGAACGACGATATCCCGCCGGCGCATTTTTTCCTCGAGCGCCTCGAATCGGGCGCGCAGTTCCAGGTTGTGTTTGAGAAACCCGGGCGGTTCCTTCACCTGCCCGGCGAGCAACGCATCGCGGAAAAAAATTTTCCCGGCGGCCTCCGGGTCGACCGGGCCGTACGGCAATTCCCGGCGCGAAACGATCTCCAGGCCGAAGAGGGTCACCCTCTCGTCCGCCCGGACTTCTCCCCTGTTCCTGTCCCAGCGGGGATTTTCATACGCTCGCTGACAGAGATCACCGGCCAGGGCTTCGAGCCAGCCGGGCTCGATCCGGGCCGCCGTCCTCACGTAGAGCCGGCCGGTCTGGACGATCTCGGCCGCGACGATCCACACCGGAGGTTTCCCGAACAGGGACGAACCCGGAAAGAGCATAGCTTCCCGGCCGCGGGCGGCCGTATACATCTTTCCTTCCTTGAGGACGGCGACGTGAGACAACAACCCGGCGGCCGCGGCGCGGTGGATCGCGCCGTAGAGTTGTTTGGACATCGGAACGGGTTTGGATCGGCCGGGGGGGAATTTCTGCTCCCGGAGGATTTCGAGGATTTGGTCGTGGATGTAGACCCATTCCCGCATCCGCGGGAAGGACAGGAAATGTTCGCGACAGAACCGCCGCTTTTGGGTCGTGGAGCGGAGGCCCTCCCAGTCGCCGTGATAGCGGTCCCAGATGTTGAGGAGCGTCAGAAAGTCGGAATCGGGTTCGCGGAACGGCGCGTGGCAGGAGTCGGCCTGAGCGGCTTTTTCGAGGGGCCGTTCGCGGGGATCGCGGATGCTGAGGGCCGAGGCGACGACCGCGGCCTCCCTCAGGCAATTCTCGGAAACGGCTTCGATCAACATTCGGGACTGTCGACGAAGGGGAATTTCGCCGGATGGCCGAGGTTGAGGGCCAGCATCCTGAGGATTACTTCGGCCAGGTTCGACCGGAGAATCTCGGGCGGCGTGAACCGCGGCCGGCCCTCATAATCTTCCTGGTCGAACAACCGGACACACAGGCCATCGCTCACCCGGCCGCAACGACCTTTCCTCTGATCGGCGCTCGCCTTGGAAACCGGGCGGATCGGCAGGCTGTTGATGCCGGCGCCCGCAAGATACTGGGAGATCCGGGCTAGGCCCGTATCGACGACATACTTGATTCCGGGAATCGTCAGGGACGTTTCAGCCACGTTGGTGGCCACGACGATTTTCGGACCCGGGACGGAATAAACCCGGCCCTGCTCCGGGCCGGGGAGCCGGGCGAACAGCGGCAGTACGGTCACACCGGGATAGCGTTTGCCCTCGAGGATTTCGCAGGTCTCCAGAATATCCTGTTCCGTCGGCATAAAGACGAGAACGTCGCCGGGAGGTTCCCGCCGCATGATTTCATCGACGGCTTCCGCGGCCATGTCGACGTAATCGAGGTCCTCTTTCTCCGCCGGGTCCGGGACACGGTATTCGACCTTGACCGGGTACATCCGGCCGCCGACCTGCAGGACGGGCGCGCCGTCGAAGGCGGCGGCAAATTTCTCGAGGTCGAGGGTGGCCGAGGTGATCAGGAGCTTGAGGTCGGACCGTTTGACCAGCAAGGTCTTGACGATGCCCAGGAGAAAATCGATGTTTAAGCTCCGCTCGTGGGCTTCGTCGATGACGATCGTGTCGTATTCGCGAAGCCGGCCGTCGGCCTGCGTTTCCGCAAGCAGCATGCCGTCGGTCACGACCTTGATTCTGGTTTCGGGCGTGGAGCGGTCCTCGAAACGGATTTTATAGCCGACGGTCCTTCCGACCGGCTCCCCTATCTCCTCAGCGATCCGCTGGGCGATCGTCACGGCCGCGATCCGGCGGGGCTGGGTGACGGCGATCCGGCCGCGCGACCCGCGGCCGGCTTCCAGGCACATCTTCGGGATCTGGGTGCTCTTCCCGCATCCCGTCTCGCCGGAAATGATGACGACCCGGTGCCGGCGAATCGCCTGGACGATCTCCCCGCGGCGCCGGGAAATGGGAAGTTCGGGCGGATATCGCAGATTCAGCCGGCGGGACGGAGCTTCGGGAAAATCCGTCATCGCGGACCTTCGATTTTGGGCGTATTCATGCGCTCCTCATTCTTACATGGGGGGAAAAGGGAGTCAATTAATTCGGAGACACAATACCTATTTCCCTATTTACTGAAATCATCAGCGCCGATCTAATTAAGGAAATAGGTATTGTGTCTCCAATTTTACAATTTTACGTCTTGGACATATCCAGAGCCCAGCGGGCCATGTCGGCCTCCGGGGGCCGGTAGGTTTCGAAAAGATCGAGAAGCCGGACCGGATCCGGGTCGGAGAGGATCATCGCCCGATGCTCGGGTTGGAGAAACTTCAGCGTTTCCGCCCGGTCCAGGAAGCTCAAGACCGGGTCGAAATACCCGGCGACGTTCAGGAGACCGCACGGTTTCCGGTGAATGCCGAGCTGGGCCCAGGTGACGACCTCGAAAAACTCCTCCATCGTCCCGAGCCCCCCGGGAAGGGCGATGAATCCGTCGGACAACTCGGCCATCAGGGCTTTCCGCTCGTGCATGGTTTCGACGATCCGGAGGTCGCGGGGCTCGGTGTAGGCGAGCTCCCTCTCCACCATGTCCCTGGGGATAACGCCGGTCACCCGGCCGCCTTGTTCGTGAACGGTCCGGGCGATCTCGAACATCAACCCCACCCGGCCGCCGCCGTAAACGAGACCGATATCGCGCCGGAGAAATTCCAGGCCCAGGTCCCGGGCGGCCGAAGCAAAGATCGGTTCCGCCCCCGGGCTCGAGCCGCAAAAAACGGAAAGGCATCTCATCTCAGTATACGACCAGGCCGAACACGGCCGCGCCGACCACTAGCCAGACGGGATTGAGCATGGTCAGGGTGAGCATGGCAAAGGCCGCGACGACGATGAGAATCTTGTCCGATCCGGCCGTCAGGGCCGGCCCGCCGCCCCGGGAAAAGAGGGCGACCCGGGAAAATACATAGAAGAGTTTCCAGAGCATTATCCTCGACTCCTCGGCTGGGGAGCTTCCGGCGGCCTCCCCGCCCGATCCTGCCGGGACATCGTAGTGCCTCCCGCACCTTTTTGTCAAAACAGGGATCCGGGCGTAAAATCCCGCCTGTTCGGCCGGCAATTTTCAGCGCTTCCTTCAGGCAGGCCCGGACACAATCCAGGGTTTCGCACCGGACGCAGACGGTCCGGTCAAACTCGGGCGAAAGTATTTTCCCCGGATCGACCTTGAACGCTGCGTTCGGGCAGGCCGCGGCTCAAAGGTACTTTTGGGAACGCACTTCGTCGCCCGGAACATCATCCGCGGCTGGAACGAAGCGGATCTTCCGCTAAAACCCGGCCGAGGGTTTCGACGAGGCGTTCGGCGTCGGCCGCCGTGAAGCACAGCGGCGGCTTGATTTTCAAGACGTTTCGGTCCGGACCGTCGGTGCTGAAGAGAATGCCTTCCTCCCTCATCCTCTCGGCGATATAAGCGGCCTGGGCCGGAGCCGGCGTCCGTTTCTCCCGGTCCGAAACAAGCTCGATCCCGAGAAACAATCCCAAACCGCGGACGTCCCCAATCAGGGCGTGATCGAGCTGGAGCCATTTCAGTCCGGCCTTTAAAACCGCCCCGATCCGGAGGGCGTTGGCCTGCAACTTCTCCTCCGCCAGGACATCCAAAACGGCCATTCCGGCCGCCAGCGAAACGGGATTTCCGCCATACGTGTTGAAATATTCCGGCCCGGAGGCGAACGCATCCGCGATCGTCCGCGTCGTCACGACCGCGGCCAGGGGAAACCCGTTGCCGATGGGTTTGCCCATCGTCACGATGTCGGGCACGACGCCCTGGGTCTCAAAACCCCAAAAATGGGTGCCGACCCGGCCGAACCCGACCTGGACTTCGTCGGCCAGGCAAACGCCCCCGGCCGCCCGGACCCGGCGATAAACCTCCTTGAGGTACCCGTCGGGAAGAACAACCTGCCCGCCGCAACTGAGAAGCGATTCGGCGATGAAACCGGCCGGAAGCCGCCCCTCCGCTTTGATCCGCTCCATGCACGCGTCGACCGATTCGGCGTACTTCCGGCCCGCCTCCGGATCGCCTTTGCGATAAAGGCCGCGGTACAAATACGGCATTTCGGCCACCTGCGTGTGAGCCGGCCGGCCCGGACCGCCCTTCGCCTCGAATTTATACGGGCTGATTTCGATCAACGAAGTCAGGTGCCCGTGATACGCCCCCGGCAGGACGATCATGTCCCGGCGGCCCGTGTAATGGCGAGCCAACCGCAAGGCCAGGTCGTTGGCTTCGCTCCCCGAATTCACGAGATAGCACACGCGAAGGGGAGCCGGCAATGTCTCCGTCAACCGTTCGAGGTAACGGGCGAGCGTGTCGTGCAGGTAGCGGGTGTTGATGTTGAGCACCGCGGCCTGCCGCTGGACGGCCTTGACGACATGAGGGTGGGCGTGGCCGACGTGGGGCACGTTGTTGACCGCGTCGAGATACATGCGGCCGGTGTGATCGTACAGATGCTGCATGAATCCACGAACGATTTTGAGGGGTTTCCGGTAGGCGACGCTCAACGACGGCCCAAGGCGGTCCCGCCGCCGGGCGAGGATTTCCTCCGGCGTCCATCCCGGATCGGCCAGTTCCGCCGGATCCAGGCCGAGGATCAGGTTCGGGTCGGGGCACACCGAGCGCCAGATATTCCGTTCGCTCGCCCGGCAGACGCCCGGATAATTGCCGCACTCGTCGAACAGGTCGAGGATGATTTGGAAATGAAGATGCGGCGGCCAATCCCCGTTTTCCGGAATCGGGCCGATCGAGCCGATCCGCTCGCCTTTTCCGACCGGCCGGCCGGGTTCCATCCCTTCGAGTGAATCCCGGCCGAGGTGCCCATACAACGTCTGGAAGAGCAGCGGTCCGCCCCCCGGCCCGACGATGTCCGCCCGATGTTCGACAACGATCGTCGGCCCGTAGTCCAGGCGCTCGTCGTTGTCCCGGGCGAATTTGACGAATCCGTCGGCCGGGGCGAAAACGGGAGACCCGGCGGCCGCGAAGACATCGATTCCGAGATGAACCGTCCGCCCTTCGGCGTAGGGTCGGCCGGCGGGACGGAAATTCTTCGACGTGTAGATCAACCGGGCTTCATCGTACCGGCCGAGGCCGAAGGCCGCATTCTTGGCCGCCATTTCTTCGAAAATAATCCGGGTCCAGCCGACGGTGTCGTCGATGGTTTCCGGGTTCGGGAAAAGCGGCGATCCCACGCTCAAATCGAACACGACCTTCGGCTCGGTTTTGAGCGGAACGCCCATCACCGGAGCGAAATCGCCCGACGCCTCGGTCAGCTTCAACCAGTCGCGAAGCCGCCCGGCCGCCGGATGAGGGGAAAGTTTGCAGGCGTTCCGGAAGGTGTATTCGGCAAACCGGGGAGGAACGGTCCGCAGCCGGTCCAAAAGCGCCCAGGCGGAGTCGTTTGAAATCCGGAGGTAATCGTTGTCCGGCCTCGCGTTCGATTGACGGGCACAGATCGAGACGCTCATCAGAAGCCGCAGGACGATGAGGGAAAAGAGGGCTTTCAGGTCTTGATCGTCCAACGGATGGACGGCGTGATACCCGGAGACGACGGCGCAGGCGGCCGCGAGCGGATCGTTATTGCCGAGCATGGCATAGGCGCAGGCCACGGCCGGCTCGGCCGGAGTCGCCGAACGGACCATGTCGCCGAAATCGATCAGTCCGGCGATCCGGCGTTCGCCGAAGAGGGTCGCCCCGGCTTCGGGCCGGGTGACGATCACGTTGAAATCGTTGGCGTCGTTGTAGACGACGCTCTGCGGCAGGAGGTCCCAAAGGGGCTCGAGGACGGCCGTCGCCCGTTCGAGGAGGAAGCCCGCAAGGTCATTTCTGTCCAAATCGTCGATCAGGGAGTTGTATTCGCGGACGACCCGTTCGCCGTTTCGCAAATCCCAGTGAAAATCCCGCCGGGCGGCGGGATGGTCGAAGGAAGCCAGACGATTGGTCAACCGGCCGAGAAAACGCCCCAGGTCCGACAGGAGTTCCGGCGTTTGCGGATAAACCGCTCCCAGCGGCACCCCCTCGATATAAGAAACCAACCGAACGGCGTGGGAAACCCCTTCCTTATTCTTGACGTCGACGATTAATCGGCCTTTGTTGTCCGGAAAAACGGTCGAGGCCGGGATCGGGTCATCTCCGGCGGCGAGATGCCGCATCGCCGCATTTTGCAGGTCGAGGTTCTCCGGTTTTTCAGCGGGATTGGCGATCTTTAATACGCGCCGCTCCCCCGAAGCGGACGCGAGAAGGAAATTCTGGTCGCGCTCGCTTGGAAGCGACGAGGCCGAACCCGAAAAACCGAAAAACGCCCGGGCGATTTCCTCGGCTTCGGCAGGGACAAACCGAGGCGCGCTCTCCACGGTCGTCATCGGTTTCAACCTCGGATCAAAATCAGTTCGGTTTGCGGAGTCGAAAGCCAATCGGCGCCGGTTTCGGTCACGACAACCATTTCCTCGATGGTGGCGATCCCCTTGCCGGGGACGGTCAGCCGCGGCTCGATCGTGAAGACCATGCCGGGTTCGAGCAGCCGGAACGGCTTTTGGGCGTATTTTTCCCAGGCCGGCCCGAGCAGCGCGGTGCCGTCGTGGGGGAAGCGGCCGACTTGATGGCCGAGCGCGTGGGGAAATTCCTCGTATCCCGCCCCGGTGACGATCCCGCGGCAGACGGCGTCGATGTCGAGGCCCGGCACACCGGGCTTCATCGCCTTCCGGGCCGCCTCGATCGACCGAACAAGCGTCTCGAATCCCCGTTGCACGTCGTTCGGGGCCGCCGTCTCGCCTTCACGCAAGATATACCAGGTCCGCTGCATGTCCGAACAATAATTCTCGACGCGGACGCCGAAATCCATGTTGAGAATGTGGCCGCGCTCGACGACCCGGCCGGTCGGATTGTAGTGGGCCTGGGCGGTGTCGGGCCCGGTATAAACGGCCGGACAGGTGTCCCTCCCCCAAGCCGTTGTTAAACCCCGTCGGACGACCTCGGCATACATGTCATCGGCAATTTCCTTTTCGGTCCGACCCGGAGCAATGAAGCGCCCGACCATCGCGTAGATTTCCTGGGTATGCCGGATGGCTTCCTTCATGTACCCGATTTCCACCGCGGATTTCCGCTCGCGCAACGCGGAAACGAGCCTTTCAGCGGAAACGAGGCGATCGGCCATTCCGATGTCGGCCAGGGCTTTTTGGAGGGTCAGGAACATTCCGTGGGTTAAGCCGTCACAGATCTCGCTCCCCTCGGAGAAGTTCACCGCGATCGTTCTCGGATTCATCGCCTTCAAGTAAGCCAAAAGAGGTTCCCGGAAGCCGGTAACGAAAGCTTCGACGTCGTCATAAGCGCCCGTGTCGACGACCATCTGCTTATCGTACCGGCCGACGATGGCCTTGGTCCGGCCATCGCGGCCGACAATGAACGAGGAATGCCACGTCAAATCGCCGGTGACCAGAAAGGGCAGGACGGGGTCGCCGTTGATGGATGTTTCCCGGGCGAACGTCAGCCAGCAATCCAGGTCGAATTCCCGGAGCAGGCTGGTGGCCTGTTTGATTTTTTCCTTGATTAACATGTCTTTTCTCCTCCGACGACGTCGGTCTCAAAGCCGCGAAAAACGTCAGGATGAAAAACGCTTCAAGCGTTTGAGAAACACCAGAACCAGGATCGCCGAAATGACGAGAAGGCCCGTCAACAAGAGGTAATACGAGTGGTGGGCGAAATCGCTGTAGTGTTTCCCGAGCCACCCGGACCCGTAGCTCCCGACGGCGATCGCGGCCATCCAGCCGCCCATCATCAGGCCGGCGATCTTCGGCGGGGCCACTTTGGAAACGTAGGACTGGCCCATCGGCGAAATCAAGATTTCGGCGATCGTGATGATGAAGTAGGTTCCGATCAGCCAGGCGGGCGACATGTTGTTCGCGTCCTTATCGCCGCCGGCCAGCGAGGCAAAAACCATAACGAGCATCGCCAAGCCCATGATCACCATCCCGAGGAAGATTTTCACCGGCGTGGACGGCTCCTTGCGCCGGGCCCGAAGCCAAGCGAAAAGGGCGAGCAGAACGGGCGTAAAGGCGACGATATAGAACGGTTCGAAGAACTGGTAGGTTTCGGGGCGGAGGAATTTGTATATTTTCGTCGACCGCTCGGCGAACAGCGTCAGGCCGAAGAAATCCTGGTAGAACGCCACCCAGAACAGGATGACGATGATGAACAGCGTGACGAGCGTCGCAATTCGTTGCCGGGTTTCGGCGGCGGAGATCGCCGCGACGGACGAGGCGGCCGGGCCGGCCTTCTTCTCCATCCGCACGTCGGCCGAGGCCAGACGCTTCCATCCGGACCGGAAGACCACCGAGGCGATCAGAAGCCCGGCGGCGCAAATCCAGAAGTTGATGTTGTAGTTGTTCCACGTCACGCCGACGAACGTGGCGATCAGCGGGGCGACGGCCGCGCCGATGTTGACGGCCATGTAAAAAATGTTGAAGCCGGCGTCCTTGAGCTCGGGTTTCCCGGCGTAGAGATTGCCGACCATCACCGCCATGTTGACCTTGAAAATCCCGGTTCCGACCCCGATCAGGAAAAGCCCCAGGTAAAACGGGGTCACGTTCGCGGCCGAGGACACGGCCAGGCCGACGTAGCCGAGGGCCATGAGCAGCGCGCCGACCTGGACGGTCGGCCGGCGGCCGAAAATCCGATCGCCCAGCCACCCGCCCAGCAACGGGACGAAATAGCACAGGGCCAGGAACAACCCGTAGTACGTGCCTTTGCGGGAATCGCTCCAGCCGAGGGTCTTGTCCATGTACAGAACGAGGACGGCCATAAGCGTATAGAAGCCGACCCGTTCCCAGACTTCGGTCAGGAAGATGACCCACAAGCTCTTGGGATGGTTTTTCAGCATGGTGACTCCGTGATGGCGATGCTTTTATTTCTTCGGGGAAGGTTTCGTTTCGACCCAATTTTCGATGAACCGGCCGGCGCCCGGCCCTCGTTCCGCCCCGGCGATCAGCGACTCGAAAATCGCCTTCATGGGAGCGTCGGGCAGCGTCCCGATGATCATCCGGCCGTTGATGATCATGGTCGGGGTGGACCGGATGCCGTGACTGTATTTATCCGACGTCTTTTCATACTCGGTTCCGGTGGCGATGATCCGCTGAAGCATGTCCCGGGTGGCCGGGTCGGTCAGGGCCGCTTCCAGCCCGTAACGTTTCATCAAGTCCTCCCGCCACTCCGGTGTTTTAGCGGCCATGAAGTTGGCGAAAATCTCCTCATGAACGGCTGAAAACAATCCCGGGTTGTAAGCGGCGATCAAGGAAAGATCGCAGGCGCCGGGGTGAAGATCCTTTTCGACGACGCTGTTGCACCCGGCTTCGAGGGGAAAGAATTGGAAGGCGATGTTGATTTTTCCGGGAAATTCGGCCTTGAGCCGCGTGAGCTGCTGGTGGAGGAAGAGGCAGTCCGGGCAGAGGTAATCGGCGTATTCGACGATCCGGATCGGGGCGTCCTCCCAGCGCGGCGTGGCCTGGGCCACCCAATACGGCGAGATGAAACTCGGGTCGCCGACGACGGCCAGGTCGTTGAATTGCCGGACGAAGTTCGCGGCGGTTCCTCCCATCTGGGCCCCCTTTTTGGCGAAGTAGAATTGCCGGAACCCGAAGGCCCCGACGAAGAGGACGGCGACCGCGACGACGGCGATTTTCACCGAGGGCGCAGCGAACGTCCGGAGAAACCCGCCGACGCCTTTATTTTCACTCCTGATCCCGTACCGCCAGAACAAGAAGAAACTCAACAGCGAAAACAGGTAATATCCGCTGCAGAGCAGGCAGAGGCTTTTCTGGACGAACACGGAATAACAGAGCAGGACCAGGACGCCGACGGCGTTGAGAATCGAAATCGCCTTGTTCGTCTTTTCGAACGGGGCCGAGGGGAAAATCGCCCCCAGGATGACGAGCGCGCCGACGAACAGGCCGAACCAGCCCATCGGCACGCCGCCGAAATGGGCAATCGGGGAAAAGGCGGAACTGTCGCAGTTGAAGAAGGCGCTGAGGTCGCAGAACGAGCCCTCCCAGATCGTTTCGGGGAAATTGGCCGCGAAGAAATGCCGGATCGTCATCGCCGAGGCGACGATCATGCCGGCGCCGGCGACGAAACTCCAGAAACGTTTCAACCCGCTTCCCGGGAGAGTCAACGAACCGGCCATGGAGGACCTCCTGTCCGCAAATCCGTGAAACGGGCGTATTTTAGCAAAATCGAAAGCCGATGTCCCGAAGTGGATGCCGCGACGAATCCGGACTTGTGAAATCCGGCCGTTCTTTCTATAATCGGGTCTCCTCGTTCCGGCGGCGGGGGCGATGGGAGCGGCGATACTTCGGCCGGCCGGCGGCCTTCCAGGAGGAACTGATGTCCCCGAGTTCGAACGACCAGGTTTTGGACCTTTTTAAAAAGTCCGACGCCCTGCTGCAAGGCCATTTCAAACTCACCTCGGGCAAGCACTCGGAATGGTATTTCGAAAAAATCCGGCTCATCGAGAAACCGGCCGCGCTCGAAAAAATCGTCGACCTTCTTGTCGCGAAAATCAAAACCGAATGTCCGGATTTCGACTATGTGGTTTCCCCCGCTTATGGGGCCATCGCCATCGGCTTTCTGGCCGCCCTCAAGCTCGGGAAGAAATTCGCCTTCGTCCAGCGGGTCGAGGAAAAAATGTCGTTCCGGTCCGGGTTCTCCGGAATCGACGGTGCTCGGGCGATCATCGTCGAGGATATTCTGACGACCGGCGGCTCGATCCAGGAAGTCGTCGCCTGCCTCAAGGAACGGAACACGGCCATCGAGGGCATCTATGTCCTGGTCGACCGGACCGGCGGCGCCGTGCCGATCGAAGGGAAGCCCGTCGGCGCGCTACTCGCCCTCAAAATTGAAGCCTTTGAAGTCGACGCTTGCCCGTTCTGCAAAAACGGCGTTCTCCTGATCAAACCGGGAGCGTCGGATAAGAAAGCATAGGGTGAAACCGTGCTTCTTTTAATCATCAATCCGGGTTCGACATCGACAAAAATCGCCGTGTTTGACGGAGACCGGGAAGTGTTCTCCGAAAACATCGCCCATTCCGCGGAAGAGGTCGGCCGATTTCAAAAAATGGTCGACCAGAAGGAATTCCGCAAGGACATCGTCCTCAAGACACTGGCCGACCGCGGCCTCGATCCGCGAAGTTTCGCCGCGGTCATCGGCCGGGGCGGACTTCTCAAGCCGATCCCCAGCGGCACCTACACGGTGAACGCCCGGTTGATCGAAGACCTCATCGCCGGCGTCCAGGGAGAACACGCCTCGAACCTCGGCGGGCTGATCGCCGATGAAATCGCCCGACCGTTCGGCCTTCCGGCGTACATCGTCGACCCGGTCGTCGTCGACGAGCTCGAGGACTGGGCCCGCCTGACGGGTTTTCCGGAAATCAAGCGCCGCAGCATCTTCCACGCCCTCAACCACAAATACACGGCCCGGCTGGCGGCCGAAGCCCTGGGCCGGCCTTACGCCGAGCTCAACCTCATCGTCGGCCATCTCGGCGGCGGAATCTCGATCGGCGCCCATGATCACGGCCGTGTCGTCGACGTAAACAACGCTCTGAACGGCGAAGGGCCGATCGCCCCCGAACGGGCCGGAACGTTGCCGGCCGCCGACCTGGCCGCGCTCTGTTTTTCCGGTCAATTCACGAAAGACGAAATCAAGAAAAAGATCACCGGCAAAGGCGGGATGGTCGCCCATTTGAACACCAACGACCTGCGGGTCGTCGAGAAGAAAATCAAGGAGGGGGACGCCCGGGCCGCCCTGGTCTTCGAAGCCATGGCCAAGACAACCGCCAAACAAATCGGCGGGGCCGCCGCCGTCCTCAAGGGAAAAGTCGACGCCATCGTCCTGACCGGCGGCCTAATGTACAGCACGGAATTCGTCGACCTGATTAAAGCTCACATTTCCCATCTCGGACCGATTTTCATCTACCCCGGCGAGAACGAAATGGCCGCCCTGGCCGCGGCCGGCGTCCGGATTCTGAAGGGCGAGGAATCGGCCAGAACCTACGCATAATACATTCTCAACGAGGAGTCACCGATGATTACGTCGCTCGAGCAAGTCGTCGAACACGTCAAGGGCCAAAAACCGAAGCGTCTGGCCGTCGCCTGCGGGGAGGATCCTCATACGATCGAAGCCGTCGGCCGGGCGGTCAAGGCCGGGCTGGTCCAGGCCGTCTTGACCGGGCATCGGGCGAAAATCGAGAGTGTGGCCCGGGAAAACAAGACCGACCCGGCCTCATTCGAGATCATCGATGAGCCCGATCCGGGCAAGGCCCTGGCCCGGGCCATCGCCCGGATCAAGGCCGGCGAATCCGATTTCCTTATGAAAGGCCTGATCGATTCGTCGCTCTACATCAAGGCCATCATCGACAAGGAAAAGGGTCTTCTTCAGCCGGGAAAACTTCTTTCCCACGTCAGCGTCATCCAGGTCCCGACCCGCAAGAAACTCATCATCTGCGCCGACGCGGCCGTCATACCCTATCCCGACCTGGAGACCAAGGTCCAAATCCTGAATTACTGTCTCGCGGTCGCCCGGAAACTCGGGATCGACAGACCCAAGGCCGCGATCATCTGCGCCGTGGAGAAGGTCAACCCGAAAATGGTCCCGACAACGGACGCCGCGATCATCAGCAAAATGGCCGACCGGGGCCAGATTAAAAACGCGATCGTAGACGGGCCGCTGGCCCTCGACATCGCCATGTCCAAGGAGAGCGCGGACATCAAGGGCGTCCAATCAGCGGTCGCCGGTGATGCCGATATCCTGCTCTTCCCGAACATCGAGACCGCGAACGTGTTTTTCAAGACCTGCTCCTACCTGGCCGGCGGGGAAACGGCGGCCCTCGTCGCCGGAGCGGACTGCCCCTGCGTTCTGACGTCACGCTCGGATTCCGAAGACTCGAAATTCTATTCGATCGCCCTGGGCGCCCTGACCGCCTGACGGGTGGCGCGGCCGACGCCGAGATGATCGACCTCGAGGCCGATTACATCGAACTCCTTCTTGAAAACCGGGATTTCTTCGTCCGAAACTCGCGCCTATCGGTTTAGCTCGTTCAATAGGATTGGGCGAGCGCCCTCCCGGCCCAGGCTCCGAGGGGTATCCAATCTAGGGGAGGAGTTCACATCCTTGACACCACCCTTCCTTTCGATTAATTTCTTGTAGAGTTCGAAAAGGTCGGCGGGAGGAGCGGTTTAAGCCGCGGCCTTCGCCCGGAAAGGAAGGGATATCATGAACATCGTCTGGACGGCTCTTCTGGGGTTGGCGGCCGGATTCGTGGCCAAATTGATTTATCCCGGCAAGGAAAACATGGGCATCATCGTGACCCTCCTGCTGGGCGTCGCCGGCTCGTTCGTCGCTTCCTACGGCGGCCAGTGGCTCAAACTGTATGAGCCCGGCCAGAGCGCCGGCTTCATCGGGTCCGTGGTCGGAGCGCTGGTGATTCTTTTCGTTTACGGATTATTCAAGAAGCGCCAGGCCCGTTAAGGCCGGGCTTTTCTCCGGCGGCCGGCCGGAAGATCGTCTGGACCGCGTCGTTGACGCTGTCGACCGCGGGGATTTTATCCACCGTGAACTCGATGGCCGGAAAAATTCCGATGACGATGAGGACGATCGGATGGGTCAGCGCGCTCCTGGGCGCCGTGAGGGCGATCAGGTCCATGTACCTGGCCGGCAGGCCGACGATCAACGGGGGAAGATAAGCGGTCAAGCAAGGGAAGGCCGCCGTTTTTGACATCGCCTTCGGGGTTGCATTATGCTTCGGCCGATGGAAGACTCGAAAAACGGGGGCGATCGCCGGGCTCCCGGCCGTCGGCGGGATGACGGACTTCTTCCCGAGACGGCGCTCCCGCTCCAGAAATTATTCACCCCGGCCGATCTCCCGTACCTCGCCCTGTTCCTCGCCGCCTTTCTTTTCCTCTTCCGCGGCTTTTTCTTCCAGGGCGGCGTTTTGTTCGAACGGGACGGCGCGATTTTGGAAATTCCGACCCGGCAACTGACTGTCCAGCTTCTCCGGGAGGGAAATGTCGCTCTCTGGACGGACGCTCACGGCAACGGTCAGCCGTTCCTGGCCAATCCGAAAAATGCCGTCTGCTATCCCACGACCTGGCTTTATTTGATTTTGCCTTTCTTTACGGCCTTCCGGTTCCATTATTTATTTCATGTGATCATCGGCTGGCTGGGGCTTTACGGCCTTCACCGGTTTTTTCGGCTTTCGCGGCCGGCCGCGTTTCTGGGGGCGGCGCTGTTTTTCTTCAGCGGCCTCACCCTTTCGAATTTCGAGTTCTACAATCATATCGCGGCCTTCGCCTGGACGCCCTGGATTCTGCTGCTGGCCTTCTCGGATTCAATCACCGGTTTCAAGAAAACGGCGGCCCTGGCCGTTCTTTGGGCTCTGCAGCTGCTTGCCGGCACTCCGGAAGCGGTGGTCATTACGCTGATATTCGCCCTCGGCCAGATGTTTTTTCTGCCGGGAAAAGCCGGGAAACGCGCCGTCGCCGCCCTAATCGCTCTTGTCCTCGGAACGTTGATTTCCGCCGTTCAATACGTCCCCGCGTTTGAAAACCTGGCCCGGACCGAACGATCGGCGGCGGAGACATCGCCCTGGCCCCTGGAAATGATCCAATTGTTGAACGTTCCCTTCCCGGACATTTGCGGCTCGGACCGGGGTCCCGGCCCGGCCGATTATTGGTCCGGACACCTGTTCGACAAGGGCGCGCCCCTCTATTACAGTTTTTATCTCGGGACGGCCGGATTTCTTTTATTCCTTATGGGGCTTTCGCTCCGGACGGACCGGGCCCGGAGCGGCTGGAAATGGCTTTTTCTTTTGTTTTTCTTGATGGCCAACGGCCGCTATTTTCCGCTCAATGAATGGCTCGTCCGCGTCCCGATCCTTTCCTCGATCCGGTATCCGGTGAAATATATGATGGGCGCGATGTTTGTCGGCTCGCTTCTTGCGGCCTCTTTTTTTGACGATTATTTCATCCGGAAGAGAATCGACGGCCGCCGGATCCGCCCGGGCCTGATTGCCGGACTGGGAATCGGGGCCGCCGTGTTTTTTCTGGCCCCGGCGATCAGCCGGGGACTGGGCGGATTATTCGTCATCCGGGATGTACGGATCCTGGACTCGATTAAAAATTCCTTGATTGCGGGCCTGGCCGTCCTGGCCGTTTCCCTTTTGATCCTGGGCGCGTTCGGGCGGATGAAAAAGAAAATGAGAATTCTACCGGCTTTATTCGGCCTTCTCGTTCTGGCCGACCCGTATGTTCACAACCGGCAAATCAATCCCGTCGTGCCGGAAGCGTTTTTCGACACTCCCTCGATTCTCGCTGAAATCGGCTCGCCCGTCACGGTCTATCGTCAGGAAGTCCTTCCCGACGACCTGCGCCTCCGGCTCGGAGACGGCCGCAAGGCCCAAAACTTCGTCCGCCAAGGCCTCTACCCGTTTTCCGGAATGAACGCCGGCGTCCGTTACGTCTTCAACCGTGACTTTTTCGGCCTTTATCCGAAAGACCAACGCGAGTTGCGGACGGCGAGCGCCCGGTGGACGGAAGACCTGTGGCTCAAATACCTCCGCTCCATCGGGTGCGATTACCTTGTTGGTCCAAATCCCTTAAAAAGCCTTCCGTCGGGAATCCGGACCATCGAAGGCTTCCCGGTCGCCGTGCAAAAAATCGGGACGGATCGGGTCTTTCCCTATTTCGTAAGAACCGCTGTCGTGACGAAAACGTACGCGGAAAAATGGAAAATATTCGCGACTGCGGACTTCGACCCCTTCGCGGCGGCGATCGTCGAGAAAACAATTCCGGGGCTGACGGACTCCGCCGGCCGTGATTCCGACGAAGCCGTCGTTCTCCGCGAAACCCAGGGCCGGGCCGCCTACCGGGTGAAAACGGCCGCTCCGGCGATCGCCGTCTTTCGGGGTAATTGGGCGCCGGGATGGAAAGCCCGGATCGACGGAAAATCCGCCCCGGTCTTCGAAGTCAATCTCGGGCTCAAAGGCGTTTTTGTTCCGGAAGGAAACCATGAAGTCGAGATCCGCTATCTCCCCGCAAGTTTTATCTTCGGAGCGTTCATCAGCGGCTTGACCCTATTGGCCCTTTTAGGAATCTGCGTATTTTTCCGGGCTCGTCCGGCCCGCCCTTGACGGCCATAAAATAAACCGGCTTGACGAACACCCCGAGGAAACTTCCGCTGATCTCGCCATCTTGAATATGCCGGAGAAGGCGGATGACGCTCTCCCCGAAAAGAACCAGGGCGAACGCGAACCGCAATACGTTCCAGACGCCGAAAACTCCGACGGAGATCCGCCACATATCCGTGATGACGACTGAAGCGGACAGCAGGAGATTGAAGGCGATCGAGAGGCGGACATACGGCCGGGGACGGTAGCGGCCGTGGAATTCGAGGGCCGTTTGCAAATCCCGCGGCAGAAAACCCCATAGGGGCGCGAGGGCATAGGAGCGGTCCGAGGCGATATTCCGTTCGCGTTCGAGGGTCGGGTCCGCCTCGGGAAATCCCTCTCCTCCTTTCCGGAACCGGTAGAGATGGGACGTCCCCGCATGCTCGAAATCCGCCAGGATGAAGGATTCCCCGCGATGCGTGATCCCGCCGGCCCTTTCCCACCATGCCTTCGGCCCGGGCGACCGAACGGTGAGGGACTCTCCGTAGGCCGCGAAATCGTCGCTCATGACGTCTTCCCGGGCTTCGGTTTTCAAGCGGGGCCCGAGGAGGGCCAGGGGAAGGCATCCGACGGGTTCCCCGGAGGAAACATTGATGATCAACCGGACCATGCCCTCGAAAAGTATTCCTTACCGGGAATTAAAATCGCGCGCTGTTTAGACGTTCGGTTTGAACAGTTTACACAAGCTCCACGGACTTACGTCCGCTTGATTGATATCTTGCAAGCGTTGGAGCCCCCGTCCCCGAAGCGGGGATTTGCCATCCCTCCATGGCCTCAATTCCCCGGAAATCAGCGGAGGGGATTGACCCGGATCGAGCCGTTGGTCGTTTCCAGTTCGATCGCCGGGCCGCCGTCACCGATCCGGCCTTGGATCCGGTGCCGCGATGAAATCGTGCCCTGGATCGTGACGGGGAAATCGACGGTGATCGAGCCGTTGGTCGACCGGGCGCTGAATTCGGCGTTGACCGCACCGCCCAGGCGCAGGTTGATCGAACCGTTGGTCGTATCCGCCCGGATGTCGTTTTTAACCTCGTCGAGTTCCAGGTGGATCGAGCCGTTGGTCGTGTCGGCCGCGACGGATCCCCTGAGGTTGCGGCCCCGAATCGTCCCATTCGTGGTCGATAAGTCGATCCGGCCGTCGCCGCCCTCGACCAGGATGTCGCCGTTGGTCGTGCCCGCCTTCACGTCGGCGAACCGCCCCGTCAGTTCGATATCCCCGTTGGTCGAGCGGATCGCTTCAAGGATAACGCCCTCGGGAACCTTCACCTCGTAATTCACTTTCACCCGGACGTTGCGGAATTTTTCGTAAATCGTATCCACCCGGACGGCGGAGCCGAGCGCCTCGACTTCGATCTTCACCCGGTCGAGGTTTTCTTTCCGGCGGGTGGCGATTTTTTTGGCCGATATCTCGACCTCGTTCCTGTCCCACGTCGTCACCCGGATGAACCCGTTCGTATTTTTCAGGCTGAACTGCTCCCCGGCTTTCAAGGGCAGCGTCTGGGCAAACGGCTCGGTGTACTCCGGCCCGTCGAAAATATCCCCGAAGTTTCCGTCGTCCATGAAGTCGCAGGCGACGCCGAAGGCGGCGGCCAGGACCAGGAGCCCTCCGGCCAGGATGGAAAGTCGACTCGTTTTCGCGCGCATGGTTGTTCTCCTCAAGGGCGTTCATAAGGAAAGACGCACATCGGGGATAAAAGGTTCCCTGGAAGAAGAGAAAAAACTAATCCTTGGCGGTCTCGATGGTCGCCGGGTCCGACAGGGATTCCTGGGGAATCCCGAAATGGTAGCCCTGGAGGTAATGGACGCCGCAGCTGGCCAGAAACTTGGCGATCTCGGGCCGGTCGACGTGCTCGGCGACGACCTTGATGTTGTTGGCCCGGCAGTATTCGACCACGATCCGGATCAGGTGCTGGGCCTTTTCATCGTGGAGGCACTTCTGGGTCAGGCTGCCGTCGATTTTCAGGATGTCCATCGGGAGCTGGATCAGGCGGCTGAAGTTGGAATACCCGGAACCGAAATCATCGATGGCGATCTTGCAGCCGTGGGCCCGGGCCCGCTCAAGAAACGTCCGGCAGGCCTCGTTCTCGACCAGCTCGTCCCGTTCGATGATCTCGAGGATCAACCGTTTGTCGGAGGGAGGGGAATCTTTAAGATAGGAGAACAGGGATTTTTCAAATTCCGGCAGGAGGAGGTCCTTGAAGGTGACGTTCAAGGAGACGTCGCAGGGCGTTTTCCGCAACGCCGTGAACGCTTCCTTCAACATGAACTCGGTGATGTCGGAATCGAGGCCGGTCGACGTGGCCAGGGAAAGGAACGGGCTCGGCGAAACATAGAAGCCGTCCTGGTCGCGCAGCCGAAGCAGGCTCTCGAACCAGACTACCTCGCCGGTGCTCGTGTCGATGATCGGCTGAAAATACGCCCGGCAGGTTTTTCCCTCGAGGTTCCGGGTCAGGGTGCTGTACAGCTTCAGGGAATCATAAGCGGAATCCCGGATGCTTTCGTCCCCCTTGTAGAGGGAGACGGCCCGGTGGGAGCGGATGCCGTCCTTGAGCGCCAGGTCGGCCTTGGACAGAAAATCGATTTGGGCGGCGTCATCGACAAACGAGGCCCCGAGCTTGATGTTCAGATGAATGTTCAATTTTCCCCAGGCCATGAATTCGCGCCGGAGGGCGGCGCAGATCCGGTTCAGGAGGACTTCCGCCTCGACCCGGTCCATGGAACCGCGGGGGATCAGCAGACCAAAATCATTTCCGCGCAGCCGGTACAGGGAATAATTGAACTCCCGGCTCCATTGCTGAAGGTAGCGGGAAATGAACTGGAGGATTTCATCAAGCATCTCGTACCCGAAGATGGTCCCCAGTTCGCCGAAGTTCTCGATATGGACGATGGCGAATAAAAACTGGCGCTCTTTCGGGATGGAGTGGATCAGAACCTCGCGGTTCGGCAGGTTCGTGGCCGTGTCGTAGCTCAGCTGCAGGACCAGCTGGTCGATGTATTTTTGCTTCTGTCGCTCGCTGGCGAAACTCATGACGAACATCAGGCCGAAGACGACGAGCGAGACGAGGATTTGCTGGAGGGTCAGGGTGATGTTCCAGGGGCCGAAAAAACCGAAATGATTCAGGACGAACGTCAGCAGGACCGTCACGAAAAAGACCCCGGTCCAAAGACTTCCCCGACGGATGCCCGTCAGCTGGAGGACGAGGGGAGGAAAACAGAAAAAGATGAGAAGGTAGAGGTCGCGGGAATTGGGGAGAAAGACGGTCAGGGCGAATCCTACGACGAGGAGCAGAATGGCCGGGGTCGTCAAGACGGCCGGCCGCTCGGACCGGAGGAAATAAAACAACATGGCGACCGAGACGGCCAGGCAGATCAGGTAATAGATCAAATACCTCGAATCGCCGTGTCCCAGGTCGATCAGGATGTAGGCGAGAGCGGCGATCGTAGCCGTGATCAGGCCGGTCAGCAG
The DNA here is from genome assembly GCA_026393895.1 of Candidatus Aminicenantota bacterium. GTDB lineage: Bacteria > Acidobacteriota > Aminicenantia > Aminicenantales > UBA4085 > JAAZPG01. Next base: position 88,459 of record JAPKZG010000013.1, read on the forward strand.
GAGTTGGCGGAGGGACTTTTCGTAGATTCCGGAAATCGCGTGATACCAGCTCGTTTCGCGAAACCGGAAACCTTCCGGCAAGCTCTCTCGGAGTTTTTTTGACAGCATCCTTCATTCCTTCCGTCTCGCCGTTCGGAGGGCGCCTCTGTTCAATTTCCGTCCAAGCCGCGCTACCGCAACATTATACAATTGAAGTCAAATAATTGAAAACGAATTTATGCGGAGTCGGGACGGTGATTGACATCCGCCGGAAGGCCGATAAAATATGGAACACATGCCTTCCGCGTGTCCCGAGGAAACGAAACGCCGCCGGCCGCGTTATTCTGTCGCCCATCAATCCGCATTATGCGGCGGGCTCGGGCTCTTTTTGGCTTTTTTCGGTTTGATCCAGACGTACGCGGGGCTCCGGGTGACGTTTCATCCGCCTTTCACCGCGTCGTCTCCGGGCGAGGTGTTCTTCTGGCTGGGATTTGTCCTGCTTCTCGTTCCGGGAGCCCTCCTGCTCGGCTACGGGCTGAGTCCCTTATCGGCCCCGCAAATTAAAAAAACCTGGTTCCGCCTCCAGTCCCTGAACCGTAAACAACGGATCGCCTCCCTGCTCCTCCTTTTCGTCCTGGCCGCGCTTTCGGCCCGGATGAGCCATCGGTTGATTCTGCGGGATTATCCCCTCACCGACGATGAATACGCGACCCGGTTCGGCGGCCAGGTCCTCGCTTCCGGCCGGGTCACCGCGCCGGAACCCGAGCCTTATCAAGCATATTCCACGCTCTTTCTCTTTCATCGAAACCAGACCGTCACCAGCGTGGATTGGCCGGGCCCCGTCGCCGCCTGGGCCGCTTCGGAATGGACCGGAACCGGGCCGCTCATCTTCGCCCTTTCCGCGGCCGCCGCCGCGGCGGCCGTCGCCGCAGTCTGCGCGATTCTCTTTTCGCCGGGTTACGGCCTGGCGGCCTTCCTCTTGTTTTTTTTCTCGCCCATGGCCTTTCTTTTGTCCGCGACGACACACGCCCACGTGTTGTCGCGGGCGGCGATCGCGCTCACGATTCTTTTTTACGTCCAGGCGAAGCGGAAGCCGTCGGCCGTCCTGTGGGCGGTGACCGGATTCCTCGCCGCTTGGGCGTTCTGTTGCCGCCCCATGGAAACGACCGCCCTCCTGTTTCCCCTCTTCGCCGATTTCGCGGCCGGAGCGTTTCGGGCAAAGGGCCCAAAACAGCGGGAGATGGGCTTTTTTCTCCTCGGCGCCGTCCTCCCGCTCGCCCTGTTCGCCCTTTACAACGGCCTGATCACGGGGAGTTTCGCCGGCCCGCCCCGGTTCTTCATGGAAGGCCCCGGCGATACGATCGCCGGCGAATCTCTTTGGAACCGCCTCGGGGCCAACACCGGGTACAACCTCTTCATGCTCTCGATCTGGTTCCTGGGCCCGCTGGGAGTCGCGGCCGTCGTTTTCGGCGTCGGGAAAAGCCGGTTGAACCGCCTTCTCGGTCTCGGCGTCGGCTTGAATCTTCTGGCCGGGCTTCTCCATGACAATCACGGCATCCACATCGTCGGGCCGATCCATTATTCCGAATGCGCCGTCCCCCTGACGATCATCGCTCTTTCCGGGCTGATGACGATGAAAGACAAACTGGTCCGGGCCGGGCTTTCCGCCCCGGTCTTTGCCGCCATGATTGCGGGAGCGTTGGTTTTCGGGATGGGAACGTTCCTCGCCTGGCAAGGGGGCGCGCTGAACGCGCAAGCCCGGATTCAAAGCGAAATCTACGGCGGGATCGAGAGGACGCTCGAATCCCGGGGAGTGCCCTCGGCCGTCGTCATCGCTCCCCGGTTCGCCGACATCTGGCGGGCGAACCCGGAGTTCAAGGAACGGGGAACCTGGGTCTTCGAGTGGAGACGGGCGCGCCCCGACCTCTCGGACAAATATCTGATCGTCCAGGAGATGAGCGGCGCGGCCGGAATCTTCCGGGAGAAATTCCCGGACCGGCCGGTTTACCGGTTGACCGTGGAGCCCCGCCCGCCTTATTGGAGCCTCGCGCCGGCGGAGCGCTGATCCGATGAGCGGGAAAAAGACATCCTATAGATAAGCCGCCGCATCCAGGCGTTGACCGAAGCTCTGATCCTTCCCCGCCGGAGGTCGCCAGCCGTAAGTCCAAACCGCGGATCTTCCCCGAGCCGGCGGAGGAAATCCCGAAAATCGCGGCTTTGGCTCGTCCGGATCCGCGTGCTGGCGGCCGCCCGTGACACCCGGAAACCGCAGAGCGGTTCGGAAATCACGGCCAGCCGGCCGTGGAGAAGCAGGCGGACCCAGTAGTCCAAATCGATCACATATAGATTCGCGGCGTTAAAAAGCCCCGTCCGGGCGATCAGGTCGGCCCGCATCAGGACCGCGCCCGGCTCGCCGATCAAGTTCGTTCCGGCCCGGACCGACCGGCGGACGGCTACCGGCCCCGGCACCGACCCCTCTTTTCCGGGAAACGCCCGCCGCATCATCTTCCGTCCCCGTTCATCAATGATATCCCGGGCGCAGGAGACAAGGGCGACGTCCCCGGCGGAACGGTCTCCGAAAGCGGCGGTTTGCCGTTCCAGACACCGGGGATAAAGGATGTCGTCCCCCGGCAGGATCTTCACGAACCGCCCCCTCGCCTCTCCCAAGGCCTTATTCCAGTTTCCTTCGTGTCCCAGGTTCCGGTCGTTTTCGATGATCCGGATCCGGGCATCGGAATAGGCGCGGGCCTTCGCCTGAGTCCCGTCGGACGAGCGGTCGTCGACGACGATCAATTCGAAATCGTCGAGGGTTTGGCCGAGAACGGAGCGGATCGCCGCATCGATGAAGCGCTCGTTGTTGTACGAAGGGATGCAGACGGAAATCAGCGGAACGTTCGGGCGGCTCATATCCGCCTTCTTTTTATCACAGAAAAATTGGGAGACACAATACCTGTTTCCTTTTTTAAACAAGCCCTGATCTTTCCGGAAATGGGGAATCAGGTATTGTGTCTCCTGATTTCGTTTGACATCGATTTTTCCTTTGATTAGGCTAACGAGGGATCAGACCCGCTCCCGCCCGATGAAGTATCGAGAAGCAACTTTCGCTCGTTTCGGCCTCGGCGCCGGTGTGGCGAGCTTCGTCCGAAACGGATTCACGCCCGGCTTACGGGTCGCCGCTTCGGCCGTCCTCCAGCCGATCAACAGTTACACTCGTTTTCCCGAGTATCACTTCCTGGAACGGGAAATCGCCGCCCATATTCGGGACCGATCTTCGGACCGGGCTCCTCTTCGCATTCTGGATGTCGGGAGTCCGAAATTATTCGGATTCTATCTGGCCCGGCGGTACCCGATCGATCTTCGCCTGACGGATATCAGCCCTCTCAATATCGATCCGTACAGAAAAATGTGGGCCGCTCTTCGTCCCCGGGCTCGAGGCCGCATTTCCTTCGAGATTCGCGACGCCCGCCGGCTGGCCGAGCCGGAGGGAACCTATGATGTCGGATACGCCATGAGCGTCCTCGAACATATCGAAGGCGATGCCGGAGACGCCGCCGCCGTCGGTGAAATGATCCGGGTCATAAAGCCGGGCGGCCTTCTGATCTTCAGCGTCCCCTTCGGTCCGATTTTTCGGGAGCAGGCCATCCGGGGCGTCATCCGCTCCGTCGAACGCTCCGGCGGGAACGGCCTCTATTTTTTCCAGCGGATCTACGATTCGGTCCATTTTGAAAACCGGCTTCACCGGCCGCTTTGCGGCCTGATCGATCGGGAACGGATACGCACGGTCGATCGCCGTCCGTCGCTCCTGCTTCGGGGTTATCATTTTTTCAGGGGAAACCTGCCGGAAAGCCTCATGGCCGCGCTCGGTTTCCTCAATCCCGTCATGAGCCTGGCCTTGAATCGGGATCGTTCCGGGATCGTCGAGCCCGCAGGCGCGGTTTACGGGCCCATCCATCGCTTCGGCGATATTTTCGCCGACCTGATCTTCGCCGCCCGGAAAAAAACGGGATCATGAAAATCCTGCTGATCAATCCTTATCCCGCGGATCTTCCGCCGCTCTCGCCTTGGCCGCATCTGGGCCTGACCCTGCTGGCGGCCCGCGCCCGGGAATGCGGACATGAGGTCCGCGTCGTGGATTACGCCTTTTCCCCCAAAGCGCCGCCCGTCGACGTCTGGCTTTCGGATTTTTCGCCTCATCTCTGCGGTTTGACGCTCTATACGGCCCAGATGAAACACGCCCGGAAAACGATCCGCGAAATCCGCGGGCTGACATCGGCCCCGATCGTTCTCGGCGGGCCCCACGCCACGCTGTACGCCGAGAGCCTCGCCCTGGAAAATTTCGGCGATTGGATCTTCCGGGGCGAATGCGACCGGAAATTCGGGGAGGAGATTTCCCGGATCTCCCGGGAGACCGAAGCCCGGATCGTATCGGCCGACCCGCCGGATCTTTCCGAAACGCCGATTCCCGATTTCGAATCGGCGTTCGGATCCGAAAGAATGAGGACGTATCCGGTCCAATTGTCGCGCGGGTGTCCGTTCGCCTGTAACTTCTGTTCCGTGAAGTTTCTTTCGACGCGAACGGTCCGATATCGCGACCTCCGGCTCTGTCTGGACGAAATTTCCCAAGCGGCCCGGACCCGGGCAAACCTCCGGGAAATCCGGATCGTCGACGATTGTCCGACCTACGACCTGGACCGATTCAAGGAATTTCTCCGCCGCTACCGGGACCGAAAGATCGGGTTGCCCTTGCATATCGACAACCTCCGGGCGGATCGAATCGACGGGGATATGCTCGATCTTTTGAAATCCATCGGCGTCGACCACGTCTGCGTCGGCGTTGAAAGCGGAAACCGGAACGTCTTCGACGCAATTCATAAAGGCGAGTCTTTGGACGAAATCATCGAAGCGGCCCGCCTGATCAAAAGCAAGGGACTCCGGCTTTACACGTGTTTCATCATCGGTTTGCCCGAAGCCACGGCCGCCGCCGAACGCGATTCCATCCGGTTGGCTCGATCCCTCAAACCGGATTGGATCTATTGGAACCTGTTTCAGCCGCACAAAGGAACGGCCGCCCGGACCTGGTTCGAAGACCACGGCCGCGTTTTTCTCGAGGAGGATATAAGCAGTTTGATGGGGCTGTCGCTCGTCGCGGCCGAAGCGCCCTGCGACACGCCGGAGTTTCCGGCCGGGGAGCGGGTCCGGCTTCATTTGGCCGCCGCGCTTGAGACCGGGGCCTATTGGCTCAATCCTTTTTACCTTCCGCGATATCTCGGTCTGATCGCCTCCCGCCGGCTCTGGCTTTCGTTTTTCGCGGGATTTCCGGCGGCGGTCCGGATCAATTTCAAAATGTTGATTCATAAAATCCGTTCCGGCCGGGCCGCCCGGCATAGAGCGCGGAGCCGGGCGAAGGGCGGGTGATGAAAATCGCCGTGGTGGTCTCCACGTTCCCCCCCTACCGAGGAGGCATGGGGAATATGGCCCGGTCCTATGCCTTGGGTCTCTCTGGATACGGACATGACGTCGAAGTCTTCTGCCCGGCCTACCGACACATCGGGGGCGAACCGGCGGCGCCGTATAAGGTTCATCGGTTAAAAGCGTGGGGGAATTTCCGCAACAGCGCTTTTCTCCCTCAACTGTTCGCCCGGTTGAGCCGCTTCGACGTCGTCAACCTGCATTATCCTTTCTACGGCGGTGCGGAGTCCGTCCTCTTCAACAAAAAAATCCGCGGGGCGAAGCAGCCGCTGGTCGTCAATTATCAAATGGATTCCGTCGGAAAAGGATGGGTTGGGGCGGCGATGGCCGGTTACCGGAACCTCTTGCTTCCTTCCGTCCTGAAAGCGGCGGACAAGGTGATTGTCACATCGCCAGATTACGCGGCCCACTCGGCCGCGGCCCGGACCTTTCGCCGGCACCGCGAAAAATTTACGGCCGTCCCCCCGGGCGTGGACACGTCCGTTTTCGCGCCCCGGCCCAAAAGCCCGGAACTTTTGTCCCGGTACGGATTCCGCCCACAAGACCGGGTCGTTCTTTTTGTCGGAGGCCTCGACCGCGCCCACGCCTTCAAGGGCGTCGATTTTCTCCTCGAAACCTGGGCGGAGGCGAAACCGCGGGAGGCCAAGCTCCTCGTCGTCGGCCGCGGCGATCTCCGGGAACGATATCTCCGGACGGCGACGGACCGGGGAATCGAGGCGGAGGTCGTTTTCGACGACGGCGTCGGCGAAAACGGCCTTCCCGCCGTCTATAACCTGGCCGACCTTTTCGTCCTTCCGTCCGTGGACCGGTCCGAAGCGTTCGGTATCGTCCTGATTGAAGCCCTGGCCTCCGGCCTTCCGGTCCTGGCCTCCAACCTGCCCGGCGTGCGGAGCGTCATCGAGAACGGCCGGAACGGATTCACCTTCGGAGTCAAAGACCGGGCCGATCTTTCGGCCCGACTGACCCTCTGCCTGGAAGACGAACCGCTTCGCCGGCGGATGGCTTCCGCCGCCCGGGAGATCGCTGTTTCGAAATATGAACAGACGGCCGTCTGGGCCGAGGTCGAGCGGGTTTTCAAAAGCGCCGCCGCGGGAAGCACGCTCTCATGAATACATCCCGGAAACCCGAACGCCTCGCTCTCCGGATTATTGCGACGACGGTGATTGGAATCGGGTCCCTATGGATCCTTCATCGGCTCGGATATCTGAATTTGGAACCGGTCGGAAGGGCTTTTCACCTGGGAGGACTTTGGATCGGCCTCGTCGTCGGAAGCCTACTCAGTCTGCTGGTCGTCGGCGCGGTCCGTTTTCACCGCTTGACGCGCGCCTTCGGGGCCCCGGCCCCGTTCCGGGACGTTCTAGCCGCCAACTTGATCGGGCAGGCCGTCGGCCAATGGTTGCCCGGATCGCTGGCCATGACCGAAATTCTCCGGTTCGGGGTGATGGCCGGAAGGACGGAGGAAAAAAGTCCGGACGCCCCGACCGAGGCATCGGGACCGAAGGGCCGTCTCGGCCTGGCCATTCTCGTCGACCGTCTCCTCGGATTGGGCGTCATGTTCGCCGTCGGCGGCCTGGCCGGCGTATTCCTTCTCGCCCGGAACAAAATCGACGGGGGATTCGTCATCGCCGTCCTGTTCCTCTCGGCGATATCATTGATCCTGGGCCTGATCGCGTTGGCGGCGCCTTTTCGGCCGAACCGCCGTCTCCAACGTCTGGCCGGCCGGGCGGCCGGAATGACTCCGGCCGCGGCTTGCGGAAACGAAATCGCGCCGGCCCCGTCACAGCCTATCCTCCGCCGCGCCGCCTGGGAAATTTTCCGGCTCCTGGAAACGCTGAAGGAATTCCGGGCCCGGGAAAGCCGCGGTACCGCACTTCTTCTCCTCAGCCTCGCTGCCGCGGTCTTGAATCCCCTCACTTTGTATTTCGCCGCTCAAGCGGCGGATTTTCCCCTTTCGTTTCCGATCATTCTCGCTGCGGTGCCGCTGACGACGGCCGCGGTTCTTCTCCCCACCGGGATCGCCGGATTCGGCGGGCCGCAACTTTTAGCGGCCGGGGTCTTTCGTCTTCTCGGAGCCGATCCGGGAACGGCGGTCGCCGCCTGCCTGCTTCAAAACACCATCGTTCTGGCCGTTCAGACATTAGGCGGCGCCGTCGGGTGGGCCTTGTTGTCCAAACGCCCGTCTTTCAGGCTTGGGAGGTTGAAATGAATTCGCCTATGCTTCTTTCCATCGTCGTTCCCATCTATTCCGAGGAAAAGGTCATCCCCGAGTTTTACCGGCGGACAAAAAATGTGCTCGCCGAGCTCGGAAACCGCTTCGACCATGAAATCCTGTTCATCGACGACGGGAGCCGGGACGGTTCCGCGGTCCTGCTTAAGGAATTGAGTGGACATGATCCCCAGGTCAAGGTCGTCTCCTTTTCCCGGAACTTCGGCCACCAATTCGCCATCACCGCCGGCCTGGATTACGCCCGGGGAGATGTCCTGGTCATCATCGACGGCGACCTGCAGGACCCGCCGGAAGTCATCCCGGAGATGCTCCACAAATGGGAGGAGGGCAACAAGGTCGTCTTCGGAATCCGGGAAAAGCGGCGGGGCGAAAACCCGTTCAAGCTCATAACGGCCAAGGTGTTCTACCGCTTGATCCGGATTCTCAGCGACATCCGCATCCCCATGGACGCCGGCGATTTCCGTCTCCTCGACCGACGGGTGGTCGAAACGCTCCGGACCCTCCGCGAGGAAAACCGCTATCTCCGGGGGCTCGTGAGCTGGGCCGGATTCGCCCAGGTCGGAATTCCCTACCAGCGGGATCGGCGGTACGCGGGAAAAACGAAATTCACGCTCAAAAAAATGATCCGGTTCGCCTTCGACGGGATCCTGAGCTTTTCGGACAAACCCCTGAAAATATCCGCTTATCTCGGCTTCCTGATCACCCTGGTTTCGTTCGTCATGGCCCTGAGGGTGTTGATCGGAAAGATCCGCCATCCCGATATGCTCGTTTCCGGGTGGACATCCCTGATCCTGGCCGTTCTTTTCATCGGCGGCATCCAGATGATCTCGTTGGGAATTCTCGGACTTTATCTCGGCCGTCAATACCGGGAGGTCAAAAAGCGGCCGTTGTACGTCGTCGCCGAAACGACCGGTTTCGACGACGCTTCGGGCGGGGAAAAACCGGAAAGCGTCGACCCTTAGGGCACACCCCCTTCCCTTGTCTTCCCCGGGGCCCTATGCTATCGTTTTAGAGTAGAGAGCCGGATTTTCCTTATGAAAAAACGCGTCTTTTTTTTCTTTGTTTTAACCGCGGTGCTTTTCCCGCCCGCACCGGCGGACGCCCAGAACCGGATTCTGGACGTCCCCTATGTCCCGACCAAATTCCCGGTCGTCGACGAAATGCTGAACATGGCCGGCGTCGGGAAAAACGATGTGCTTTACGATCTGGGATGCGGGGACGGGCGGATCGTGATCGGAGCGGCCCAAAAATACGGCGCGCGGGGGGTCGGCATCGACCTCGATCCCGAGCGCATCCGGGAAAGCGAAGCCAACGCCTCAAGCGCCGGCGTTTCCGACCGGGTCAAATTCTACACGGGCGATCTTTTTAAAGCCGACATCCGCGAAGCGACGGTCGTCTCGCTCTACCTGCTGACGACGATCAATCTCAGACTCCGGCCGCGCCTTCTCCGGGAGCTGCGTCCGGGAGCCCGGGTCGTTTCCCATAATTTCGCCATGGACAATTGGAAACCGGACGCCTCCTCGGAAGTGGACGTGGACGGCATCCGCCACGACGTATATTTGTGGGTGATTCCGGTCAACGCCAGCGGCACCTGGTCCTGGACGATAAAACTCAAAGAAAAAACGGCCGCCGTTCGAGCGGAACTGGTTCAGAAATATCAATACGCGACGGGAACCGTGAAAATCGACGGGGCCGAAGCGGCCATCCAGGATGCGAAAGTCCAGGGCGACGTCGTCCGATTCACGTTCGAGGCATCCGTCGAGGGCAAACCCAGGACCTTCGCTTGCGAAGGGAAGCTCATCGGCCATTCCATCAACGGAACCATCCGGTCGGGCGTCGAAGGGGAAACCAAGGCGTGGACGTGGAAGGCTTACCGGAATCCGACCACCGAAAAGCCGATCGATGAACCGCTGGACGTGACTTAATCGACCCGGATTTCGACGATCTCCCCCAGCCGGGCGATTTTTTCGCGAAACGCCCGGGCCCGGGCCAGCCGCTCCACCAGGATGAAGGTGAGCACGGCCGCGCCGTTCTCTTTTCGAAAGGAAATCTCGTCGAGCTTGATCCGCGAGGCGGCCGCGGTCCGGCGCAAATCGTCCACGGCCTCGATCCCCGCGACCCGGACGTGATAGTGGAGGGCGGACCGGTGCGGAATCAGCCGTTCGATCAGGGGAAAGGCCACGAGCGTGATCACGAGAATGATCGTGTAAATCGCCGCGATCGCGTAATAACCCGCCCCGACGACCAGGCCGAGGCCGGCCACGGCCCACAGGGTGGAGGCCGTCGTCAATCCGTGGACGTGGCCGTGCGCCTGAATGATCGTCCCCGCGCCGATGAAACCCATCCCGGTGATCACGCCGGCGGCGATGCGCAGGGAATCGGCCGCTCCGACTGGCACCCCGCCAATCATGATCCCGGATAAGGCCATCATCATCGTCGAGCCGGCGCAGATGAGAATATTCGTCCGAAGGCCGGCCGGTTTTTGGCTGAATTCCCGTTCCAACCCGATGATTCCGCCCAAAACAACGGCCAGGACGAGTTTCACGACGACGTCGAGCATGACGGCTCCTTTATGCGCCAATCATTCCCTTGGCCGGGCCGATGACGGGAGCGGCCCGAAGCGGTTTCATCCTGCCACACGGTCTAAATTCTGTCAAACCAAAACAGGCCGGGCCAACCTTTTTCCTTCTCCCGCCGTCAGGTGATATAATTAACTTCTTGACGGAGAAGACAATGAATCATTCAAAAATCAAGCGGATGATCGGAACGGCGGCGGCCCTCCTCATTCTCTGTGCCGCGCCCGCCCTCCGCTCCCAGCAGGCCCAACTCACCGAAGACGAACGGAACACGATCGACGTCGTCAAGAAATCGCGGAATTCCGTCGTGTTCATCACCAACATCCAGCTTGTCCGGGACTTTTTTTACGGAGCCGAGGAGAAAATGCCCCGCGGCTCCGGATCCGGCTTCGTCTGGGATGAGCGGGGTCACATCGTGACGAACTACCACGTCATCGAAGACGGCGTGGAGTTTCAGGTGACGCTGCCCGACCAGCAGCAGCGCCAAGCCAAACTCGTCGGCAAGGACGAATCCAAGGACATCGCCGTCCTCAAACTCGACGGCAACGTTTCCGGCCTCTCGGCCGTCACGCCCGGCACGTCCCGAGACCTCGTGGTCGGACAGAAAACCGTCGCCATCGGCAACCCGTTCGGTTTCGATACCACCGTCACGAAGGGAATCGTCAGCGCCCTGGGACGCAAAATCACCGGCGTCGGCGGCGTCTCCATCCGGGACATGATCCAGACCGACGCGTCGATTAATCCCGGCAACTCCGGCGGGCCGCTGCTCGATTCCTCCGGCCGGCTCATCGGGATGAACACACTCATCGTTTCGCCGTCGGGCACCTCCAGCGGCGTCGGGTTCGCCGTCCCCGTCGACACCATCGCCAAGGTCGTCCCCGAATTGATCGTCTACGGCCGGGTCGTGCGCCCCGGTCTCGGCGTGTCGTTTCTCGACGACGCTTACGCCCGCCGGGCCGGCTTCGAAGGCGTCGTCCTTCTCGAAGTTCCGGCCGGCACTCCGGCTTATGAGGCCGGGCTCCGCGGCCTGAGCCAGGACCGCTTCGGCCGACGCTTCATCAACGACGTCATCACCGCCGTCGACCGGACGCCGATCAAATCCTACGACGACCTGTTCAGCATCCTGGAAAACCACAAGATCGGCGACGTCGTGACCCTGACCGTCGAGCGCGACGAGAAGGTCCGGCCGGTCCGCTTCACTCTCGTTCGCGATTGAGGGCCGCCCGGACCTCGTCCGGATGGGTCGAGCCGGAGGTTTTCTTCCGTTCGATCGAACGCCGGACCGAGAAGACCGCGCGCGCGTCCTCGCCGAATCCCGGATAAAGCTTTTGCAGCTCGGCGAGCGACAGTTCGTCGCAGGATTTTCCCTGGGATTCCGCGTAGGCGACGACGGCCCCGGCCACGCCGTGGGCCTCCCGGAAGGGCAGCCCTTTCTCCGTCAAATAGTCGGCCAGGTCTGTGGCGAGCAACGACGCGTCCGGTTTCGCCGCCGGTCCGTCGGCCCGCGGCCGGATGAAACCGAGCGCCGCCCCGAACACCCGAAGGACGCGGCCCGCCTCCTCGATCCCTTCGCGAAGCGGACGCTTGTCCGTTTGGAGATCCTTGTTGTACGTCGAAGGCAGGCCCTTGAGCGTCGTCATCAGACCGATCAGCCGTCCGACGGCGGCGCCGGACGAAGCCCGGACAAGCTCGAAAATATCAGGGTTTTTTTTCTGCGGCATCAGACTCGAGGACGTCGCCAGGCGATCATCCAGGGCGATCAGCCCGAACTCGCGGGTCGCGAAAATCACGAAATCCTCGGCGAAGCGGCCCAGGTCGAGATGGAGAACCGCCAGGGCGTAAAGAACGTCAAGGATGTACGTCCTGTCCGAAACGGCATCCATCGAATTCGACGTGGGTTCGGCGAAACCGAGATCCTCAGCTAAGGTCCGGCGGTCGAGGGGAATCGTGGAACCGGCGATCGCGCCGGATCCCAAAGGACACGCGTCAAGCCGGTGGAGGGTTTCCGCCAGACGTGACTGGGCCCGTTCGAGGGGGCCGAGAAGCGAAAGGACGTAATGGGCGAAAAGCACGTATTGTCCCGGCTGAAGATGGGTATAACCGGGAATGATCGCGTCCGGATGGGCCCCGGCCAGGGCGACGGCCGCGGCCCGGACCTGCCCGATCGCCGCGACGATTTTGGGGATTTCGGCTTTGAGATAAAGTTTCTCGTCCGCGACCACCTGTTCGTTCCGGCTTCGGCCGGTATGAAGTTTGCGCCCCGCGTCGCCGATCTCCTCGGTCAGGAGCAATTCCACGGCCGAATGGATGTCCTCGAACCGGCAGAGGTCCTCACCGAAGGCGATCCTTCGCCGGACGCGCTCGAGCCCGACCAGAATCAGGTCGAGTTCGGCCGCCGTCAGGACGGACGCCCGGGCCAGCGCCCGGGCGTAGGCCGCGGAAGCCGTTGCCTCCGCGTCCGCCAAAAACCGGTCTTCGACGATCGAGGCGTTGAACGCCTGAAACAGGGGATCCCGGGGCCCGGCCAGTCTCCGCGACCAGACGTTCATTTGCCGTTCCTCAAAAAATCGGTAACTTTTCTCCCCTGCTTGGCGGTGATCACGTGGTGGGCTTTCAAGCGGATGGCGTTGATGGCGATAAATCCCTTGGAATCGGTCTGGTCGAATCCGCCCTCGATGTCCATGCTGGAAAGATCCCGGTCGTAGAGCGAGCTCGGAGATTCGCGGCCCAGGATCGAGACGTTGCCCTTGTAGAGCGACAGGAGAACGGTCCCGTCGACGATTTCCTGGCTTTTATTGATCGCGGCCATGAGAAAATCCATTTCGGGAGAAAACCAGAAGCCGTTGTAGACATATTCGGCGAACCTCGGGGTGAGCGTGTCGCGGAGCCGCATGACCTCGCGGTCCATGGCCACTCCCTCGATATCCTTGTGGGCGGCCAGTAGGATGGTCAATCCGGGAGTTTCATAAACGCCGCGGCTTTTGATCCCGACGAACCGGTTTTCGACCATGTCCACACGGCCGATCCCGTTGGCCGCGCCGACCTCGTTCAGGTATTGGAACAACTCCAGGGAGGTGTTTTTCACGACCTGATGGGTGAGGTCGGCCACTTCCACGGGAACGCCGTCCTTGAACCGGATGCGGAGGACGGTTTGCTTGTCGGGCGCCGCCTGCGGATGGACCGTCCAGCTGTAGACGTTCTCCTCGGCCGGGGCGGCCGGGTTTTCGAGAATTCCGGATTCGTGGCTGATATGGATCAGGTTGGCGTCCTCGCTATATGGTTTGCTCTTGGAAGCCTTGACCTCGATCCCGTGCTTTTCGGCATAATGAAAGAGGTCGGGGCGGCCCTTGAACTCGGCCAGGAATTCCGGGTCCTTCCAGGGGGAAAAGACGCGGAGCGACGGATTGAGCGCGGCGTAGCCCAGCTCGAAACGAACCTGGTCGTTGCCCTTGCCCGTGGCGCCGTGGGCGACGATTTTGGCACCCGAGGCATGGGCGGCCGCGACCTGGGCCTTGGCGATCAGCGGGCGGGCCAGCGACGTCCCCAGGAGATAGCGGCCCTCGTACACGGCGTTGGCCTTGACGGCGGCAAAGACGTAATCGATGACCAGTTCCTCCTTGAGGTCGGCGACGACGGCGGCAGAGGCGCCCGTGGCCAGCGCTTTCTTTTTGATCGCCTCGAAATCTTCGGCCTGGCCGACGTCGCCGATGAAGGCAATCACGTCATGGCCCTTTTCGACCAGCCACTTGAGAATGACGGAGGTGTCAAGCCCTCCCGAATACGCTAAAACAATTTTCGACATGATGTTCTCCTTGGGTGATGAATGAGTTTCGATTCCGGCCTCGGCGGCCGAAGGATGCGGGTATCGAACGATTATGAGCCCCGGAGCAAGGCTCGGAACTCCCGGGCGAGGGCAATCCGCCGGGCGTCCGTATCCACGACGATGAGGACCGTGTCGTCGCCGGCGACCGTACCCAGGATTTCCGGCCGGTTGAGCGAATCGAGAAGCGAAGCGACGCCGTTGGCGTTGCCCGGGTGTGTCTTGATCAAAACCATATGGGCGGTGTCTGTCACCCCGATGACAAAATTCCGGAACATCACGGCCAGGCTTCGCTCGACCGCTGCCGGCGGCCGCGTGCCGGACGGACCCGCGGTGTAGGCGTAATCACCGCCTTCGATCCGGGCCTTAGCCAGGCCCAACTCCCGGAGGTCCCGGGAAATCGTCGCCTGGGTCACCCGGATTCCCCGCTTCCGGAGGGCGAGGTCCACGCCCTTCTGGTCGGCGGCCGGATGCTCCTCGAGGACGTCGCGGATCGCCGCCTGCCTGACACGTTTAGAATAATTATACATAATATATGTATAAATATACTTTCTCTTCGGTCTTGTCAAGTCATTTTTTTTTTTTTTTGCCGCCGGGCGGAAAGCCGAGGCACATCCCTCCGAATCAATTACCAAATCCGACAAGCGTTCCACACCGAGATATTCGCCTGCCCAGATCAACCCTGGACTTCCCCCAAAAAGCGGGGAAATACGCGACTTACCGTAAGCGGAATCTCCCCGTGGCCGGGAATGCCTCCCAGAAGCCGCATAGCGGAGGGGGGCCGAAGATTAAAGGGGAACCCCGATAAATCGGGTTCCCCTTCAACGGGCGGCGGGATACCCACCCGCCCTGCTTCCCCTCCAAGGTATCGGCATTGCCGATTAAAGAAGTATTGGGACTAGTTTCCAGACTTTGCGGGCTTGGCAGTCCTCCCCGCCCCTGGCGTGAGGGCAGCCCTACGCGACTTTTGGGAGCCAGGGCCGCGGCTGGAGGGTCCTAGCTCCCAGCGTCGCGCAGGACTGCAAAGCCACCGAGGTATTCACGGCCGTGAGAGATTCCACGTTCTCAGGAAAAGAAGCTCCGCCAAGTTTTTAGGAGAAGTCCTGGGAAGGAGACCGGTTGACAGCCCGGCGGCCCGCCCCTATCATGGGCGCCGTGGATGTCATCCTCGCTTCCCAATCGCCCCGCCGGAAGGAGCTTCTCCGGAGAATCTTTCCCGAATTCCGGGTCGTTCCGAGCGGCCTGGATGAAAGGACGCTCGATCCGTCCGACCCGGTCTTTTTCGTCCGGGAGGCGGCCGAACTCAAGGCCCGCGACGTCGGGGCCCAATTCCCGGAAGCTCTGGTCATCGCCGCCGATACGATC
This sequence comes from Candidatus Aminicenantota bacterium, assembly GCA_026393895.1. Lineage (GTDB taxonomy): Bacteria > Acidobacteriota > Aminicenantia > Aminicenantales > UBA4085 > JAAZPG01. Next base: position 103,895 of record JAPKZG010000013.1, read on the forward strand.
GTCTGCCTGGAACGGGAGATATTCGGTAAGCCGGCCGGCCGCGAGGCGGCCGCTGAAATGCTCGGCCGGTTATCCGGCCGTCGCCATCGGGTTTTGACGGGAGTCGCCCTTTTCCGGGCCTCCGACGACCGCCTGGTCGTCAGCTACGAGACGACCTTCATCACTTTCAAGACCCTGAGCCGAGACGAGATCGAAGCCTATCTCGACCGGAATGATTATGCCGACAAGGCCGGGAGCTACGCCGTCCAGGATGTCGGCGATGCGTTCGTCGAACGCCTCGAGGGCGATTACAACAACGTCGTCGGGTTTCCCCTGAAGCGCTTAAAAAAAATGCTGAAGGAATTCAAGTCCCCCGAAATTGACATGGAGATCACCGGGATCGCTTTCCCGAAAAGCTGGCCGGTCGGCCGGCTCAAGAACAAGGATGTCTGGGTCCCGGGCGCGGTCGTCGGGGACAAGGTCCGGGTGCGTCTCCTCCGCCGCAAACCCGCCGCGGCCAAAATCACGAAACTCGTGGAGCCCTCGCCCTGGCGGACGGCGGCCGCCTGCCCCCATTTCGGAACGTGCGGCGGATGCGCCTTCCAGAATCTGGACTACGGCAAACAAATCGAACTTAAGGAAAACTACCTCCACCGTGTTCTGGAAAAGGACGGCCCGCCCGGCGCAGCCGGCGTCCTCGAACCGTTCCTGCCCTCGCCGGCTCTCTTCGGCTACCGGAACAAAATGGAGTTCGCTTTTTCCGGGCCCGGCGGCGCCCTCCGCCTCGGCCTGCGCGAACGATCGTTGCCGCTGGGAAAATCCCGCAAACGGACGGTCGGCCTCCAGACGTGTCCCCTCTTCGGGCCCGTGGCCGACCGCATCCTTCCCTTGGCCGCGGCGTTTGCCGAAGCCGACGGACGCCCGGGTTTCGACCCGATGTCGAAAAAGGGATTTTTCCGGAACCTCGTCCTGAGGGAAGCCAAGGGCACGGGCGAGGTGATGGTCATCCTCGTGACCCGGAGCGGGGAAATTCCCGGGGTCTGGGAATGGGCGGAAAAGCTGGCCGCCGACGTCCCGGCCGTCCGGAGCGTCTGGCGCGGCGAAAACGACCGCGAGGCCGACCTCGTGGAGTACGAAAAAACGACCCTTATTTGGGGCGCGGCCAGGATCGAGGAGGAGCTTTCCGGCTTGTGTTTCCGGATCGGTCCGGGATCGTTTTTCCAGCCGAACCCGCGGGGAGCGGCCGTCTTTTACGAAAAAATCTCCGCCCGGGCGGCCGAGATCGGATCAAAAAAAGCAGTCGGCCTCTTCTGCGGCGCCGGAGCGATCGAGTTGTTTCTCGGACGTACGGTCGAGGAGGTCGTCGGCCTCGATTCCGAGGCGGCGAACATCCAAAATGCCTCGGAAAACGCGTCCCGAAACGGCTTGCCCAATGTTCGTTTCATTCAAGGGTTGGTGGAAAAAACGCTGCGGCAAGACGCGTTCGCCGGCGCCGACCTCATCGTTCTCGATCCGCCCCGGGACGGGTTGCACCCCGACGCCTTGTCGCTGATCCCCGGGCTCGGAGCGCCTAACCTGATTTACATGTCCTGCAACCCGGCCACGTTCACCCGGGACATCCGGGGACTGGCCGCGTCCGGGTACAGGCCGGCGCGGATTTTCGCCGCGGATTTCTTCCCCCACACCCCGCACTTCGAGGTGCTGGGATTTCTTTCCCGCTGAGCGTTATTTCATCTCGCTCATGACTTTATTGTATCTCTCCTGGGCCGCGACAACCTTGGGATCTTGCAGGAACGGGGCCGCTTTGCCCATCGCGCCCATCAGTTTGCCCATGATCGCTTCGAGGCGGTCCATGAACGGTTTCAATTCGGCGGGCGGATTGTCCTGGGTCTTGAATTCGGGGAATTTCTCGCCGATCGATTTCATCTTCGGGCCTAATTCGGTCAACTTCGCGGTCACGGCGTCCAAGGCCGCGGCCACGTCGTCGGCCGATGTCGCCTTGTCGAGGGTCGCGACGAACGCCTCGTTGGCCCCGATGAAACCGTCCATCACCGGGCCGACCTCGGCGTATTTGCCCAACGCCGCGTATTTGTCCGAGGCCGCCTCCCCGCCTTTCTTGCAGGCCGTCAGGCCGACGACCAGACCGACCGCCAGGACCAGGATCATTGTTTTGCGCATCTTCTCTCCTCCTCCGAAAATCCGGGAGCCCCGGCCTCGACGGACGAGGCCGGCCGTTCCCGTTATTCCCGGAATATATATGCGCGGCCGAGCCAAAGTCAAGCGGCTCTTCCTCACCCGGGAGGTTTTTTTGATATGATGTCCGGCGGAGAGCCGCCGTGCCCCATAAATTCGAAGTCGCCCGGTTCAAACGGTTGATGTCCGCGGAACGCCGGAAAGAACTCCCCCCGAAACTCGTCCTCGGCGAAATCGGCCTCCGGCCGGGACAGGTCTTCGTCGATATCGGCGCGGGGCCGGGCTTTTTCGCCCTGCCCGCCTCGGCGATCGTCGGCCCCGGCGGCCGGGTCATCGGGCTGGACGTTTCGCCGGTCATGGTCGATGAGCTCCGGAAAAACGCCGCCCTAAAAAAGGCGGCCAACATCCGGACCCGGACGATCCCGGAAACCGGAGCGGATTTCCCGGCCGGGGCGGATTTTTATTTCCTGGCCAATGTCTTCCACGAAATCGACGATCGGACCGCGTATCTCCGGCGCATCCGCAGCCGCATGACTGCCCGCTCCCGGCTCGTTCTCATCGATTTTCTGAAAAAGAAAACGAAGCATGGGCCGCCGCTCCGCGACCGGATCCCGCTTCGGACCATCCGGTCGTTGCTCGTTGCGTCCGGGTTTACGGTCGTTCGGATCTTCCGCCCAAACGAAGAAGAATACGGCGTGGTCGCCCGCCGGGCCTGAGGAAGTTTCCGCGGGCCTGCCTGCCTCAGCCGATAATGGCCAGCGAGAAGGCCATGACGAAGATGGCCACGGTTTCGCAGAGCCCGACGACGATCAGGTCCTGGGCGAATCCCTTGTTCGTCTCGCTAAACGCGTCGCAGCTTGCGGCCGAACACTGCCCCTGGGCGACGGCCGAATAGCCGATCGCGGCGCCGGACAGGACGCCGATGCCCAGCTTGAACAGCCCGTCGATCCCCGAGCCCTTCAAACTGTTCATGACGATGAATCCGTAAATCGTCTGGGTCAGGGGGGCGCCGGCGAAAACAACGAGAAGAAAGGACGCCGGTTTGTTGGCAAGGTAATTGCGCTTCCAGGCGCCGATGGCCGCCTGTCCGGCGATGCCCGCGCCGATGCCGGACCCGATGGCCGAAAGACCTAAAACGGCGGCGACTCCGATGAAGCCGATGATGTCCATCCCTGTCTCCTTTATGGATTACCGTTCGGATTTGACCGTGACCCGGAAGGGGTCGTATTTGATCCCGGACCACTCCATGCCGAGGTGGTTGCTGAATTCGAGCATGTTGAGCCGGATGCCGTGAACGACGACGGAAAGCGTGCAGAGGGCGAGATTGAGGGCGTGGCCGAAGGTCAGAAACAACACGCCGGCGACGATCAGGAAAACGGGCTTGAGCATCCCTCCGCCCATGCCGTTGATGACCGTGCCGAGAGACGAGCCGGCCAGTCCGACCGCCCAGAGACGGATGTAGGAGACGATGTCGGCGAACACGCCGACCGTGCCGAGAAAGATGGGAATAAAATTCTGCAGCCCGCCGAACAGCGATTTCAGGATGTTCCCTTCATAGGAACCGAAGAGGAAGTTTGCGGCAAAACCGCCGACGACCAGCCAGACCGCGTACGGCGGGGCCGGAAAACGCTTCGCGTCAACGACGAGATTAAGGACGAAGAACAACATCCCGAAGATCATCGCCAACGAGCCGACCTGGCTGATGAATTGAAGGTTCGGAAAGAGGCGGCGGATGTTCTTGATCCGGGCGAGCGAGAGCTGGACGACTCCGATTAAAAAACAGAACACCTGGATGTTCTCGCTCGCATTCGGGTTGGCGTTCGAAATCGGCGGGATCGAAATCGCCCGGAGAACCGGAGGAAGCGAAGCGAAGGGAACCGAGAACCAGGTCCCCGTCGCGGCCCCCCAGAGGACGAGAGCGCCCGAGAGAAAAACAAGAAGACGGACCCCGTCGGGGACGACCCTTCCATGGCGCTTGGCCCGGAACGCGGCCCAAAGACTCGCGCCCAGCATCAGGAGTCCGTAACCGGCGTCGCCGAAAATCATGGCGAAGAAGAGGGCGAAAAAGACGAGGAACCAGAACGAGATTTCGTACTCGTGATAGCCCGGGACGGTCCCCAGAAATTCAAAGACCGGGTCGATCATCCGGACAAAGCGGTTGTTTTGGACCTTGGTCGGGACATGATCGTCGCCCGAAGGATCGTCCGCCGCGAAGGCCCATCCCCGGCTTTTCGCGCAGGCGGCCAGGGCGTCCAGGTCCGCGACCGGGACGAAGCCCTTGACGTGACAGACGGACCCTTCGGGGGTGAAGGATTCCCGGACAATCTCGAATCGGAGATCCTGCCCGACGGCGTCGAGGGCGTCCCGGAGCGACGCCGTCTCTCGGGAAGCGGAGGCCTGTCTCTCCTCAAGGCCGGCGATATCGGCGCTTATCGCGGCGATTCGTTCCCGCATCGCGGCGACCGAAAGAAGCGGAGGGACGAATTCGACGAAACCCGGCGGCATCGGCGGAACGGGAGAGCTTCGCCCGATCGCGGCAATGAGCAGGCGGCGCTTGTTTCCGGAGAGGACGACGATTTCCGCCCCGGCCGGGGCCGCCCCGAATTTTTTCGTCTCCGCTTCGAACAGCCTGACGTCCAAACCCTTGGCCCGCAGCTCCGCGAGCGCCGCCGGATCGAAATCACCCCAGGTGTCGGCCCGGTCGATTTCCTTTTGGAAGGCGGCGATTTCGTCCTGGAGTTCCTTGATGCCTTCCTCGTCGGCCAGGACGCGCCTGGCGAGAGCGACGGCCTCTTCCGTCGTCAGCCGGCCGGGCGGCGGGTTTTTCACCGGGGGGATGATGTTGAGCGCAGCCGAGATCCCGTCCCGGGCCCGGGTCAGACGGTCGAATTCAACCCCCGAAGGACGGGCGCATTCGACGTGAACGAGCCCGAGATCGCGCAATTCACGGAGGGCGCCGGCCTTCTCCTTCACGAGGAGAACGAGCCAGACCTTCTTCATCGGTGCGATCATGCGGCCGTCCTTTCGACGACTTTGCGCTTGGCGATTTTTCCCCGGACGACCTGGGCGATCTGCTGATCGCCGAGATAGATCCGGATTTTCCGAATGTTCTCGAGTGCTTCGGGGATCTTCACTTTCTCAAAGAGGTTAACCCGCTGGGACGTCGTCCGGAGTTCATCCGAAAGCCGGGCAATTTGTTCGACGAGGACCCGGACCTCCAGGTCCAGAATCAGCATTTGCTTGAGCCGTTCGATCGCCGCGTCCACCCACATCGGCTCGACGAAAAGGTCATAGTCGACGACCTCGAAATCGGCTCCTTCGAAAATGGGGATTTCCACCCCGGCGACGTTGCCCCGGCCGGTCCGCATCCGGGCGACCGAAAGCAACGGCCGGCCGCCGGGACCGGGATCTGTCCATCCTTCACCGAACACGCCGATCCAGGCGCGGAATTCCCGATCAAGCGACTCGCGGGCCGCCGCAAAATCACGCCGCTTCGCCTCGATGCGGCGGATCTCCATCTGCAGCTGCTGTTTTTTCATTTGAAGGGTGGGCAGGTAGCGCAGGTACGTTTTGAGCGCATCCCGCTGTTTCTTCAGCTCGTTTTTCGTCAACTTGATCTTGGCCATCCCAAGCGCCTTAGTCGGTCTTCTCCGGCCAGTATTTTTTGAGGAGGTCGGTCCGAAGGCCCGTTTCCTGCGGTTCGAAGCACTCAGCCAGGATCCGCCAGCCCTTGTCCAGGGCGGCTTCCAGCGGGATGTTGACCGAGAGGTCCATCATTTCACGCTCAAAAAACTCCCCATAACGGAGGAGCTTCTTGTCCCAGGGCGTCATCAGAAAACCCATGGCCCTCTTTTCCAGCGTTTCCTTGAAGGACGCGTAGAGCTTGATCATGCCGTCCATGATCGGACGGTGGTCGGGCCGGGTTTTCGCGTTGACCAGCTGTTTGAGCCGCGAAAGCGACCCGAAGGGTTCGATGCGGCCGCCCTTGAGGTAGAACTGGCCCTCGGTGATGTACCCGGTGTTGTCGGGCACCGGATGAGTGACGTCGTCGCCCGGCATAGTCGTGGCCGCCAGGATCGTGATCGACCCCGCGTCGGCAAAATCGACCGCCTTCTCGTAGCGCGCGGCCAGCTGGGAATAGAGGTCTCCGGGGTAGCCGCGGTTGGACGGGACCTTCTCCTGGGTGATGGCGATTTCCTTCATCGCGTCGGCGAAATTCGTCATGTCAGTCAGAAGGACGAGAACGTTCTTGCCCCGGAGGGCGAACCGTTCCGCGACCGTCAGGGCGAGGTCCGGGACCATGAGGCACTCGACGACGGGGTCGGCCGCGGTATGGACGAACATAATTGCCTTGGACAGCGCCCCTCCCTGTTCGAGCGACTCGCGGAAAAAAAGGTAATCGTCGTAGGTCAAACCCATCCCGCCGAGGATGATGATGTCGACCTCGGCCTGCATGGCGATCCGGGCGAGAAGCGGGTTGTAGGGCTCGCCGGAGACGGAAAACAACGGCAGTTTCTGGCTTTTGACCAAGGTGTTGAAAAGGTCGATCATCGGGATGCCCGTGCGGATCATATGCCGCGGAATGATGCGCTTGCTCGGGTTGACCGACGGCCCACCGATCGGGATGAGATTTTCGGAAAGACGGGGCCCCCCGTCGCGGGGCTCGCCCGCCCCGTCGAAGATCCGGCCCAGGAGGTCGTCGGAAAAACTCACCCGCATCGGGTGTCCAAGAAAGCGGAGTTCATCGCCGGTCGAGACGCCGCGGCCGCCCTGGAAAACCTGGAGTGAAACGAGGTTCTTGTCCAGTCGGATGACCTCGGCCAAAGACGATCCGAACCGGGTTGCGACGGCGGCCAATTCACCGTAACGGACGCCCTCGGCCCGGACGGTGATGACGTTCCCGGTGATCGATTCGATCCGCGAATAGACTTTCTTCATGACCTACTCCAACGCCTCGATCAAGCGGATCCCCTTTTCGTCGATGCTCGTCCGGCGTTCCGCAAGCAAGGCGCGGATTTCGCAAGCCAGGGCGGCATAACGGTCGCTCTGCCAAGGAGTGCCGTTGAGGTCGAGAAATTTCTGGCGGAGGCCGGAAAACCAATGCCGGGCGTCCTCCTTGTCCTTGGCCTTGATGCCCGCTGCAAGGACCTCCAGAACCAGGCGGTAACCATCCTTTTGCCGGGGCGGCTCCACGGCCGCATCGACCGGGTCGAACGAGTTTTGCTGGATGAAGACCGCATCTAAAAGTTCGCCCTTGAGGTAGACGATGTAATCGTCGAGCGACGTGCCTTCCTCGCCGACGACCTTCATCATCTGGCCGACCTCGGCGCTCTGCCGGAGGAACGCCCGGCCGTAATCGACGATGGAGCCGTCGATGATGCCGGCGTATTTCGACCAGGATTCGAGGGGATGAATCGCCGGGTACTTGCGGGCGTCCGAACGCTCCCGGGAAAGCCCGTGGAAGGCGCCGACGACCTTGAGGGTCGCCTGGGTCACCGGCTCTTCGAAGTTCCCCCCCGCGGGCGAAACCGCGCCGCCGATGGTGACCGAGCCGGTACTACCGTCCTTGAGCCGGACGATACCGGCCCGTTCGTAGAAGGCGGCGATGACGGACTCGAGGTAGGCCGGGAAGGCCTCCTCGCCGGGAATTTCCTCCAGGCGGCCCGACATCTCGCGCATGGCCTGGGCCCAGCGGCTCGTCGAATCGGCCAGGAGAAGAACGTCGAGGCCCATCTGGCGGTAATACTCGGCCAGGGTGACGGCGGTATAGACGGAAGCGTCGCGGGCTGCGACCGGCATGGAGCTCGTGTTGCAGATGATGATCGTCCGCTCCATGAGCGACCAGCCCGTTCGCGGGTCGATGAGAGCGGGGAATTCCTTGAGGGTTTCGACGACTTCGCCCGCCCGTTCGCCGCAGGCGGCGATGATGACGATATCCACGTCGGCGTTCCGGCTCGTCACCTGCTGCAGGACGGTTTTCCCGGCGCCGAAGGGACCGGGGATGCAATACGTGCCGCCCTTGGCGACGGGAAAAAACGTGTCGATCACGCGCGTCTTGGTGACCATGGGCTGGACGGGACGGAGGCGTTTGACGTAGCAATCGATCGCCCGCTTGACCGGCCAGGAAAAGCTCATCGTGACACCGACGGATTCGCCCTTTTCATTCTCCAGGCAGGCGATGAGCTCGTCCACGGAATATTCGCCCGCGGGCTTGATGGATTTGACGGTGGATGCGCCGGCCAGGGAAAAAGGCACCATGATCCGGTGAGTGAAAGAATTCTCAGGAACGGTCCCGAGGACGTCGGCCCGTCCGACCCGGTCGCCGACTTTCGCGGTCGGCGTGAACGCCCATTTCCGGCCGCGCGGCAAGGGATCCAGGTAAACGCCCGGTTCGAGGAAGTTGCCGACTTTCGCCGCAATCAGGGGCAAGGGATTCTGCAGCCCGTCATAGATCTGGCCGAGCAATCCCGGCCCAAGTTCGACGGAAAGAAGATCGCCGGCTCAACGATCATCGTAAGAAAAGCGTCCGAAGGGGAAAAGATCACGACCCTTGACGG
>JAPKZG010000031.1 GCA_026393895.1 Candidatus Aminicenantota bacterium
CAGGCCGCCGGTCGTCCGGGGAACGTCGATGACCCGCAGGACCGGCGACAAATACCCGTACTCCGGCAAATACCGGGTGAGAGAGTTCGGCGACTTTTGGAAAAAATCCTGGGCAAAAATGATGTTGCGATCGTCGGGATAAAGGGCCAGGTAGCGGATCCGCGATTCAACCAGGTCCTGGAAGAAATGCGTTCCGAAGGAGAGGTCGGGGGTGTAATCCCCCACTTTCCGGGCGATTTCGATCAACATGGCCGAATTGTTGATGTCCGAATAGGAAACCCTCACGCCCAACCTGATGTCGCCCCGGCTCCCCCAGCGGCCCGGCCCCATCAGGACGAAGGATTTGCGGGGCAGGAGGGAATTCAGCCGGGAGACAGCGTCGCCCACGGCGCCCATGTCGGCCAGCGAGGCCATCCCGGCGTAGCCTTCGGGGTCGACGTAAATGATCGTCCGGACGCCCCGGACGTCGGCGTTGGTGACATACCGCTTCGCCGAAAACAGCTTGCACTCGTCCGGAATCCAGGCCGGGATGGCGATCGACCCTTCGTCGTCCAGGCGGCTCTGCGGCCGGCACTGGAGAATGTAGAGGTCTTTCCCGTCGTGGGCGAATTCGACGTCCATCGGAATCCCGAAAATTTCCTTCAGGACGTCCATGATCTCCCGCATTTGGTTGAGAAACGGCGTCCCGGTGAGGAGGCCGTCGAAGGTGACGACGATCGGATCCTGGTCGGGTTGGTCCATCGCCCGGCGCGCCCGGCGTACGGTCTGACCGTCCCAGATCGAAAGCAGCTGATCCCACAGGGGAAAATCAGCCCCGACTTCCCGGACCAGTTCCTCGATCGGATGGGTTTCAAACCGCCGCGTCTCCAGGTTGATGACGTCGATCGATTTTTGGGAATAATGGACCACCTGTTCGGGCATGACGTTGACCCGGATCCCCGGTTGGACCGGGCTGACGAGGATGGGGTAATCGTTGCCGACCCGGTCGACCGCCCGGGTTCCCAGGCCGACGACCAGCCGCAGCACGCCGTCCTCCCGCTTGATCCGGGGAGACCAGCGGAACTCGTTATTGTTGAAGGCCACGCCGGCGAATGCGGGAAAGAAATATTTTCCGACGCGTGTTCCGACGACCTTCTGAATCAGGACGCCCATCTCCTCGTAGTAATCGAGGAGGCCGCGCTCCGATCGATATTCGATCGCGTCGGGATTGAAGATGGAGGCGTATACCTCGGCCACGGCGTCGGTCAAGGCAGCCAACCGTTCCTCCTTCGTCCCGGTGTTGGCCAGGAACAGGCTCCGGTACTTGCCGGAGAAGGCCGACCCCCGGCTGTCCTCCAAAAGGCTGGAGGAGCGGACGATCAGCGGATCGTCGCCGGCGTCCTCGAGGATTAGCTTGATCTGGGAGAGCATGTCGGGCGAGAAAAAGGACTGTTTGCAAACCTGGACGAGATAGGGGTAATTGTGGCGGATTTCCTCGATCGGCCGGAACTTGAAGCTCTGGAAGTCTTCCAGGAAATTGTAATGAATGAAATCCATCACGCCGTCGGAAGCGATAAACCAGGATTCCGGCATTTTGATCGTCCCGACGGCCGGGACCGTTTTGGCCTTTTTGCGGAGGATCTGCTCGGCCAGGATCATGCCCGCGGATTTTCCCCCCAATTTCCCGGTTCCGGAGGACGGGCCATACACGCGGGGTAGGAGCCGTCCGAAATCGTGGACGGACATATAATCGCGGGCAATCCGAATGAAGGCTAACCGCTCGCTGAGGAAGCGGCGGACCAGGGCGATCCGGGCTTGGAGGTCGTCGGCCGGGGCGAGGGCCTGCTCGTCCTCGTCCGTCGAGCGGCAAAACCGGTTGAGGATCTCCTTGATCTCGACGACGGAAATCTCGCGTTTTTCGGTGGCGACCATGAAAAACCCGAGCTTGTCCTGCCGCATCCACTGCTTGAGCAGGGCCGACAATTCCGCGTCGGACAGGGCCAGGGAGGCGATCCATAAGGCCGCTTCGAAGACCTTGCCCAACCGCTCCACGCTTTGGATGGGCTGGGGCTGGTTTTCGTCGCGGACGACTTCCGTGTGGGCGTAATATTCGGGAGTGAGATGAAACAACAGGCCCTGGACGCCGGGCACGCCCTGCCAATGAAGATGGTTCATCAGGCGGCGAAGCACCCGCCGGTACAGCATCGGGTCCGTTTCCCGCAGCAGATCCATGATGATCCGCCATTCGGTCTTGCGCTTGGGAGAGGACCCGTCGGCCGGACCGGCGGCCGTCGGACGGTCCGGGCTTTCTCCCTCTTCAATCAGGCGGCCGAGCCGGTTCCCGATCAGTTCGATGAGTTTTTTCTCTTCGAGCAGGAAGACGTTTTCCTGGGAAGAGGACCCCTGTTCGGAATAACAGACTTCCAAGGATCCGACCGTGGCCCCGCGGGCGCGGAGCGGAACGCGCTGCATCCACGGGGTTTCCACGAAACCCGGCGTGTGAAACACCGCTTTATTGAGTTTGATCCGGGCGCGGCAGCGCTCGGGGTGCTGCCATCCCGAAGGGATGACGTTGACGATCCCCTGGATCATTTTGTCCGAGGAGAGCCCCGGCGTTTCGATGATCGAGACGATCGACTGGAGGCATTCGAGTTCCTTCACCCGTTCGCGAAGGGGCCCCTTGGGAACGTCCGTTTCTAGAAGGGTCATCGACCTTGCCTCCCCGAAAAAAAGCGGCCTCGCCCGGAGGTGGGGCCGCGTTCATACGCTAAGGATGTGAACCGAACGAGGGAATCATACCCAGCCGCGCTTGTGACTGGCTTCCGCCACGCGGGTGACCGCGATCAGGTAGGCCGCGTCGCGCATGTAAATGTTCTTTTTCCGGGCCAGATCGGAGACGGCCTTGAAACCGGCCGTCATTTTTTCGTCCAACTTGGAGAGGACTTCCTCCCGGCTCCAGAAATAGTTCATGTTGCACTGGACCTGTTCGAAGTAGCTGCAGGTCACGCCGCCGGCGTTGCAGAGGAAGTCGGGGATCAGAAAAATGCCGCGCTTGTGGATCTCGGCGTCGGCCTCGGGCGTGGTCGGCCCGTTGGCGCCTTCGGCGATGATCCGGACCCGCTTGTGGATCTTGCCGACGTTGGCCCCGGAGATCTGGTTTTCCAGGGCGGCCGGGACCAGGAGGTCGGCCTCCTGTTCGATCCAGGCGTCACCCGGGAGGATCTCATAACCGGCCTTGCGGGCCTTGGCCTTGTCGATCGTCCCGTACTTGTCGGTGATCGACATGAGTTCGTCGGGGTCGACGCCGCTTTCCCGGCGGAAGGTGTAGGAGGTCTGGTCGGTCTGGTCCCAGCAGGAGACACAGATCGGCTTGCCGCCGTATTCCCGGAAGAGCTTGACGGCGTACTGGGAGACGTTGCCGAATCCCTGGAATGCACCGATGGATTTCTTGATGTCGAGGCCGAGTTCCTTCATCGCTTCCCGGACGGTATAGATCACGCCGAAGCCGGTGGCTTCCGTCCGGCCGAGCGAGCCGCCCATGCCCACGGGTTTGCCGGTGATGAAGCCGGGATACTTGGCGCCCCGGATGCGTTCGAACTCGTCCATCATCCAGAGCATGTGCTGGCCGTGGGTCATGACGTCGGGGGCGGGAACGTCCTGCTCGTGGCCGACGTTGACGGCTACCTGACGGACCCAGCCGCGACAGATCCCTTCCTGCTCCCGGTCGCTGAGGTTGTGCGGATCGCAAATGACGCCGCCCTTACCGCCGCCCAGCGGGATGTCGACGACGGCGGTCTTCCAGGTCATCCACATCGCCAGGGCTCGGACCGTGTCGACGGTCTCATGGGGGTGGAAACGGATGCCGCCCTTGCAAGGGCCGCGGGCGTCGCTGTGCTGGACGCGGAATCCTCTGAAAACCTTGTAGCTCCCGTCGTCCATCCGGACGGGGATCAGAAAATGATACTCGCGAAGGGAGTTGCGGAGCAGATCCCGGGTCGCCTGGTCCAGGCCGAGCTTTTCGGCCGCGGCGTCGAACTGTTTTTGGGCCATCTCGAAAGCATTAAAGGGCTTCTCCATCGGGTTTCCTCCTATGAATGCGATGAATGCGAGATGATGACGATCAATTCCCCGGTCTTGCGGCTCTCGTCAAGGCGAAAAATCCCGCGCCGGAGAGCTTTTTATTCTACCTTTTTCGGGCAAAACAAGTCAAATTCCGGAAGGGCCTCGCTGAGGGCAAAAAGGCACCCGCGAACCCGAAAAAAAACGCCATTGGACCCTGAAAAGGGGCTCCCGAAGCCCGATTCGAGGTTCATGAGGCGTATTTTAGGAACAACGCCCAGGAGCCGTCTCGTCAGGGAGCGCCCCCCTTTGCTTTCCTGGTTTCATTTGTTATAAATTTCAGTCGACACGTCTTTCAAAAACCTGTTCGAGAGAGGCCGATCATCAAAACCGCGAAGACGAACCTCAAACGCCGGCCCCGCCCAAAACGTACGGCACCGACGGTCGATGTCTCTCCCTATGTCGGTTTCTGCGGCGGCGTCAACCGGACGATCAAGATCATCGAGAAGCTCCGGGTCGAACGGCCCGGGTCGAAAATTTATCTTCTGGGCAAGGTCGTCCACAACGAGATCGTTCTGACCCGGTTGAAACGCCGCGGGTTCAAAACCATCGAGGACCATCGTCTGGCGAAAGACGGCCTGTTGATCATTCAGAGCCACGGCATTCCGGCCGCCCGGCTGAATGAAATCCGGGCGTCGGGCATCGAATTCGTCGACACGACCTGCCCGATGGTCAAGGACATCCAGGCCAGGGCCCGACGGCTCTCCCGCGAAGGATTCCGCATCGTCATCATCGGCGACCGGAAACACGAAGAGGTCCGGGGCATCGCCGGCCAGGTCGAAAACGCCCTCATCGTCGGCTCGCCGGCGGAGGTTGACCCGGCCGTTTTCCGTCATGTCCGCCGGGCAGGGGTGGTCGTCCAATCGACCTTCATCCGGGCCGAAGCCGAACGGATCCTCCGGAAAATCCGGCGCCTCGTCCCCGACGTCCGGTTCGAAAACACGATCTGCAAGCCCACGTCCGACCGGCAGCGGGACGCTCGCGTCCAGGCGTCCCGGTACGACAGCGTCATCGTCATCGGCTCGCCCGCCAGCGCCAACACCCGCAACCTGATGTCGATCGTCGGCGCCCGGAATCCCCGGACCATCCTGGTCAGCCGGCCGGAAGACGTCGACAACCTCAAACTCGGCTCACGACGGAAGTTTTACTTCCTGTCGGGAGCGAGCACGCCGATGGACATCATCGACCGGACCGTCGCTCGGCTCCGCCGGCGCCTGGAGAGAGAAATCCGATGACCGACTTGAATCTTGACCGCGACCTCGAAAAAAACCGGAAGCGGATCGAGCTTTTTTTGTCTCGCTTTTTTAAATCCCGCGCCGCCGGCCTGGCGGCGGTCAACGCCTGGGGCGCCGATTTCACCGGCCGGATCCGGCCGTTCGTCTCCGCCGGGAAAATGATCCGCGGCGGCCTGATCTTGATCGCCCATGACCGGCTCCGCGGAAAAGCAGGCTCGGACGTCGTCAAGGCCGCCGCGGCGATGGAACTTTTTCATTCGGCGTTTCTTATCCACGACGACATCATGGACGACGATCCGCTCCGCCGGGGGAAGCCGAGCATCCACGTCCAGTACCGAGCCCTGGCCGGAAAGAAAGGCCTCTCCGACGCCCCGGGTTTCGGCCGGGCGGCCGCGTTATGCGCCGGCGACGTGCTGATCTTCATGGGACTCGAAATCCTCGCTTCCCTCAAGTCGCCCGCCGCGGTTAAATCCCGCGTTTTGGCCCTTTTCGGCCGGGAACTCGCCCATGTCGGGCCGGCCCAGGTCCAGGACGTTTATTCCGGCAAGACCCGCCGAGCCGTATCCCGTGACGACATCTTCCGTCTTTACACATATAAAACGGCCCGTTACACCTATTCTCTTCCGCTTTCGACGGGAGCGCTTCTGGCCGGCGCCGGACCGGGCGCGCTCCGGGATCTCGAAGACATCGGCTGCGACCTCGGGCTCGTTTTCCAAATCAAAGACGACGAGCTCGGCCAATTCGGCGACGCCGAGACCACCGGAAAACCCGTCGGCTCCGACATCGGCGAAGGGAAAAAGACGCTCTATTATCTCTATTTGAACCGGGTGTGCGGGCCGAAGGCGGCGGCCTTATACGGCAAGCGGCGGCGGCCCGCCGCCGGGGAAATCGCCCGCCTCAACGCCCTCCTCCGGGCCGAAAAAATCCCGGAACGGATCAAGCGAGACGTCCGCCGGATTTCCCGCCGCTGCGAGCGAAAGATCCAAGCGTCCGCGCTTCCCGCCGGCCTGAAGGCCGCTTTGGCTGATCTTCTTGCGCTGAGCCTGGAGCGAACGATTTAGCGCCGCCAAATCCATTTCGGATATAATATTTTCAGGAGAGAATCCACGATGGAAACCATTTTCCTCTGTTCGACCTGCGGGAAAAAAACTTCGGTCAATTCGTCCGATCCCGTTCCTTCCTGTTGCGGAGGGGAGATGACCCCGCAAGCTCTTCCCGTCTGTACGATCCCCGTTTCGGCGGAGTCGGCCCGGACGGCCGGAGAGGACGGCCCCTGTTTCGACGGAACGACCCCCAAAAAACCTTGATTCCTTTTCCGCCCCGTCCTCGTCCGCCTCATGATCTCCCTCGTGCCGGGGCCGAAAAACTCCGGCCGAAAAGAACGAAGAATGAACTTCGAAAGGACGGCCGTTTGGCGAAGCCCCCGGAATGAAGTATGCTTGCGGCATGACTCCGCGTTTCGACGTTGCTGTCGTCGGCGGCGGGGCGGCCGGACAGGCCGCGGCAATCGCCGCGGCCCGGGAAGGAAGATCGGTCGTGATCGCGGACCGGATGCCGCGCCTCGGAAAAAAAATCCTGATCACCGGCGGCGGCCGGTGCAATCTCGGCAATGAGCGGTTGTCTCCGGATGCCTTCCGTTCGACGAATCCCGGACTGGTCGCTTCCGTTTTCGCCCGTTTCGGGACAGACGAGATCATCCGATTCTTCGAAGGCCTCGGCCTCGGATGTGTCATTTTCTTCAAGGCCAGAGGATTCGGACGCGCGCCGCAGCCTGGATCGACGGGCGGTCCGCCGCTGAGACCGAGGGAGACCTTCTCTTCACGGCCTACGGCCTATCCGGAACGGCCGTTCTCGACGTCAGCACGGAGATCTCCATCGCCCTCCACCGGGAGAAAAAAACACGGGCGGAGATCAAATTGGACCTGCTCCCGGAGATGAGTCCGGAGGCGTTGACGGCCGAACTCGCCCGCCGCCTCGCCGCGGGATGGGAGACCGGAGACCTTGTCTCCGGTCTCCTCCCGGAAAAATTCGGGAACATCGTCGCCGGATGGGTGCCGGCGGAGATAAAAAATCCGGACACGATCGCCGCCGCTCTGTCGGCCGCCCTCAAAGACAAACGGCTCGCGGTCCACGGGACCCGGGGCTGGAACGAAGCCGAATTCACGAGCGGCGGAGTGGACGCCAGCGAAATCGAACCCGAACGGCTCGAATCGAAATGGACGTCCGGCCTGTTTTTCGCGGGGGAAATACTCGATGTCCAGGGACCGCGCGGCGGATACAACTTGTCCTGGGCGTGGGCATCGGGAGTGCTGGCCGGACGGGGCGCCGCGGCCGGTCCCCGCGGCAAAGAAACCGAAATCCGCTCAGGCCTTTCCTAGAACCATGGCCAGCAAGGCCATCCGGACGTATAATCCGAATTCCATCTGGTGGAAATAGGCCGCCCGGGGATCGTCGTCGAAGTCCATGCTGATCTCGGTGACGCGCGGCAGGGGGTGCAGGACGATCATGTCCTTTTTAGCGATCTTCATCACCTTGGGATTAACGACGAACGCGTTCTTGACCTTCTCGTAGACTTCGGGCTCCTCGAACCGCTCTTTTTGGACCCGGGTGACGTAGAGAACGTCGGTTTTGGGCAGGACCTTTTCCAGGGTCGTATGTTCGGACTGGGGAAGACCCTTGGCGGCGACCTCGTCCATCACGTCGCGGGGCATGCGGAGGATGTCGGGGGAAACGTAATTCAGCTTGATCCCGTCGAATTGGGTCAGGAGCCGGGCCAGGGAATGGACCGTCCGCCCGTATTTCAAATCGCCGAGCATCGTTACGGTCAGATTGTCCAGACGGCCCAGTTCCTCGCGGATCGTGAACGTGTCGAGAAGGGCCTGCGTCGGGTGTTCCCCCACGCCGTCGCCGGAGTTGATGATGGGCTTTCCGGCGTGCTTGGCCGCCAGCGCCGCCGAGCCGACTTCCGGGTGCCGCAGGACGATTACGTCGGCGTAACAACCCAGCGTCCGGACGGTATCGGGAAGGCTTTCCCCCTTGGCCACCGAGGAATACTTCACTTCGCTGATCGGGATGACCGCGCCGCCCAGCCGCGCCATCGCGGCCATGAACGACGAGGAGGTCCGGGTGGACGGCTCGTAGAACAGGTTGGCCAGGATTTTGCCCTTCAACAAATCGAACGTGCCGACCCGTTCGACCATCGTCCGCATTTCGTGAGCGACGCTGAAGATGTATTCCAGGTCGTTCCGGCTGAATTGTTTGACGGACAGGATGTTCTTCCCGTACCAGAGGGAGGTCTGTTGATCTCCGAACGGCAGGTGCGGATTTTTCGATTTGGTGGGCATGACGACTCCTTGTTTGCGCCTCACAATAGCGCGGAACAGGGGTTCATGTCAAAAAAAATCGGCGGGGGGGATGATCGAACGCTGAACGCAACCGGCGCGCTCATGACTCAAGGATACGGACGGATCCGGAAGGCGGAAATGATTTCCGGCGTCAATCCCGGGGAATGATGGGATCCGGATCTTCGTCCGGAACGATCTCTTCTTCCGTGGCTTCGACCGGCGCTTCCCCTTCTTCGGGAAGCACTCCGGATTTCGCGGCCAAGCGGCGCCGTTTTTTTTCTTCCCGCTTCCGTTGGCGGTCGAGTTCCTTGTTCCGCTTGGCGCTTTTATAGGCGCGGTTGCTCTTCGGCACGGCTCCTCCTCTCCGCCGGAATCAAAAGACAAGGACGGCGGTGGATCATAAAAAAAAGGGGCGGTTCCGAAGAACCGCCCCTGCGTGTCTTAAGGACCTCCAACCCGGGGCCCGGGTTGGAATGGAATCGACAAATCCGGAATCAGAAACGCCGGCCGCCGCCGCCGAAACCGCCGCGTCCACCGCCGCCGCCCGTGCGGGGGCGATCGGTCCTGGGTTTAGCCTCGTTGACCGTCATCGTCCGACCCTTGAGGTCTTTGCCGTTCAGGGCGGCGATGGCCTTCTCGGCCTCTTCCTTGGTCGGCATCTCAACGAAGCCGAAGCCGCGGGATTCGCCCGAAAACTTGTCCTTGATGATCGAAGAGGTCGCGACCTGACCGTAGACGGCAAAGGCGTCGCGGAGGTCGGTTTCGCTCACACTGAAAGAAAGATTGCCAACATAGATGTTCATACTCGTCTCCATTGACGAGGGCTCCGTCCGGGTGGCACCCCGGACGTCCCTAAAATATTGTTCGAATAAAGGAGAGGAGTATACAGCCGAACAGGGCCCGTGCCCCTTCCTTTCTTCGACGTCTATATCATAAACGGAAAAAAAATAAAAGCAAGCGATTTTTTTTTTACCGGATAAACGGCCTTTTCCCGGAGGCGGAAACCGCTCCCCGGCCCGAAGCGGGAAATTGCCGTTCCCCCCTCAACCTAAAATTTCAGACCCGCCGGGAGTTTCATCGGCCGAAACGGCGGCGATGATTGCGGCGCCGAGGCCCGATCCATCCTGCATGGGTGCCAACCTGACCCGGCCGGCCCGGTCTCCGAACAATTCACGGAGCGTCTCCTCCATCCGGGCTTTGAATCCGGGGTATTTATGAAAGATGCTTCCGTCGACGGCGATCGCGTGCTTCCCGTCCAGGGACGAGTCGTTTATCGTGACGGTCGCAGCCAGCGTCGCAGCCGCGACGCGCGCGGCCCGGCCGGAAACGATCCGGACGACTTCCCGCAGCGCCCGGGCATCCCCGGCGTCCGCCGGCCGGATCCCCCAGCCCCGGAGTCGGGACCGGACATCGTCCGCCCCCGGCGAATCGTCTTCCTCGATTTCCGAGAGGCGCTCGCTCCCGAATCCCTCCCGCACCGAGAAAATTTCCGGCAACCGGCCGCCGAACAATACGCCGCGACCGCAAAGGTCGGCGACGACGAGCCGGACCAATTCGCCCAAATACTTGCCCGAGACCATTTTTTCCTCCGCCTGGAGGCCGGGATTCTCGGATTGACGGTCCAGGAGATCGTCGTAATGATTTCGCGGTAAGGCCGCATTATAATTTCCGGATTCCATGTTGATGATCATGAAATCCCGGCCGTACGGGCCTATCGGCTTCCGGATTTCCGCGGTCCGCTCGCGGTAACAGATGTTCGTCCCGGTCCCGAGAATGCAGCCGGCGTCGCAATCCGGATCCAGGTAGGCCAGGGCCATCAGCGTTCCGGTCGTGTCGTTGTTCACGGACACGACCCGGACACCGGACACCTTTTCCGCGGCCAGGGCCTGGTTGAGCAATTCGACGACGTCGCGGCCGACGACCCCTTCGGCCGTCCAGCCCTTGGTCCAGGCGATCAGGTCGCCCCGGGCGATCGAACGCTGGCGGATGGGGAAGGAAAACGTGAATCCCAGGCGGTACCGGCCGGAAAGTGCCCGTTCCCGGAGAAAGCGGTCGATGAACCGGGCGATCGCGGCGAAGAGGACTTTTCCGTCGGCGGCAACCTGCTCCCGGTTCAATTGAAATTGATCTTCGATGCGCCCGGGGAAGCTCCCGTCGCCGGGAAGGTCCACTCGGAGGACGCGGACGTTGGTCCCTCCCATATCCAGGGCCAGGAACGTGCCCCGTTCGCGCCCGGTCGGAAGGTCGACGAAGGCGGGCAGCATTTGGAGGGAACCCGGCTCCCCGGCCAGGCCACGCCGCATTTCGCCGTGGAAGGCTTCAATCAGGGTCCGCAATCGGCCGTCGGTCACGGCAAAGAGCCGCCGCAGCCGGGTCAACTCCTCATCCCTTGTCGTTTTGGCCATGATCGCCGGCTATTATAAACCGCGGCCGCCGGCCGCGCCAGCCGCGGGCCGCCTCGAAAAAAACTTGCACCAAGGGTTGATATTCCCCGCGATTCAGAGTATATTCTCCGCCGCGATTAATTCATCCAGAGAAAGGAAGGAACATGCCCAAGAAACCGCTGACCAAAGCCCAGGTTGTCGCTCATTTCGCCGAGAAGTTCGAGATGCCCCGGAAAGCCGCGGGCGCGATTCTCGATGAAGTCGTCAATCTGGCCATCGCCGAAACAAAAAAGGCCGGCAGCTTTACGCTCCCCGGGCTCGGCAAGCTCGTTTTGGTGAAACGCAACGCCCGCATCGGCCGCAACCCGGCCACCGGCGCGACGATCAATATCCCGGCCAAGACCGTCGTCAAAATGCGGATCGCCAAGACCGCCAAAGACGCGATCGTTCCGCCCAAACAGTAACGTCCGCGGGATCGTTCCGACCGTCTCGGACGTCCGTTGTCCGGCGTCCGTCAGCCCCGTTCCTACGATAAAACCGAACGGGCGACGGGACAGGGTTTTTTTATTTTCGGGATTCAGGGACAGGGAAGGACATCGCCCGGAGACCGGAAAGCGGTTCATTCTTTTCGGGTTTCGGTTCGCGGAACGTCACGATAAAGGCCGTTCCGCCCGTCCGGTCGAGGTCGATGACTCCGTCCAGTTGTTTGACCAGAAGATTGATGATTTTCAGCCCGAAAGACTCCGCATTTCGAAAATCCAAATTCCCTTGAAAGCCCACCCCGTCGTCGGCCACCCGCAGAATCACTTCTCCGCCGGCGCCGCGCCGCAACCGGATTTTAAGAATTCCTTTCCGGCCTTTGGGAAAACCGTGTTTGAGGGCGTTGGAAATCAGCTCGTTGAGAATCAACCCGAACGGCACGGCTGTATTGATGTCCAGGGCGATATCTTCGAAATCGGTCTCCATCCTGACCTGGTCCGGATCGACCAGCTGGGCTTGGAAGAGATGGACCGCGAGGCTTTTGATATATCCGGGCAGGTCGATTTTCGAAAAATCTCTCGATTGATAAAGCTTTTCATGGACAAGGCTCATGGAGCGGATCCGGGCCTGCCCTTCCCTGAGAATTTCGCGGCATTCCTGATTTTCGACCTGCCGGGCCTGGATGCTGAAGAGGCTGGAAATGACCTGCATGTTGTTCTTGACCCGGTGGTGAATCTCCTGCAGGAGCACTTCCTTCTCCCGGAGGCTCGCCCGCAGGTTTTTTTCCATCAGTTTCCGGTCGGTGATGTCGATCATGAAGCCGGCGAGGTTCCGTCTCCCCTCGATACGAATCGGAAACTTGATCGTCGCGTAATGCCGGTCGCCGATCTCCTCGTCGACCTCGACTTTTTGCCCCGTTTTGAGGATTTGAAGGTCATCCTCGGTCATCGTCCCGGCCCGTTCGACCGGAAATAATTCGGCCATTTCTTTTCCGAGCAGCTCCTCGATCGGACGGCCCAGCATGGTTTCGAAGTTCTTGCTCAGGCGGATCGCCCGATTTTCCTCGTCCTTGAAAAACACATAAATCGGGCTGTTGATCAAGAATTGACGAAAGGTCTCTTCGCTATCCCGGAGGGCGGCCTCGGTCCGGATTTGCTCGCCGACGTCGCTGAATGACCACACCCGGCCGAGGTGATTCCGACCCTCGAGCAACGGGCGGGAGACGCGGTCGAACACCCTCCCGTCCTTCAAGTGAATCGTCTCGAACTCTTCCTCAAGCGAGACCTCAAGGGCCGCGATCTTTTTCATAAATTCTTCCGGATCGACCACGTAGTCCATAACGCATCGGAAGACGTCGGCGGGGCCGCCGGCCGCGATTTCCCCCGGCGGAATCGGCCACATTTCGACGAAGCGCTCGTTGTAATACAAAATCCGGTTGTCGCGGCTGATGGCGACAATCCCGTCGGCCGTGGATTGGAGGATGGCCTGAAGAGACGCCTCGCTTTCCGCCAGGGCGTCAAGGCTCCGCTTGCGTTCCAACCACAGGCGCCATTCACGAAGGACCCGGTTAACGACGAACGGCATGGCCGCAAACACGGCCGGGGAGAAGACGATATAATCCATCGCCCCCGCCTTGAGCGCGGAGACGGCCGCCCGTTCGTCGCCGGATTCGGCGATGATTACGATCGGAAACGCTCCGTCCTCCGGAGCGGGGCAGAGGACCTCGAGGGCGTTTCCGCCGGGAAGGTTCTCGTCGAGGAGGGCGATGTCCGGCGGCCGGGCCGCGGCCAGATCGCGGAATTCACGCAGCGATCCGGCGATTTCGAACTCGGCCCGCGTTTCCGATTTTCGGAATGATCGTTGGATCGACTCGGCGTTCGCCGGGTCGTTCTCCCCCAGGAGGATGCGGATGGGGGTTTCGCGGCGCGATTCTTCCGGCTGTTTCATCCTATCGAAAAGCATAGAAGCATCCCCCCCCGAAGTCAATCACCCCTCCTGAAGATCTTCTTCCGCGTTCCGCTGGTCAGGCGAGCTTTTTCACCGAAGACAGAGTCCGCTCGACGTCGGCGCACGTGTTGCAGATAAAAAACGAGGCGCGAACGCTGTTCAAATCGTTTTCACTCACGATCCGAACCCGGATATGTTCGGAGCTGAAATGTTCGTTGATGGCGCAAAGATCGCGCCCGGGAAGCCGGAAGCTGATCATGGGCGACCGGTAGGCTTCTTCCTCCGGCGAGAGAATCTCCACGCCCGGAATCTCCCGGAGTCCGGCATAAAACTTTTCAGCCAAATCCCGGCTGTAGCGGAAAACCCGGTCGGACCCGATGGCTTCGATGAAATCGATCGACGTACCCAGGGCATAAAAGAGCGCTTCGTTCTGCGTTCCGTATTCGAACCGCTGGGCGGAAGATTCAAATTCAAAAATCCCGGTTTTCAAATCGTGACGGGAAGACGACCCGGCTCCCACCGTCATCGGGCGGAGCGTGTCGAGCATTCCCTGGCGGATATACAGGAATCCCGTTCGTTTCGGCCCCATCATCCATTTATGCATGCTCGACGTGTAAAAATCGGCACCGCATTCGACAATATCGAACGGGATGCAGGCCGGCGCCTGGGCCCCGTCCAGGGCAAACCGGATCCCCTTCTCCCGGGCCAGGGCGGCGATCTCCTTGACGGGGAATTGCTGGCCGGTCGTGCAGGTGAGGTGGCTGATCACGTTCCCCCGTCCGTCTTTGAGGTCGGGGTCGAACAGCCGGAGGACGATTCCGTCCCTCTGCATCCGGTTGAGCAGGGCGCATTTGAGGGCGACATGCTCATGGGTCGAGGTGATGACCTCGTCCCCTTTAGCCAAGGAGAGGCCGTTGACGATCATGTTGATCCCTTCGGTGGCGGTGCTGATCAGGGCGAGGTCCTCCTTGCGGCAGGTCCGGCCGAGAAAGCGGGCCAATTTTCCCTTGAGCGACGCCTACGCCTTCTCATCATAGAAGGCGCCCGGAAATTTCTCCTCGACCTTCGACCATTCCTGGTAACTGTTGATGACCGGAAGGGGCATCGACCCGAGGCCGCCGAAATTGAGATAGCTACATTCGGGATCGAGGATGAATTGATCGCGGACGACCCGCCACAAGGCCTCGTCCCCCTTCATTCCGGCGTCTTCGATGAGCCGGCGGAGCGGCGTCGCGTTTGCGCCTCCGGAAAAAGTCAGGGCCGCCCAGGTCGACGCCATTCCTTTGAAGAAATCCGACCGTTTCATGGGAAATACTCCCGAACCGAAGGACGTTCTTGGCGCGAATATATCAGAAAGATAAAGGGATGACAACGCATTTTTTCCCCATTTTCTTTCCTTCTTTTCCGGACCGAAACGATCCCGAAACGCTGGTTTCCGCCCGGCGAAGATGGTAGAATGAGGACCCATGATTCGCGCCTCAGACCTCAAGAAAAGCGACGCCGTCAAGGTCGAGGGCGAGCCCTGCATCGTCGAAACCGTCACCGTCCAGAAACCGAGCGCGCGCGGGGCCGTGACCCTCTACAAATTCCGGTTCCGCAACGCCCAAACCAAGCACAAAACGGACCTGACGTTTCGCGGCGACGATATGTTCGACGAGGCCGAACTGGAACGCCGGCCGGTTCAGATTCTCTTCGGCGACGCTTCTAGTTTTTCCTTCATGGACCAGCGGGATTTCAGCCAGTTCGCCCTGGCGAAAGACGAGATCGAAGACGAATGGCCCTACCTTACGGAGGGTCTGGAAGGGGTGCTGGCCCTTTCCTCGGAAGGCCGGATCCTGGGCCTCGAGCTGCCGGTTCTCGTGACTCTGCCCATCGTCGAAACCCGTCCTTCGGTCAAAGGAGGATCGGTGACGGCCCGGACGAAGCCGGCCGTCCTGTCGACGGGATTGACCGTCCAAGTGCCCGAATACCTGGAAGCCGGCGAATTCATCCGGGTGGATACGCGGACGGGTTTGTACGCCTCCAAAGCCTGATGTTCAAACCGGAAGAAATCATTTTCGCCCCGACGGCCGAATGCAATCTCGCCTGTCCCCATTGCCGGGTCACCCGGATTCCCGACCGGCTCGCGGCCGGGGACGCGATCGACTTCATGAAATCCTGCCGCCCCCACGGAATCGAACGCGTCGGCTTCAGCGGCGGCGAGCCCTATCTCCGGCCGGATTTCCTTTGCGACGTCTCCCGGGCAGCCGTCGGACTGGACATGCTCTTCGGCCGGTTGATGACCAACGGCGTCTGGTTTGATTCGCCCGAACAGCTTCAACAGACCCTGGCTGACCTTCATCGGGCCGGATTTGACGGAAAATTCGGGGTCAGCGTCGATTCCTACCACGATCCGAATCTTCGGGATCTGACCCTTTTCTTTCAGACGGTTTTTTCCGTCTGGGGACGCCGGGATTGCTGCGAAATCATTTCGGCAATCCCTCCCGACGGCGCGGAACCGCGGGAGATCCTGGAAGTGTTGGCCGAACGGCTCGGCGGCCGGTTGTTGATCGAAGACGGCGTTCCCTATTCCATCGTCAACCCGGCCTTTCTCAATCCCGGCGGGAACGCGGCCGACGAGGCCGAAGCCCTGGTGATCGACTTCGTCCGAGTCCCCTATTCCGCTTCGGCGGATGAAAATGCCTGGACTTCGGAAAGCTGGTTCGAGGACGATTTCTGCCGGGGCCCCGGAAACGTTTTCTATGTCCACCCCGACGGTTCCGTCGCCGCCTGCTGCGGATTCGCCAACGAAAACGGGGGGTTGATCATCGGCCGCATCCCCGCCGACGGATACCGGCAATTGGCGCGGCGGGCGGCGGCCAGTCCCGTCGTCCAGGCGTGTTTCGAGGACGGTTTGGCGACCATCCGGGAACTGCTCGAAGCGAAGGGATCCGAGTTTCCGGGCAAAACCGCGGACCGCTGTTTTTTCTGCGATTATTTAGCGAAACACGATTTCCCGATTCCCCGGCGTAACCGTTAGATTCGACGGAACGCGGACGCGCCGAGAATCGACGCATTCACCAGCTTTAAAAACCGTTCCCGGTCGAGCGACGGCGCCGTCGGCCAGACGGCCGCGGCGGGCCGGAACGACCAGGGGTTTCATCGAAGGCGCAGCAACGCCCCGGAGCGGAATACGGTACGACCGGCCGGCCCGGATTTGGGTCGTCGCCAGACCGTTGGCCTGCTGGATCGCCCGGGCGGACGTCCCATACCGTTGGGCGATATGGCCCAGGGTTTCCCCGTTCCGGACGACATGGGGGACGGTAAAAACGGGGGGCTTGATTTTATTCGCCTGGATCAGCATCGGATAGACGCGCCGTCCCAGTTCCTGGGCGACCGGGCTGTAAAAACGGACGTGATAATGGCTCCGGTGCCCGCGGGCGTAGCAGATAATAGCCGACGGCGATCCCTTGGGAAACCGGAAAACGCGGTTGAGCCAATCCTTATCTTCCCCGATGCTCCGGGCATACCCGTAAAGAAGCTTCTGAATGCCGCTGTCGAGAAAAATCGTCTCGACGTCCGTGCAGGTGACGATCGCCCGGACCAGCGCCCAATTTCTCGGGAGATCGAGCGTGGCCGCCGTTCCCGGCACGAACCAGGGGCATCTCCCCGCCTTGTAGTAAAAGCCGAAATCGACGTCCCGTCCGGCCTGGTGGGAGGCGTGATGCTTGAGGCGGCCCCCGTCGCTGTTGCTGATGTCGCCGATCATGATCGGCGGCGTCTCGGAAAACGCCTCGTGGACCTTGGCCACGACGGTTTGAATCGCCATGACGGTTTCCGAAGTCGCCCAGGATTCGGCTTGGGGAATGATCTCCCAACGCGGATCGGCCGGCAGGGTGACGCAGTTGAATATCACCGCGCTCGCCGGCGTTCCGATCGACAACGAGCCCAGGGAGGAAGGATCGTTTTCCACATGCCTCAGCAATTCGTCGTCGCTCATGTCGAGGAAGGACGCGGAGGATTCGCGGGAGGAGACGAAGGGGGCGGGCGTAGGACCGGAAGTCGGGACGTAAACCGGCGCCGGGGAAATCCCGAACGCCGCCTGGAGGGCCCATCCCGCGAAGAATCCGAAGAGAATCATCGTTCGGCTTTTCCCCGACCATTTTACCTTTTCATTCGACCGAGTCAAGCCGAAAAAACCAAAGGGGCGGGCCCCCTTGACTTTATCAATATATCTTGATATATTGAACGATATGAAAGACCTTCCGGCGGCCGATTCCCTGCGTTGCCTGAAGGCGCTCGCCGACGAAACCCGTCTGCGGCTTTTCCAAATCGCCCGGGCATTCGAGTTGAACGTCAACGAAATCGTCGAAACCATGGGCCTGGGCCAGTCCCGCATCTCCCGTCATTTGAAAATCCTGTCCGAAGCCGGTCTCCTGACCGCCCGGAGGGACGGGATGTGGACGTTTTACCGGGCCTCGGCCGAGGGCGCGGCCGCCCGGTTCGCCGCGGCAATCGGCGATCGCGAACGGGGCGTCTTTGTCCAGGACCTCGCCCGGGCCCGCCGGATTCAGGACGACCGGAACCGGGAGTCCCGGCGGTTTTTCGACGCGGTCGCCGGCGACTGGCGGGAAATGAAACGCGCGCTGATCGGGGAGGCGACCCTTGACTCCTTCATCTTGAGGCATATCCCGCGTTGCTCCGTCGCCGCCGACTTGGGATGCGGTAGCGGCGACCTCCTGTCGATCCTCCGCAAAAAAGCCGTCCGGGTGATCGGCGTCGATCGGGCCCCGCGCATGCTGGAGGAGGCCCGCCGGCGCCACCTGGCCGACAGCCGCCGCGGGACCCTGGAATTGCGGCTGGGCGAGTTGGAGCGGTTGCCGCTCCGCGACGGCGAGGTCGATTGCGCCGTGATTTGCCTGGCCCTCCATCATCTCCCGGACCCCGGCCGCGGCCTCGCCGAAGCCGTCCGGATATTAAAACCGGGGGGCTCGCTCGTCGTCGTCGAGTGGAGCGCCCACCGAGACGAAACCCTCCGCTCGCGCTTCCAGGACCGCTGGCTCGGGTTCGAGCCGGCGACCCTCGAAAAATGGCTGACGGGCTTCGGCCTGACCGTTCAAACGAAAACAACTCTCCCCCTCCCCACGGGGCTGAAGATCCTGCTCTTCCGAGGCCGCAAATGACCCCGGCCGAACCGCCAAGGAGAACATCATGAAAAAACAAGAAAACGATGCGCCCCCCCTCGACCGTTCCCTTCCCTTCAAAGTGGCCGACCTGTCCCTAGCCGATTGGGGCCGGAAGGAGATTCATCTGGCCGAGGCCGAAATGCCCGGTCTGACGGCCATCCGGGAAAAATACGGGACGAAAAAACCCCTCCGGAACCTAAAGGTCATGGGCAGTCTCCATATGACTATCCAGACCGCCATGCTGATCGAAACCCTGAAGACGCTGGGGGCGGACATCCGCTGGGCGTCCTGCAACATCTTCTCGACCCAGGATCACGCCGCGGCCGCCGTGGCGTCCGCCGGGTCGGCGGCGGTGTTCGCCTGGAAAGGAGAAACCCTGGAAGAATATTGGTGGTGCACCGAGCAAGCCCTGACCTGGCCCGACGGCTTCGGTCCCGACCTCATCGTCGACGACGGCGGCGACGCGACCCTTCTTGTCCACTGGGGCGTCAAGGCCGAAAAAGACCCGTCGATCCTCGACCGGAAATACGACAATAAGGAATTTCAGATCGTCATCAATCGTATCAAGGACTCCGTCCGCAACGACCCCGGCCGCTGGACCGGCCTCGCCTCCCGGATCCGGGGCGTCTCGGAGGAAACGACGACCGGCGTCCACCGCCTCTATCAAATGCAGGCGGAGGGCGCCCTTCTCTTCCCCGCGATCAACGTCAACGATTCCGTGACCAAATCTAAATTCGACAATCTCTACGGCTGCCGCGAATCGCTGGTCGACGGGATCAAGCGGGCTACGGGCGTGATGGTCGCGGGTAAAAAGGTCGTCGTCTGCGGCTACGGCGATGTCGGCAAGGGCTGCGCCAAATCTATGCGCGGCTTCGGGGCCCGGGTCATCATCACCGAAATCGACCCGATCTGTGCCCTGCAGGCGGCGATGGAAGGCTACCAGGTCGCCGGGCTGGACGACATCGTTTCCGAAGGAGACATCTTCGTCACCGCCACCGGCTGTTGCGACGTCATCACCGGCGCCCACATGGAGCGGATGAAGGATGCGGCAATCGTCTGCAACATAGGCCATTTCGACAGCGAAATCGACATGCATTATCTCGAGACGACGGCGGGCTGCGCCCGCCAGAACATCAAGCCCCAGGTGGACCAGTGGACGCTGCGGTCGGGCCGGTCGCTCATCGTCCTGGCCGAAGGCCGGCTCGTCAATCTCGGCTGCGCCCAGGGCCATCCCAGTTTCGTCATGAGCAACAGTTTCACCAACCAGTGCCTGGCCCAGATCTGGCTGGCCGGGGAGAAACTCGCCGTCGGGGTCTACACCCTGCCGAAAAAACTGGACGAAGAGGTCGCCCGCCTGCACCTCGGCAAAATCGGGGCGCGGTTGACCCGATTGACGGAAAAGCAGGCCTCGTACCTGGGGATTTCAGTCGAAGGTCCGTATAAGCCCGACCATTACCGTTATTGAGCGGTGATCGGGATTACGGGTCTTCGGGGACGATGTCGTTTTCTTTCAAAAGAGCCCGGGCCGCTTCAAAATCCTCTTCCATGACCATGATCCGCAGTTCGCCCAGCCCGTCCGTCGTGAACGGATAGACCGTGAGAACGTTCCGGCCCTGGAACGTGCAATCGATCCCGTTGCTCTCCAGGAAGCTTTTGATGATTTCGGCTTCGGACAATCCCCAAACCCGGTGGACTTCCTTCAATTTCACATCGGCTTCGTTCATGGGTCGATCCTTTCGGGCCGGATGCCCACCCTTGGATTATCCCACATTTGAACCGGGGACGCATCCCCGTTTGCCCCCGCCCCGTTCTTGTGTTACCGTCTGATTTCCCGACAGGAGAAGGAGATTCCGATGAAAGAATCCAATCCCGCCGACGCGAAACTGCTCGCGACGCCGCTCGATTATCCGAAGTTGGTCGATTACCAGGATGGTTCGATCGTGAGCCGGGCGGTCATCGACAAGGAAGTCGGGACTGTCACCCTGTTCGCCTTCGACAAGGGGCAGAAACTCAGCCCCCATTCCGCGCCCTATGACGCCCTGCTTCAGGTCGTCGAGGGAACCGGGCTCGTGATCATCGATAAAAAGGAATTTCAGCTGGCGGCCCCGGAGGCCATCATCATGCCCGCGAACATCCCCCACGCCGTGCGGGCCCCGGGAACATTCAAGATGATCCTGACGATGATCCGGTCGAAATAAGGCCGGCCGGCCCGCCTTTCGAACTATTCTTCCAGCAGCTTTTTCGTCAGGTCAAAAACTTGGTTGAAGGCGGCCGCGACATAATCGTCAATGCTTTTCAGCGCCGCATTCTTGTTCTCGGCATAGAGGGCCGCAAGGACGGTTTCAAAATTCTTCCGGCCGTCGAGGAACACCCGCTCGACGGCGTCTGTTTCCTTCTTCAATGTTCCGATCTTCGCCCCGTAATCCGCCTCGACGACCTTTTCCAGGCCGAGGACGTAAGTGTTGAGGAGCGGGCCGCGGGCCGCCTTGAATTCCGCGTCCTCAAAATGCTGCCTGTAAAAAACCGCGTCGTCATGCGTCCGCGTCCCCAGGCCGGTCCCCTCCGGCAGGTTTTCCCCGGCATAATACATGGGCAGGAAGACCGTCGTGTCGGGTTTCCCGAGCGTCAGCCAGAGCGAGATCGAAAGCGGCTCCGGGCGGGAGGCGTTGAGGGACGCGATCAACGAATTGACCGTCGTCGCCGTGCAGATCGTCCGGAATTTCGCCTTGTTCGGGGTGCCGGTTTTGTATCCGTCCGTCGCGTCGTAGGGCGTGCCTTCGTAATGGTCGCGGAGGATCGCCATGAGAAAATCGGCCGTGATTTTTTTTGCCGGCTTGACCGAAAACGGATAATCCCCGTCGACCGGCCATTCGCGGCCGCTGACGAGAGACAACCCCCGCCAGAGGCGCAGGGTGTTATGGTCGGTCAGAAGATCCGTCGAGGGAAGGGTGTACGCTTTTTTAAAATCGAACGGCCCGTCCTTCGTCTCGTCATACCAGCCGTTGGTGGCGGCATAAGCGACGAGGTCCTTGCTTCCCAGGAAATAAGCCGGATCGTCCAGCCGGATTTGACGGATCGTCATGTGGTTGGGGATGATCGCAACTTCGTCGTCGGGGACCCGCTGGGCGATCCAATGGCGCCCTTGAACGGCGGCCAGCATCCAGGCCTCGTTTTTATCCGCGATGGAATACGTCCGCCCGGAAGCCCGGTAGCCATATTTTTCGATGAGCTCGCCGGCCAGCGTCACGGCCTCCCTGGCCGATTTGGCCTTTTCGGCGATGATCCTTCGCAGCATGTAGGCGATGCCGCCGTCGGTCAGTTCGCCCTTGGTCTCCCGGGAGGGGCAGCTGTCCGAGGCGACGACGACGCCGTATTCGTTGACGAAGCTGTCGGAGAATTCCTGGGGCGTCACCTCGATCCAGAGAAAGCCGTTGGTCCGCCCGTCCGTCTCGTAAAACCCGCCCCGGCCGAGGTCGATCTTCCGCGGCCTGCCGTAATTATGCGGCGGGATCTTGCGGACATTGACGAGGTTGTCGCCCCAGTCGTCCTCGTTATGGGCGAGGATGACTGATCCGTCGGCCGAGGCGCTCTTGCCGACAAGGATGGTGTAGCAATTGAAATCCCGCTCGTCCCGGGCGAAAGCGGGAAAGGCCAGGAAAATGACGAACGCGGCCAGGATTAAGATTTTTATTCGGCTGTTTTTCATTTCAGACCTCCGGTCGTTTGCGACGGTCGATCCGGCGAACCCCATCATTAACACCCGCACCTGATCTTGTCAACGCCGCGCCCGGCGGGGATCGCGCTCTCCTCCCATGCCCTAGGATGCCCTTCCCCAAGAGACTGAATAAATTCCGGTCCATCAAGGATTTTTCTCCGTTGATTCGACCCCATGTTGGAGTATAATACGTTCAATCATTATTCGAGGAGGAGTCATGAAAAAGCTTTTAACGATTCTCGTTTGTCTGGCGTTGGCGTTTGCGACCGTCGCCTGCGGCGTTAAAAAGGGCGAAGAAGCGACGGCCTCCGGCGCCGCCCCGGCCAAACCCAAGGACGCCGTGGCCATGTCCGGAGAGTACGTCTGCCGGTACTTCAACATGACCATCGCCTCCGGCTGGCAGGCTTCCCCCGAAAAATTGGGCATGGTCAACGTTCTCCCGAACGGCAAGATCAGCCCCGGCCTCTACTTTAAATTCGAAGGCGACGGCAACGCCTTGGGAACCGCGGAAGAATCCATCAACACGATGATCTCGGGCTACAACGGCTCTCCGATGGGGATGACGACGATCGACGGCGTCGAATTCAAGACCACGACCTACACGTACAGCGGGATGACCCAGACCATGTACGTGGCCTACCGCGAGGGCACCAAGATCACGGTCACGATCGAAGGCGAAGGCGCCAAGGACAATCGCGACATCACGGCGATGCTTGGGACCGTCCAGTTCAGATAAGTCCAAGTAGGGGGAATATCTTACCGTCCGGGCGTCTTCGGGACACGGCTGAACCGCAAAAAAATCTGCCGGCCCTGCCCGTCGATCTGAAGGTCCCAACCGGCGGCCCAGGCCCGGTCCTGCCACATCGCTCCGAAGATGCCGATGTAATCCCCCAGAGCGATCTGCTCCTTGAGGTGGGACGTCTGCGTGTAAAGGGCAAAGAATTGATGATCGTCGAACCGGACGACCGCCTCGTTCTCATCCAGTTTTTCCAGGGTGACCTTGTTGCCCTGGAGTTTCGCCTGTTCCCAACACAGATAAAGGATGAACGCCCGGGGCGTCGGGTAAAAGGGAATCCAGGTCGTCGCCGCAAGGGCGTATCCGGCGCCGTCGCGGATGAAATTCAAAGCGTATTCCGTGCCCTTGAGGCGCGTCATCTCGTTGTAAAGCCAAACCATTTTCGACCAATAGATTTCCTGCCGCATCCATTGTTTCCGTTCCTCGGACAGGTCGGGAAAACCGGCGGCGTCGGCGGGGAGATCGCCGATTTGATCCAGGCGGATGAAAATTCCCTCGGTGAACCGGTAAAACCACCGGCCGTTCTCGACGATAAAACAAAAAACGTATTTCCAGGGGGCGTTGCGGCTTTTCCCGAGCGTAGTGATGAACGAGACGAGGTTGCCGTGGCGGACGACCTCGGGCGCCGTTTCCCACTCCGACCAATCGGCCTCTTTCACGAAATCCTTCAGCCGCGCCAGCCGGGATTCCGGCGGCCGGGGATCGTCCGGATGGATGCGGTCCAAAGGGAACGTGTCGGACTTGAGAAGCTGGACGAATTCCTTCCAAATCGCCAGGTCGGGTTGCGGTTGCGCCGGGGCGAGGCGCGGAGCGGCAATTAAAACCAGAAATGCGGCGACGCCGATGATTCTTTTCATGGGTCATCCTCCTCTTTTTCTTCCCGCACCGCCGAAACCGCCCAGGACGGATACGGCGCGGCGCTTCCCTTGACCGCGTGCCAGAGGATGCGGTTGAGGACGTCCTCGGGGCAGGCGTCGATTCGCGCGAAATTAAGCCCGGCCGAGTTCTCGGCATTCCGGCGGAGGAAGGCGTCGGCGATTGTTTTCGGATCCGGGTTCATCGTGTCGAGCGGTACCCGATTGGGGACGGCGGTGAAAGGGCGGAAATCCGGCTTCTCCGTGAAGCAGTCGAACATCGGCGTCGCCGTCGCGTCGAACTGGTTCATGGGCGGCAACCCCAAAATCTGCTCGATCGTCCGGAGGATGCTCGTCGTGTTGTACTGCGTCCCGACGACCCGCCCGCGCTTCGTGTACGGGCTGACACAGTAGGCGGTCGTCCGGTACCCGCTGACATGGTCCCAGCCGTTCTGGGGGTCGTCCTCGATGCCGAAGACAACCGTTTCCGGCCAGAACCGGCTCCGGCTCAGGGCTTCGACGATCCGGCCGAAGGCCAGGTCGTTGTCGGCGACGCAGGCCTCGGGGATCGGGGACCCCTCGCTCGTCCCGCTCGTGTGATCGTTGGGCAAGCAGATGAACACAAGCTGAGGCATCCGCCCTTCCCTGTCCCAGGCTTCGATCTGGCGGACGATATTGCGGGCTCGCCAGACGTCGGGGACTTCCATTTGCCAGCCGACATGTTCGGTCGGCGAGAACGGGGCGATCGTCTCGATCCCGGGCGTGCAGCTGATGACGACCCGGCCGCCGCCGTGGTTGTATTCTTCCCAGAAATCGCTCCAGGCGGGCACACTGCTGAGCCGGGGATCCGCCCAGCGGCATTCGGGCATCATGAATTCCCCGAAATTCCAGACCGAGATCCTGTTCCGGAGGGCGTCGTCCCAGAGGAAACCGCTGGGCGCATAAGCCAGGGCATCGACGTCGTCCGGCCCCATCCCGTCGGGATAGCTCCGCGGCCAGCCGGCGAACGAACGTTCCAGATAGTCGGTCGAGAAGGCGGTCGTCGACCATTGATGGCCTTCGGCGCTCAGAATGCCGCTGCAGTATGTGTTGTCGAGGAGGACGAACTCCCGGACTAATTGATGCTGGTTAGGGGTCACCCGCTCCCCGAAAATACACAGGGCGGGATCTCCGTTTCCGGCTGGGACATCTCCCAAGACCTGGTCGTACGTCCGGTTTTCCTTGATGACGTAGACGACGTGCTTGAAAACGCTGGGCTCGCCGATCCGTTCCGGGACAGGCCGGGGAGCCCGGCCGGAACGGGGGGAAAGAAGGGCGGCGGCGATCCGTTCGCGCCGGTAATTTTTTTCGACCGTCGCGGACATTTCGGCCAGGACGTTTTTATCGGGAACCGGGACGGCCGTTACCGACCCGATGTATTGGTGGGAATTGAACCCCGGGGCGCCGGTGTCCTTGGATTCCTGCGGCTCAACGGCGTGTCCCTTGATGTTGGCGATATACAGCGAAGTACGCGACCGGCTGAAGACGACCGCGCCGGGAAACCAGCCGACCGGGATCAGGCCTTCGATCCGCGACTCCGCCTTCGCCGGATCGAAGGCGATCACGGCGATCGCATTCTGCGTGCCGTTGGCGACAAATATTTTCCGACCGTCGGGCGAAAAACAAAGAGCGTTGGGAGAGGCTCCGAACAGGTCGGCCGGGCTCGGCTTGACCCAGATTGTCTCGACGACCGCCTCGGTTCGGGTGTCAATGACGCTTAAATTATCACTCGCCGCGTTGGCGCAAACGAGATACCGGCCGTCCGGAGAAAGGGCAAGCGCGGAGGCATGTTTCCGGACGAGGATTTCGCCCGTCACCCGGCCGGCGGCGAGATCGATGACGCTGACCGATCCTTCGGCGGCGATGCGCGTTTCGGGATCGACCTTGACCTCCGTCCCCTGCCCGGCCGGGCCGACGGCGTCTCCGGGCATGGGCCGCCGTCCTCCCCAGTTGCTGACATAGGCCTTACCCGAGGCGAGAACGACGTCGTAGGGGGCGACCCCGACGTCGAACGTCCGGACGACGGCGCCGGATTCGATATCGATCTCGAGGAGACGGTTGGAAAGGTTGCCGCAGGCAAACAACGTTTTTCCGTCGGCGGAAACGACCAGCCCGGCCGGAATCTCTTCAGACCGGCGCGGGGCTTCGGCCGGGGGGAGGGCGATCGCCTTCAAGGGAGCGACTTCGCCGCCGGAGCCGACGATGAAAACCTTGATGTCGCCGTTGACGTTGCTGAGATAAAGACGTTTCCCGTCGGGCGAAAAGACAAGCCCGGTATAGCTCAATTGGGCCTTTTCGTCCGGAAACAGGATGGCGGACGAAGAAGCATCCGGCCGGGATTGATCCTGCGGACCCGCCGGAAGGACGACCCTCTGACGGATTTGGGAGGTCGCCGGGTCGATGACGACGACTTCATGGGTTTTGCCTGAAACAGCCAGAATCTTTTCGTCCGGAGACAGGGCCAAGGCCTGGGGGCGAAGGCCGGGTAGGGAGATTTGCGTCCCCGCCGGTGTAATAATCTGGTTGACCGGAAGGACGATCCGGTTCGGCCCGGAAAGACCCACAGTCTCCATATCGGTCTCGTTTTTTTCGGTCTTCCGGCGGGCCGGGACGGCGACGAGGACCAGGACGATCGCGAGAACCACCGGATGAAAAGATTTGTTTTTTTTCAGCATCATTGTGTTAGGGGCGCCCTGATCTCCACGGCCGTTCGCCTTCGATGGGATCCGGAACAAATCATGATTTCGGTTCTTTTTCGAAAGGCGGGCCGCCGAGCAGGTCCTCCCTCATGTAAACAACACCGAACTGTTTGACGAGCGCTTGAACTTCGGCCTTGGGGATGTCGCTTTTCATCTCGGCCTCGGCGGGTTTGCCGAAAAACATTTTTCCGTTCATCGCCTCCACGAGACCCGTGATCCGGAGATAGACCGAGGCCGGAGCCCGGGCAACGACGACCGTCAGCTTGTTCTCCCGGAAGACTACGGCCGCAACCGAGGGAAGCTTTGAAATGTTTTTCACAAACCCGGCCACCAGGCGTTTTTTCTTGTTCCGGATCGATCGATAGACAAAAACACCGATGACGGCCGGTCCGATCAAACTCCCCCAGTTGAATTCGGTGAAAAGGAGGGCGACCGCCACAACCACCGCCCCGGCGACGATCCAGATCCCCTTGGCCCCCAACGGAAAGGAATTCTTGAGGTTTTCGAACCAAACCTGGAGGCGCTCCACCGGGCGAAGGTCCGTCCGGGTTCCGGATTCCAGGTCCAGTTTGAGGCGTTTCAGGTCGGCCGCCAGGGCCCGGGCGTCCTGGTATCGGTCTTCCGGCCTCTTGCGGAGACAGCGGGAGACGATGCGGTGGACCTGGGGGGACAGGTTGCGGCGGATGATCGTGACCGGCTTGGCTTCTTCGTAGGCGATGGCGTGCATGGTATCCAGCGGCGTGTCGCCTTTGAAGGGAAGTTCGCTCGTGACCATCTCGTAAAGGACGACGCCGAGCGAGAACAGATCGCTCCGGGCGTCGAGGTCCCTTCCCCGGGCCTGTTCAGGGCTCATGTACGGAATCGTGCCCACCACCAGTCCGGGAAGGGTGCGACCGGCATCTTTGGTTAAGGTCCGGAGCGGATCGGCCGGAAGGACCGCCTCGCCCGAACCCGGTTCCATCAGCTTGGCCAGCCCGAAATCGAGAAGCTTGGCGTGGCCGTCGCGGGTCACCATGATGTTGTCGGACTTGATGTCCCGGTGGAGGATGCCGGCCTCATGCGCCTTGGCCAGGCCCTCGGTCACCTGGAGGGCGATCTCCACCGCGCTCAGGAGGTCCAACTCACGGTCGATGATGAGCCGGCCGACGGAACGGCCGTCGATGTATTCCATGACGATGAAAAGCCGGCCGTCTACTTCGTCGATGTCGTAAACCTGGGCGATGGAGGGATGGTTGAGAGCGGCCGCCGCCCGGGCTTCCTGGACGAACCGGTTCCGCCGGTCGGAATGGGCGACCAGCGCCGGGGTGAGAAGCTTGATCGCCACCGGCCGGTTGAGGCGGGTGTCCCGGGCGCGGTAAACAACACCCATGCCGCCCTGGCCGAGGAATTCCTCGATCCGGTAATGTTTAAGGTCCGTGCCGACCATTTCGGCGGCGGAGACTATTTTTTGTTCGGCCAATGATCCATCCTTCAAAAGAATCATATTTCCTGAGGCGAAAGGAA
>JAPKZG010000084.1 GCA_026393895.1 Candidatus Aminicenantota bacterium
CGCCCGCCCTGCCCTCCGTCGGCTCGGCCGCGAAAAAGGCCGCGCCTCCCCGACTCCGGCCCCGCGCCGATGGCGGTCTTAAAGACCCGTCCCTCCCCACTCCCCCAGCCGGGCCGTTTTGAAAGGTTTCCTTCGCCGCAGATCAAAGAGAAGAAAAACAAATCCAAGAGCCAAAGCGAAGAAAAGAAAGAGGGGGGTGCCGATCGGGGCGAAGAGAAGAAAGAAAGAACGGCGCTCCTTCGGGGCGCCTACAGATAAGGCCGAGCCCTTTAAGGGGCTCGAGCCGGCTTCAGACTGCCGCGAAACGCGGCAGACTGAAGCCGGCCGGAAAAACAAAAACGAAGATCCATATCTCGCTCCGCGTCATATTTTCGCTCGCTCCCCACCCACCCTCTTGACACATCTCGGGGTCGAGCTTTACCCTCTCCCCGGGGGAAAGAAATCGGCAATTCGGGGGTGATTTTTATGTCGGAAAATTTTTACCTCACCATGATCGGCAGCGTCGGAGTTCCGGCCGCGGTGTTGTTCTTCGTCATGATTTGCATCAACAAGTACCTGCCGAAATTCATCGCCCTTTTCGCGGATCTCAACATCAAACTCGACCGGGTCATCGACCAGGTCGAAAAACTCGTCGACAAGATCGACAAAGGAGCCAAATGAACGCGATTCTGAAAGCCATCCTCAAGCCCATCCTGCTCGTCCTGCTCCCTATCGTCTTCGAAGAGCTCAAAAAGCTTATCGAAGGCTGGAAGTCCGAGCAGCCCGTTCCGAAGCTCTCTTCGGCTTCGGGCCGGGATGAATTCGCGGCCTTCCTTGATTCTCCGGAGACCGCCGACGCCCTGATGAACGCCGTCGACGCGGCCCTTTGATCGGCCCGCGTCCCGATCTCGCGCCTGCCCGCGCCACAGTGCCTCCCCAGCCGGCCGCCCGCCTTTTCTTGGCGGGCGGCCGCGCTCCTCGAGCCGCACCATGAGCCCTCGTCTGGTCCTCCCGCTGATGAGCCAGGAGGCCCGCGGGAAAATCAAAGGCCTCGGCATCTTCTACCGGAAAAACGGCCAGAATTGGCTCAAAGACTTTCAAACCTACACCGACTCCCCTACCCTCGCGGAAAGCTTCCAGCGGCTTCGCGTCCGCGCTAAGGTCGCGGCCTGGCAGGCGCTTTCCGCGCCCGATAAAGCCTCCTGGAACGCCGCAGCAGCGGCCCGGGGCGGCACCTGGTGCGGCTACACCCTCTTCATGAAGGAGTACACCTTGAGCGGAACCTGGTATCAAGACCTCATCGACGCGTGCGCCGCGGCGCCGCGAACATTCGGAAGCCTCTCCGACGTCGACGATAGCGGCAAAGCCGCCGGATACGTCCCGACGTGGGACGCCGTAACCGGGAAATGGATTCCCGCGCCTTCCGCGGCCGGGGGCCTCGTCCCCTTCCTTGATAATTTCGCCGGCGCTTCGATTTTCGCCGACTTGGTCCTCTATGGAACCTCGGGATCCGCGCGAACGATCACGCAGGCCGACGGCCGATTAAAATTCGCCGCCTCGGCCGGCCAGGAATGTTCGAGCTACATCCCGCGAGTATTCCTTTCGGTCCCGTTTTTCCCCTGTGAAATCGAAACGAAGCTTGCGGCTTACAACAAGGGCGAAAGAACCATCGCCGGACTCTATGTCGGCCCCGAAGGCCGCGGAACGGGCGCTTCCGCAAACAATCGATTTATCGATCAGGCTTTCAGTACCGGGGATAGTCTCAACGGGGTCCGCGTCGAAGGAAACAGCGCCCAGCAGGCCCTTGCGGCAAACTCCGCAATCCCGAAGTGGATGAAGATCCGCGTCATGGGAACGCATCAATACGCAAAGTGGTTTTTCTATTATTCGACCGACGGCGCCGCCTGGACTCTTCTCTACACCCACGAGCTCGCAAACGCCCTTGGA
Source organism: Candidatus Aminicenantota bacterium (assembly GCA_026393895.1). Lineage (GTDB taxonomy): Bacteria > Acidobacteriota > Aminicenantia > Aminicenantales > UBA4085 > JAAZPG01. The sequence goes on from JAPKZG010000084.1 coordinate 1,927, forward strand.
GGCCTGGCCTGCGGCCTTTTCATCGGCAACTGGTATAATCAGCCGGCCGTTTCCGCCGAGTTCGAATACTTCAAAATCACGCCTTACGTTTTTTCGGGCCCCGGCTGATCCGCGCCCCTCTCCCCTCTTATTCGCTCGACTTTCCAATGATCGAACGCCTCGAATACATCAACGCGCTCGCGGCCGCGATCCCCGAGATCATTACCGCCGGCTGGCCGACCTGGGCAACTGCCCACGCCGGAGATCCCTTCTTCACCATGATCGAAGAGCGCCTTCTTTGCCTGCGCGATCGATACGGCCAGTCCGACCTCGAGACGCTCTGCGCCTACCTTGTCGCCGAGGACCTGGTCCCCGCACCGCAGTCCGTCCCTTCAGCCATGTTCTGGCCGTACAAGCGCAGTGCCACGTTCGCCGACTCGCGCGGCGTGATCAAAAAGCGCGTGCCGGCCTCGATCGTCAAATCGACCTCCGGCGCCCTTAACGGCGCTCCCGGATCCTGGCGCTGGGGAGCCTGGGAAATCTTCAAAAAGGCGATCGAATGCCTTCGGAAACAGCCTCCGACGGGCGGCGCCGCCACCAAAGACCAGGGCCCCATGGGCCGCGATAAGTGGTTCGCCGAGGCCGCCGGATCCGGCCTCTTCTGGCTCTGCTACTTCATGCGGTACACGCTCAATTTCATGTACGGCCCAGGGGCCCCTAACAAATGGCCCTTCACGTTCCAGATGCCGCCCTGGTGCGTCACTTCGCATAAGCGCTGGAGATTGAACGCCTACGGTTACTACGGCTACGCCGGACTCAATTTGGTGTGGTATCCGCCCGCCGGTATGAATTATGGATCCGGGATTTCCCTTTACATCAAGGTCTCCCCCGACACTTCGAAGCTGAATCCGGGCGACATGAACGTCGGGCTGATTTACTCGGAACACGCCTCGATGAACGACGACGGAGAAGTCGAGGGCGACTACGGCTCGGCCACCCTCGCGCCCCTCCCGGCCGCCTGGATCCAGTGGCCGATCGCCTGCGTCCGCTACGACGGCGACAATAATCTTTATCAGTATTTGGACTTTCAGGAAATGGACGGCGCCTATATCATCGACGTTTTCGTCTCGAGCAATTTCAGCGTCAACGAACCCGGCTCCGTCTACGTCGAAAAGTTCGGAGGGACCTGGTATTGAACGCGCCAGCCTTAATTTCGTCGCCCCCCTTGACACAAGCCAGATCCGCCTTGCTATACATTTTTTTGGACCCAACCAAGGTCTCGAAAGAGGGTGAAAAAGAATGGCTAAAACAATCATGCCCCTGCTCTCGGCCGAAGCCAGCGGGAAAATCGCCAAATCCATGGTGTTTTTCTACTGGAAAGGCCTGAACGTCGTCCGGAAGTACACGATTCCGGCGAACCCGCGAAGCGTCGACATGAAGTCCGTCCGCACGAAGCTCGCCGCCCTGGGCAAGAACATCGCCGCCATGACGACCGCCGCACCCGCCGGCAAAATCGTCACCGTTCTCAAGGCGGCCGCCCCGGCAAACATGATCTGGAATTCCTACTTCGTCAAAGCGGCCCTGGACCAGATCAAATCGGACGCCGTCTTCACTGCCGCCGAGTCGGCCTACGCGTCGCACACTCGCAAGGACGAGTTCGACGCGGCCGCGGCCTCACTCGGGATGTCCGATATACTTCCCGGCGTCACTTTTTCGCAGACGGTCTCGGCCGGCTTCCAGCTCTATTTGGGCGCCTACGCGGCCCAAAAGCTCGCCCTGGTCGGCACGACCAATTACGGCGCGGCCCTTTCCGGCTGGGTGACGAAAGACATCACCAGCTTCGCGAAAGACTACACCACGGCGTAAAACCAAAGGCTCTCTCTTCCCCTATCCCTGCCGGCCGGATGGCCGGCCGGTGGGGACAGCCGGGAAGATACAAAAAAAAGGGGGAAGACAATGCCTGAATTCACTTTCGGAGACTTCACCATCTGCGCCATCGCGGTCGCCGAGCTCTCGACTCACGTCGATCAAAACACCGAACTCGGAAAACAGCTCCTCGAGTGCCTCGGGAAGCTCGACACGGCCCTCACCGCGACCCGCATCAGCGCCGAAAACGCTTCCGCGGTCGAGCCCCTCCCCCACTGATCTCGATTCTCTCGGGGAAAATTGATCGAAACGACAATTATAATTCCCACCTTCAACGCCCGGGATCATACCGAGAAATGCCTCGAATCCCTGGCGCGCTTCACGGATTCGCCCCATAAAATCATCGTCGTCGACAACGGATCCACCGACGGCACGATCGATATCCTAAAGAATTACCCGGCGATCACCATCCTCAAATCGCCTAAGAACGTCGGCTTTGCCGGCGCCTGCAATATCGGCCTCGAGGTCGCGGACTCCCCTTTCGTCGTTCTGGCCAACAATGACCTGGTCTTTACCCCCGGCTGGCTTCGCTCACTCATCGCCACCGCCAATCTGAATAAGCGAATCGGGCTTGTCGGCCCCCTCACGAACGCCGCCGCCGGCCTGCACGTCGAACCGTTCACGCCCTACGCCTCAACTGAGGAGCTCGCCGCCCAGGCGGCCGCTTTCAAGGAAAAGAACGCCGCTCTGGTCCACGAGGTCCCCTTTTTGATCTTCTTCTGCGTCCTCATCAAGCGCGAAGTCATTTCCACGCTCGGGCCCCTGGACGAGTCCTTCGGCCTCGGAGGTTGCGACGATATCGACTATTCCTTCCGCGCGGCCGCGGCCGGCTATTGCTGCGCCCTCGATCGATCCGTCTTCGTTCATCATGCCTGCAGCCGCACGTACCAGGCGAATAATCTCGACTTAAAGCATCTACTCCTCGAGGCTCGCGCCCGCTTCAAGAAGAAGTGGGGTCCTCTCGCGCCTTAATTCATTAATTCCGTCTTTACGGCATTAAGGCATTATTATAATTTCAACGCGCGGTCTTAGGCTTAATTGACATTGCCCCACGCGCTGAAATATTGTAAATATCGATTCAATACTAGTTTCATGGCCTTCTTGTCCGGTCTTTTAAGCGCTATCGGGTTTATTATTTGGATTCATAAAATGTTTTTATGCATCAGTGAAAGGAATCGCCTCCAATGACCATCTCGCTTTCTCGATATTATGAGTTTGTCACGTTCGAGATTGGTGTCATAGCCCGCTCAATGAAGGAAGTTCTCGGTCTCTTTTCTCTTAATCCGTCCGAGCTCGAGTTCAAAGCCGAATACTTTCATCACGGAGCCCTGGAGGAGCGGCTCTTGTCCTTTGCTGATCTCGGGTTGGTGTGTTCTTTTGAGGGAAGCCCTGCGGACGTTAGGTTGGGTTTTTTCGACGGTAACAAGCAGTGGCATCATGTGATAATGGGCGCCGATCAAGGACTCTTCAGCATAAGAGTTTCGGCTCCTTCTCCGGAGACGTCGGATAAGATATACGAGATACTCGAACGCGGTCTCTCCCTAACACGGGTTCAAAAACCGCCAAATATTGGAGAGAAGATTTCCGGTATTGAAATACGCCTTTCAGAACTCGAACGACAATTCTTTGCCGCTCAAAATAAACTCGCATGTTTTCTCTCCTACCGGTTCTCTGATAAATCAAAGGTTTATGCCCTTGAACTCTCACGGTTTCTTGAGCTGGCCGGAGTTGAAGTAACATCAGGGGCGGAGTATGAGCCACGCCGAGTCAGCGATAAGGTCCGCGCTCTTCTCGACAAACCTATGGATTTTATAGTGTATTTAATAACTTCCGAAGGGGAGTCCATGTGGACTCGGGACGAACTTGGAACAGCCGTCGCGAAAGGCCACACTCCGGTTCTGCTTGTCGAGGCAGGGGCGAAAGTCGAGAGCGGCATTCTCGGTGACCTGGAGTTTCTCAAGTTCCAGCCCAATCACGTTTCTGATTGCTTCATCGGTATCATGGAGGCAATTCGTTTCTTTCGTCGGGAGAAACAGTCACCCTCAATACAAGGCGACCAGTTACCTTATAAGCCAGCCTGAATGCTACCTCGATAAGTTCGCGGATCATTTCTTTGGCTTGAATAACGCGAGGCGTTAAGCCCTCTCCCCTCTTCCTTAATTCCTTTCTTCCGTCTTTCCATCATTACGGCATAATTATATTATCAACGCCCCTCACCCTCGCGCTATTTCTTATCTTTGACATCGATCCAAGGCCGGATGTATTCTCTTTCTCGAAGGGAAACACCGCTTCCGTGTCTTACAGAAGGGCTCACCGTTTAGAAATCCCCCTAGCGCCGGACTACACGGGTAATAAATCAATATTTCGCATTATGTTCGGATCGGTCTAATTATTGTTATACCGCAGGAAATCTAACATGGAATCACTAGTTCCTACGAACGCTTCCGAGCTTCGAGCCCTGGTCGATGCCTTTCTGCTTGCGGCCGAGCAGGCGAGCATCGGCATAACGCAGGATTCTATCGATTTCGAGTTTCATGCCGCGCCCCATGAACAGCCCTCCATACTCCCAGCCGGCATGGTCGCAATCTATTGGTTTTCCTTGAACAGGACTTGCCTCAAAGTTGGCCAGGCCGGGGCAAAGAGCAGCCCACGCTATACAAGCCAGCACTACAATCCGGGAAGTACCGACAGCAACCTCGCTAAGTCGATTCTTAAACACCGCGAGATGATTGCTTCAATCGTTCCAGACTCTCAGAGAGCGGCGGTGATCAGCCTCAGCGAATCCACGGTTGGTACTTGGATGAAAGCCCACCTGACGCGCTGCAACTTATTGGTTGATAAATCATTCGGCAGACCTGCGTTATCATTTTTGGAAACCTTCGTCCAGGCGCGTCTTCAGCCGTTGTTTGAGGGTCGAGTGATTTGGCCTTTGGCTTAATTAGCGGCTGCTCGCAACAACCGATTTAGACTATGTTTGTGGCGGTAGGGGAGACGTGCTCGTTAATCTTGTGGGTTCCCCTCTTCCTTAATTCCTTTCTTCCGTCTTTCCGTCATTCTGGCATATATATCTTTTCAATATCCACACATGAGCCTGTTTGACTTTAAGCCTCGCGCTGCAATATTGTAATAACCAATTAGGTACGCATTTCGCGACCGTCCCGGCCAGCACGGAGGGCGGTATTGGGGATTTTGTATGGTTCTATATAGACATTTTTGTTTATAAAAGGATATCCGATGATAGACGCCACTCCCATCTATGAACCTGATAAGCCCGCATCCGAAGGTGACCCCGATGAAGAACCCATTCGGGATCGCCGTGTTTTCACACAGCCCTATGATTTGGTTGTCGAATCTCTTATAGATCAAATCAGAGGTGGCACAATTTTTCTCCGTCCCCTCTCGGAGCGCCCCAGTTTTCAGCGCCGTTATGTGTGGACTAATGTTCTGGCTTCTCGATTAATTGAATCCATACTATTGAATGTGCCGATCCCGCCCTGCTACCTCTCTCAGAACGAGAACTTCGAACTCGATGTGATCGACGGTCAGCAACGCCTTTTTTCGATCTATCGATTTTTAGACAACCAGTATCCGCTTACTGGCCTAGAAGTCTTAAAAGAGCTTAACGGTCTACGCTTCCATCAGGTCCCCCCCAAATTTCAACGACTGCTCAAAACACACACCCTTCGTTGCGTAGTAATCACAAATGAATCACATCCTGAAATAAAGTTCGATGTCTTCGAGCGACTGAATACGAACACGGTCCCCCTGAACGCGCAGGAACTACGTAATTGCATTTACCGAGGCAGTCTCATTTCTTATCTCGAGGACGCGGTCACATACAAGCCATGGCTTAGCATTCTTGGCAAAAAACAGCCAGACAAAAGAATGAGGGATGAGGAACTTGTCCTTCGTTTCTTCTCCTTCTGGATTCACGGGGTCAATTCTTACAGAACACCGCAGAAGCACTGGCTTAACGAGGCCGCAAAGGCTGGCATGAAGTATTCCGACAAGAAGATTGAAGAATTAGCCACTGTATGGAAGAGCACCATCGACTCCTCTCTCGAGTGGTTTAAGCCCGCCGAGTGCTTTCGTCGCGAATACAGCGGGCGCACACGAGCCATCAATCGAGCCCTTTTTGACCTTATCATGCATGCAGCAGCTCACGCCGGGCCGAGCACTGCTCGCCGTACTCGGAAGGATTTCCGCAACAAATACACCGCGCTTCTCCGCAACGAAGAATTCTCCGACCTTATAAGCCGTGCTGTTGACCACAAGAAGAGAACGCTTCGTCGCTTTGCTATGTGGGACGAGGTTGTCGGGAGTTTTCAAGCGTAATGGCCAGATATACCATAGCTTACTCTTCTCTTGTAATGCGGTTGGAAGAGGTCGAAGTATTGCGCCGATCTGCTGCGCAGAAAGAGAAAGCAGACCCCTTTGGTTCAAGGCACGAAATAAATGCCCTATGTCGCGGTTCCTTGGTTTTGCTGTGTGCTCACCTTGAGGCATTCGTTAAAGAACTTGGAGAGGTGGTTCTTGAAGGCTTACATAGTAAATTAATACCGCGAACAAATCTCTCGCCGCGAATTTATTATTACATCTCAAAGGACATTCTGGACGAGCTCCGCGATACAAATGATCCAGATAAAATCGCGAGCAAAATATTCGGTTTCCTTCAAAGCGATAAGCTTTATTGGTCACGCAACGGCCCGTTTCCTCAACCTATAACAGCAGAGAGGTTCAATAAAGGATTCTCGAATCCTGCGTATCGAAAGATTTGTTCCTACTTCGGACGCTTCGGCTATGCTCAGTATCGTCATGATCTCGGGCGTTATTTGGGAGCCAAATATATGCCTATCATTACTATGGTCGATCATTTAGTTGATACGCGTAATAAGATTTCACACGGTGATCCGACAACTAAAAAGACACCTTCTGAGGTCGGGGATATGATGGCGTTGATCCGTGCATATTGCCTGGCCACAGACGATGTGTTTGCTTCGTGGTGCGGTACATCAATCTGCAAGATTAGATAATTTTCGCTTTATCTGCTTTCGCCCGTACTAAAGTTCCGCATGGGGGCTTTCGACGGCAGGACTCTTCTTTTATGAACGCGGGCACAATGAAACTAGAACAACTAAATATTATCATTTCTATCATCACCCTGATCGGGCTTTTGGTTAACATATGGATTTCTCGCCAGGCTATGAAAACCGCGAAGTCCACTGAGAAATACAAAGTATCTTCCGGATTCCGAGAGAAAGCATTGGACCATCTTCGGGATGGAAGGAGGCGTATCTCAACACGAATTGACCTTATCGCTGTTATGAAATCTCTGGATCGCGGCAACGTATTGCCGTTGGTGACGAATCTCCGTGAAGATTACATACTTTCCGGCGATATGTATATCGAGTTTCGTTACCTTTTCACTGAAGAACGGCGGACATCAATCGATAAACTTCGAAAGAACGCGGACCAATGTGATATGAAATGCCGGGAAAATATTAGCGAAGCAGTGGCTTCTGGCAAGAACCATTTACCCTTGGACTTGGCGGTGCCGGTGTCCGCTTTCCTCGAGGCGGCCGCTTCCTTCAAATCGCGACTTATTGATGATATTGACGAGATGATGATTCATGAGGCCTCTGCACTCAGGATTATATACTGATGTCCCAACATCGATGGTGACGTCTTCTCATAACGGAACGTGCCAAAGCAAGCGAAGCCCTTTTCATATGGCTTCGCTATTGCCCTTCTCGCTTCTTGTGTTGGGAGGCGCTATGCGCATATTTTCTCCCCTTACTGTCCCCTAATCGCCGTACTAACAACCGGCTCCAATGCCAACAACCCGACGATCAAACTCCCCTGATCTTTGCACTCCGTCTTATAAGCCGCGGAATCAGTAAACGCATATATGAACAATGCTGCGGCTCAATCCCATATAGACTACCCGAGGAACGAACGGCCTTGATCGCGCAACCCGCTCCACACGCCAAGCGGGCGAAGCACTTCCTACACTCCGGAATGTTATTTACGTGGCGCTTAAGAAGGTTGCTGAGTTTGTCTTGGTCAAGTTGAATGCCTGAAATTCCGGGACGGCAGATCCCAAACAAAAATGGACTTGCTGTTGAGTCGCTTACCTCTAGAGCTTCTGAACAGGCAGAGAGATAGCCTTCATGGGTCACGGCGAGGGTTCTGCCCGAGGCGGCTCCGCAAAAAACGCTTCCATGCATCATTGGCAATCCGTCGCCTTCGAAAGATGAACTCGAGAGATTAATACCGAGTTGAGCCGCTCGATCTAGAGCCCGAACCATAATATCCACAAGTTCATTTGCGGACGGAGGATTGAGTAGTGGCTCGTTATTGAAACCAATATGCGAGTAGCAACGTCCGTGGGGGAACAAGGGCTCCAGCTTAACGCGAGGAACTTGCTGATCCGCAAAATAATCGACTACATCAATAATATCTTCATTGGAACAGACGGTACTTCTCGCGGTAAAGCCATATTCTCGCTCTCGCAAACGACGAGCGGTTTCCTCTAAAATTGGAGCCGATGGACCTCCTGATACCGTTGGCCGATTCCGATTTTGAATTGTTGGGGGTCCATCCCATGATATATTGATATTGAATTTGTTTGCCATAAACCAGTCCAGGGCACTCTCCGGAAGTGTCCCGTTAGTGATTATCCCAAAGTGACGTGCCCTTGCGTCGTGTTCTTTAACACGATGGAATACAGCCTTTATTAGGTCCATTTCTAAGGTTGGCTCACCCCCTCCGTGGAAACCAACGCTAGGACGTTTGGGGGGGGGTTCAAAATACCAATCCACCGCCTTTAGTGCGGTTGCAATAGGCAGGCTTGGACCATTCGGTAAGGCAGTGCCATAGCAATATCGGCAAGCGAGATTACACCGACGCGTAACCAGAACCATCAGATGCGCAAAACCCAGCCAAGCTTTGTCTATTTCGTCTGTATATTTTATGCAAACCTCGCGTATATGGCCTTTGCCGTGAAGTTCCGAAAGAGCCGAATCTCTATCAGATGTCAAAATTCGGGCCAAATGTCTACTACGGAGCCCGAACACTAAACTGGTCTCTCCTTCAGGAACAACGATCGCATCCCCGAAACAATCACCGTTTTGGGAAATCTCTTCTAACAAATTATCGCCTCACTTTTTATCGTTAACATATTTTATGGATTTGCTTGGTTCAGGGCAGAAGATAACAAAATGTGTTTGTCGTTACTTCCTTCATATCCAGCCCTTGACATTTTCTGCCAGGCTGTTAGATAGTTATGATATAAGAATATTTTATCACTTACAAACCAAGGAGGGGAAATGCTAAACGTAGACCCTGTTGTCATCGAAGCGGGTGCATACATAGACCTTACGGAAACAGAAGAAACACTAGAGGCCGCGTGCGGATGTGATGAGGGGTGTGCGTGTGAGAATCACGATACCTGCTCCTGCCAATCTTACTGTGCGAAGGACTAAAAAGACGGGGATTTCTTTTTTCTCGGCATCTGCGCCGCGAATTTTATCGGGGAGGGGGCTTGGCCTCTAAGTTTCAAGGGAAGGCGATTCCGCGCCCAGAAAAAGATGGCCTCTATCTCTTATTATTGTTTTTTCTTCTTAAGGGGATATTTTCTATATAAAACCGATATATTGTCGGATCAACCTCGTCGTATATTGTTCATTATTCCCGTTTTTCCATCATTGCGGCATTAATACATTATTAATAAACCTTACCTTCGCCCCGCCTCATTTATTACCTGTTCCCGTGGAAAAGGCCGGGGGCTTCGGTTTTTTCGTCCAAGGCGTCAACACGCTTATTATTTCTCATATTGCCCATCCTCCAAAATTGAAAATAAAATCATTTTCGCAAAATTGCTTGTAGACTATAGTAGTAGTTTTCTTTATGATTATCCGGGGGATAAAATTACCTAACGCTTTTCTAGTCATATTCCAATATAATTAGATATACAGGAAGATAAACAGTGCGCACAGAAGTTCAATCTATCATTGATCCCAGGATGTCGCAAAGGGGGCTTAAATTCGCTCCCCCCTGGAATTATGCAAATTTCATTAGTGGAAATATAAAACCCGTTTTTAACACTTCCGCCGGCGTTCTTTTTGAGGGAGATTGTCTCAAGGTTCTCCCTTTAATCAAATCCGAGACTATTGACCTGGTTTTTGCCGACCCCCCTTTTAACCTTGGGAAAGAGTACGGGAATAAGGTCAACGATAAACTGACCGAAAAAGAATATATTGTTTTCGGAAAGAAGTGGATCTCTGAATGTTCCAGAACCCTAAAAGACGGGGGCTCTTTTTTTATCTATAATCTCCCAAAATGGAATATCATATTTGGCGCCTATCTGCTTGAATTGGGGTTTACGTTTCGGCATTGGATCGCAATCAATATCAAAGCGAGCCTACCGATTCAAGGAAGGCTTTATCCGTCCCACTATAGCCTTTTATATTTCTCGAAAGGAAAACCGAATACGTTCCGTAAAATAAGAACCCCCATTGAGAAATGCCGCCATTGCGGAGGCGAAATAAAAGATTATGGCGGCCATAGAAACGCAATGAACCCCTTGGGTGTTAATTTAACGGATGTTTGGAACGATATTCCTCCCGTCCGGCATTGGAAATTTAAGAGCAAAAAACGAAAAGCAAATCAGCTATCTACGAAACTTTTGTCCCGCGTCGTTTATATGTCAACAAATAGGGGCGACGTGGTTCTTGATCCCTTTGGGGGCAGCGGCACAACGTTCGACGTTTGCGAGAATGAGCGAAGGCATTGGATTGGTATTGACCTGGAAAGCTGCGATGTGATTATAGAACGTTTAGAGAGCGGAAATCTGCATTATCATCCGAATAACGATTATGTAGAATAGCGCTATTCCTTGGCCCTTCCGTCTTTTCCTTTCGGAATTTTAGGAACATCTACGCTCGTCTCATCATGTTCGACGACTATTATCCTAAATACGCCCTCCCTTATATCGATTGTCTTCCATAAGGGAAAATATGGGCGTAATTCGCCAATATTTCCAATTCTATCTGTTAAATAATATTTCATGTTATTGCTTGGAACTACCAGTACCCCGCCCTTAATTCCTTCCCTTTGAAGCGCAAGAAGGATTTTGTTGATTGCCCTATGGCTGGAAGAAATATTCCCAGTTTCCCATTCAAAACCGATATACCCAAATTCTGATTCATATAACGCATCAAGATCTCCCGTTCCAAGAACTCCTCCGGCGATTTTTGGAAGGGACTCGGCTTTCCACCCTAATTTTTTCAATTTTTTAATACACGGTTTTTTTATAGGCACCACTCCGTTGCCCTGGCCTCGTTTTTTTCCGCTTTCTGGGTATATCGTAAATTTACCAGCGCCGTGCGGCCAATCAGTCGCAATAATTGCCGTTTCAATATCCGAACACGCTTTCTTCCATGTCTTAGAAGTGGCGAAACGGCCTTTAGATAAGATATCGAAATGCTCAACGATTTTCATTGCGATCCACTTCTACTTTTTTAATCAGCCAAGCCGCGGACACGCCAAGCGCTTCACAGATATGAAATAGCGTCTCTAGGGTGGGGGATTTCTTATCTCGCTCTAAAAGGCTTATATACGTCCGGTGTAACCCCGATTTATCTGCAAGGGATTCCTGAGAAAGCCCGGCTTTTAGGCGCGCTTTACGTAGTTCTTCTCCAATCATGTAATGAAGATTATCTATATATCAGGCTATTAACCACAGACTATAGTATTCACGTTGTCGCTAAGCCTCGGTCTTTCTCGGCGAGAGCGCTAATCTTATCTCCACCCCACGCTTATAAAGGCCGGGAGAATGCATCGCCTTTTCCGATCCGCCTGCCGTTAATCTCACCGCCCACCTTCTTCCTTATTTCCTTTTTTCTATCTTTCCATCATTACGGCATATATATATTATCAATACGCGCTCATAAGGCTATTTGACTTTGCTCCTCGCACTTAAATAGTGTAATAGCCAGTTCGATACTCTTTTTTCGGGTTTCTTATACGCCCTCTGGAGACAGATAGGGGTTGTTATATGGCACCATCTAGCCGTTGCTCGCCAAAGAAAATGGAAAAAGGATATCGCAATCAACTCACGCGCCAGATTGGGGAACATTTGGTCGTGGCCAAGCTCGGGCGTATGGGGATCATGGCAACGCCCTTTGCCGGCAATGTGCCTGATTATGATTTGCTTGCCTCCGATCATTCTGGTCATTCCATGCCAATTCAGGTCAAAGCCATCAACGGCCCGTCCTGGCAATTTTCGGCCAAATCTTTTCTGAATATAAAATTAACCGGAAAGAAACAAATTGTTGAAGGCAAGAAGATCCTTCGAAACCGAAAATTGGTCTGCGTACTTGTTTTCCTTCGACCAGATGAACGAGACGATTTCTACATACTCACCTTGGCGCACTTACAGAATCATTTCCATAAAAATTACCCAGGCGGAGTGAGGTCTAAAAACCCATATTCCTTTCACTGCGCTATTAAGCCTGAACATTTAAAGGCCCACCGAAACAAATGGGAATTGATCACTTGTTATTTCGATCCAATATGATATTGAGGCAAACAGCTGTATTATCTGTACCGTTCACCCGCGGCCGATCAACGTCCGGATACACATAGCGTTCTCCCCGGAGAGATGAAGAATGAGTGCTGTTACTGACTATATCAGAGAGATACGGAAGAATCTCGACAAGGGCGACTCCACCGAACATACCCACCGCCCCGCTCTAAAAACGCTTCTTGAAGCGTGCGGTAAAGATATTGTCGCTACGAACGAGCCCCGCCGCATCGCCTGCGGTGCGCCTGACTTCAACATCAGCCGAAGCAGTGTCCCCCTCGGCCACGTTGAGACGAAAGACGTCGGCATCAACCTCGATGAGATGGGGCGCAGCAAGGGACCTAACGCAGACCAGTTCAAACGCTATTCCGCGCTGCCTAACTGGATTCTCACCGACTACCTGGAGTTCCGCTGGTACGTAGCGGGCGAAAAACGCCTTACCGTTCGCGTAGCCGACTTGGACGGTAAGGGTAAACTCAAGCCCACTGCGGATGCCGAGGAGCGTCTGACTTCACTCCTTACCGCCTTCTACGCTCAACCCGTGCTGACCGTCGCCACCGCCAAAGAACTCGCCGGCCGCATGGCCGGTATGACGCGCATGATCCGTGACCTCATCCTTGCCGCTCTTCAGAAGGAAGAGGAAATTACGGAACAGGCCAAGGACGAAGTCGCCCGCGAGACCATGCCCGGCTACGGTTCACATACCAACTGGCTACACGAGTGGCTGCATGCTTTTCAGGACACGCTCATCCCCGATTTGAATGAACATCAGTTCGCCGACATGTTTGCTCAAACGCTAGCCTACGGCCTCTTTGCCGCCCGCGCGCACGCACCAAATAAGCCTTTCTCGCGCGAGTCCGCCGCTGTCAACCTCCCCCGCACCAATCCTTTTCTGCGTGAACTTTTCGAGCAGATTGCAGGCGTTAGGATGCCGGACACGATTGCCTGGGCCGTCGATGACATGGTCGAACTCCTCAAGCACGCCGACATGGCGGAGATCCTCCGCGACTTTGGCAAGTGCAAGGGGCGAGAAGATCCCGTAGTCCACTTCTATGAGACCTTCCTCGCCGCCTACGATCCAGCCATGCGGGAAGTCCGGGGCGTCTTTTACACCCCGGAACCCGTCGTCAGCTACATCGTTAACTCTCTTGACTGGCTGCTCAAGACCCGGCTCGGCCGCCCCAAAGGGCTGGCCGACGAGAACACCCTCATTCTCGACCCCGCCACCGGCACCGCCACTTTTCTCTACTTCGTAATCGAACACATCCACCGCGGCTTCCGCAAACAACTCGGCGCATGGGACGGTTACGTCAGCCGTCACCTGCTGCCCCGTATCTTCGGCTTCGAACTACTCATGGCCCCCTATGCCGTGGCCCACCTCAAGATCAGCATGCTTCTCGAGCAGTCCGGTTACACGTTCGCCAGCGACCAGCGTCTTGGGATTTATCTGACTAACACGCTTGAAGAGGCCGCAAAAAAATCGGAAATGCTCTTAGGCCAGTTCGTTTCCCGCGAAGCCAACGCCGCCGCAGAGATCAAGCGCGATCGCCCTATTATGGTGGTTCTGGGCAATCCCCCGTATGCGAACTTCGGGCGTATGAATCGCGGAGAGTGGATTCTGAACTTGCTTAAGGACTACAAGCGGGACCTAAACGAAAAGAAACTGAATCTCGACGACGATTACATCAAATTCATCCGTTTCGCCCAGTGGCGCATCGAGCAAACGGGATACGGAATTCTCGGCTACATTACGAATAACAGTTATCTTGACGGCATCACGCACCGCCGCATGCGGCAGGCTTTGATGCAAACATTCGACGAAATATTCGTTCTTAACCTCCACGGTAGTTTACTGAAAAACGGCAAAACACGGGAAAGTGACAAAGACGAGAACGTGTTCGACATCACCGTAGGAGTGTCCATTCTTCTTGCGGTAAAAGCTAAACAGGCTATGCGTAAAATAAAAGTCCCGGCACGCGTTTTTCATGCCGAATTGTGGGGCCAGCGCGAAATCTACAAGCGCGACCAACTCGCCAGCGGTAAGTACAATTGGCTCCGGGGAAACGATGCCCAGACTACTGCATGGCAGGAACTTATGCCCACCGAACCGTACTTCTTCTTCGTACCGAAGAATTTTGACGTGGCCGTTGAGTATGAGGGCGGATGGAAATTGGGGGACATATTCTCCGTCTTTCAAAACGGAGTCAAAACAGACCGTGACAATCTGTTCGTTGGCTTCGACCGAATTAAACTGACGGAGCGCATAAGACGTTTCTATTCTGAGGACGGCCTTTCAGAAGAGTTTCGAGCTACCTATCGAGTTGAAGATTCATCTAGTTACAATCTTCTCTCGCGTCGTCAGCAAACAAGTTTCGATTATGCCTGTATTCAGCCATTCTTCTATCGCCCATTTGACATTCGTTGGTTGTATTATTCGCCGGGCCTAACCAGCCGACCTGCTTTCGATGTAATGCGACACATGCTCGCCGGGCCAAATATTGCAATGATGGTTTCTCGGCAAGCTTCACGTGGCTACAGGCACGCCTTCGTTTCTACTGCCTTAGCTAATGTCAATGCAATTGATACCGCAGGGATGTTTGGTAGTGGCCCTTTCTTTCCTCTCTTCCTTTATCCCGCCCCCGACGAATTGGACGCTTCGGCCGGACGCCGTCCAAATATCAATCTCGCATTCCTGAAAGCGTTGGCGGAAAAACTCAAGGCGCCTCAGCATGGGCCACACGGGCTGCCCAGGGGCGTGATTCCTGAGGACATCTTCCACTACGCTTATGCCGTCTTCCATTCTCCAAGTTACCGTTTACGTTATGCCGAGTTCCTGAAGATTGACTTCCCGCGCCTTCCGCTTACGAGCAACCGCAGCCTGTTCTTCGGCTTGGCCTCCCTGGGGGGCGAACTTGTCTCTTTGCATACCATGGAATCCCCGAAGCTCAACGCCCTCGTCACGGAATTCTCCCAGAAGGGAACTAATACCGTCGAGAAGGTTTATTACACGGCCAAGGACAAGCGGGTTTGGATCAACTCCACTCAGCACTTCGGCGGCATACCATCCGCGGCCTGGAACTTCCACGTCGGAGGCTACCAAGTTTGCGATAGGTGGTTGAAGGACCGCAAAGGCCGCATCCTGGCCTACGAAGATATCCAACGCTATCAGAAGATCGTCGTCGCCCTTAATGAGACGATCCGCCTCATGGCTAAGATTGACCACGTGATCGAAAGCCATGGTGGCTGGCCCTCCGCGTTTTCCGGTAACAAAAGATAGGAATATAAAACCGGCGCCCGGAACATTATGGTGCGAGGGCGCGCCGGGATTTATACACGCCGATAATCTCACAACCCCCCTCTTCCATCTTTCCTCCATTCCATCATTCCCTCTTTCCGTCATAAATATAATATCTTGACACCTTGACATCATGCCGCCGCTCCAGTAGTCTGGAGGCATGAAGGCGATCGGGTATATCCGCGTTTCCACCCAAGGCCAAGCCGAGGACGGCGTCAGCATGGACGCCCAGGAAGCGAAAGTCCGTGCTTGGGCCGAGCTTAACGGCGCCGACCAGGTCGTCATCTTCAAGGACGAAGGCGTTTCCGGTAAACGCTCGGATAACCGGCCCGGCCTTCAGGCCGCCCTCGACGTGTCCGAGAAGGGCGACGCCCTCGTCGTTTATTCCCTCAGCCGGCTCTCCCGCAGCACCAAGGACACGCTCGCGCTTTCCGATCTTCTACAAAAACGGGAAATCGATCTCGTTTCCTTGTCCGAAAAGATCGACACAACCACGGCCGCAGGGAAAATGGTCTTCCGGCTCCTGGCCGTCCTTTCCGAATTCGAGCGCGACCAGATCTCCGATCGGACCCGGGCCGCGCTCCAATACAAACGGGCGAACGGCCAAAAGACCGGGGGAGACGTCCCCTTCGGTTACCGGGCCCGCTCCGGCCGGCTGATCGAAAACGAAAAGGAACAGGAAGCCGTCAAAAAGATCCTCGCGCTTCGCCGCAAAGGAAAATCCCTCCGCGACATCTGCCAAGCCCTTGAGGCCGCCGGCCATCGGCGAAAGAGCGGGTCCACCCAGTGGGCTCCCACCACCGTCCTTCGGATCTGCGAAAGAGAAGCGAAGTCGCACACCGATTGAAGATGCAAATAACTCCGATCTGCCTTTCCTGCGCGAAGCCCGACATAGAAGACCTGGCCTGCACCGCATACCCCAAGGGGATTCCCTGGCGGATCCTACACGGCGCGGGCTGCGCTGCTTTCCTGCAGAATCCCGATGCTCCCACGCTGTATCGCGTCTCGCCCGAGCCCGATAAAGCCGAAAAAACCGCCATTTAAGGAGGGTTTTCATATGGTTATCGCCCAAAATTCCGTTACACTTCGGACGAAGCGTAACAAAGAGGGGAGTCCAACCCCCGAAAAAACCAGGCCCGTCTTCCGGCAAATGACCGTCCGCCTGCCCCCAGACGTCCACCGGGCCTTAAAGGTTTACGCCGCCCAGGACGGCCGCAGTATGGCCGAGATCATCGAAGAGCTGGTCCGCCAGCGCCTCGCATGAGCGCTTTCGTCCAGCCCTCGACAATCATCGAGGCCGAATTCCCCCGGCCAATCACAAGGACCCCGGGGTCGATCGCCTTTTATAGAGCAAATGGCGCGTTTTTTTTGAGCAAAGGATAAAAGGTTTTATCGTGGACCAAGAAAAAGATTTCGAAACCTGGTTGAGGGGCGTCACCTTCGACGAGGCCCAGGGCCTCTTCGACCGCGCCGCCCGGGCCCGCCTCGCGGAGCTTTCGGCCGCGGCCGATCTGCGTACCCTGACCGAGGCCGAGGCCGAAGACCTGAAACGGATCAAGGATCATTTCGACATCAAAGAGCGCCGCGTCGTCGTCAAGGCCGTCGACGCCATGCGCGAGGACGTGGCCCCGGTCCCGTGGGACTACTGGAAGCGGCGACGTTTTCTTTTCCCGATTAAATCGTCCCGCAAAGCCTCCCTGGACTGGGTCGCCCTGCCGAGCGGGGAGAGGGTCGTTTCGACAACGGCCGACTTCGGCAACAAGACCGTGACCCACCGCGGCTTCATCCCCGCCGGCGTTTCGGAAAAGGATCTGCCGAAATTCGGCGAGTTGACGGAGAAAATTTATCGGGCTTCGATTTTTTTCCAGAAAGCCCAGGTCCGGCAAACGAACAGCATCACCTGGCCGCACGTCACCAAGGCCGACCTTCTGCGCGTTCTCGGGTATAACGAAGACCAAACAACGCGGGGCGGTAAAATTCTGGGGCTGATCGACCAGGCTTATATGACCCTGGCCTACTTCACCTTCGAGATCAAGGACAAAAAGAGCGGCCTCGTCGAGGCGGTCGACCACATTTTAAGCTGGCGACGCGACACGGAGGGCCACGGCTTCTATTTCAAGCTGAACGATGCTCACACGCGGCTCATTCTCTCGCTGGCCCGGGGGGAGAAGCTCGGCCTGGCCTATGCCGGGATCCCGATTTGGCTCTTGCACGAAGACATCCCGGACGCCAAGCGCGGGATCTTCGAAGAGCTGATCTCCCTGGGCGGGCTTAAGCGGCCGTATCCCGTCTTCATCAAAACCATTCTCGTCAAATGGGCGGGCCTGAAGGAGGCCGCGGTTAATAACATGTATTCCGGCGCGACGCTTTCGGAGTATTTACTTCCCATTCTGGACGATGCCAAGGACCGGGGTTTGATAAAAGATTACGCGTATGACCTGAAATCGACGCGCGACGCCAATCCCTTAAATTGGAAAATCCTTTTCAGCTTCTACTACAAGAAAAGGCAATATGCGGTCGACCCCAATCTTTTGGCCGCGATGATGGAGCTTTGGGGACAGCCCTCGCTTTTCGACAACAAGAGCACCGCGGAAAAAACGACCGAGAAAAGGCGCGCCCAGCTCACCGCGGTCATCAAGAAGCACGGCCCCGGAACGATCAGCAGGATCTTCGATGAAACCAAGAACGACAGCGAGGCCGCGTTTTGGCGGTACCTAAAGGTGTATGAACGGGAAGGATCTTGAAATCATACACCTTAAGAAAATGATAAAACCGCATAATATGCTTATAAATAAAGGAAATATCTCCGTTTTCCGTTTTTCCAAAATATCATCTTTTTTTAAAAACCTCGTAATTATGTCAACTAAACAGGGGGGGTGCCTTAAAAACGGGTTTTCCCTGTTAAAATCGTGCAAATACCATACACTTTGGAGAGCAAAAAAGACCCCGAATCATACACTTTGTCCCAAATTATCATACACCTTGGAAACCGTTTCCCCCGAGAAGCACCCACACAATAAGATATCTGCTAAGTTAATAAGAGTTAATAAGGAGAGCGTGAAACGCTCATTTTTTCCCTCTTTTCCACATTCAGAGAAAGACGAAGAAAAGAAAAAGATTCACTTATGGGGAAGATGGCCGTTCGACCGTCCATGGTTGCGAGAATTAATCCCTGACCTAATTTAAAGAAACAAGGCGCCTTTTATGGAAATAAAGAAAACATCTAAAACAAAAGAAAAAATCAAAAAATTTATAAAAGATTACCCTGAGGTCAAATTCACACTTTTCCTTTTTTCCGTGTGGGCACCATCGATAGTTCTCGTTACTCTTTTTCTTGGACGGAAATATCGGGATTCTTTTTTAGATAACATCCTGGCTGGGGGACATGGCCTTGCTTTTGATATTTTTGTTTTCGGTGTATTAATCGTTATCTATAACCGGCTTCTTGAAAAAAAGAGAGACATAAATAGATGGAAAGAGGAGATTGATGATTATCGATATTGGAAGGAGCCGGAAGCTACTTATAGAATCGTTGGAAGTATTAGACGGCTAAATAAATTTAATGTACATGAGTTTAGCCTCCATAGTTGCTATTTAAAAAAGGCGTGCCTAAGGAGCGCCGATTTACATGGAAACACAATATTATCTTTTGCTTTTCTCGAAGGGGCAGATCTTATCGACGCAGACCTTAGGGGCGTTGATTTACGAGCCGCCGAAATGGGAGGGGCTATCCTTGAAATAGCAAACCTTCAAAACGCGAATCTTGCTGGAGCGACCCTAAAAAAAGCTCATTTTTCCGAAGCGATTTTAAAAGAAGCTAATCTTTGTCGAGCCGACTTAACGGGAGCCATTGGGCTAAAGATTTCCCAGTTATGCGAAGTAAAGACGCTTTATGGTGCCCTCCTTGATTCAGAGATTGCCGCCCAGGTCAAAGAACATTGTCCCCAATTACTGAAAGATCCAGGGGGCGGAATTTGAGGCGGGGGGCCAGCCCGTGGCAAGCAAAAGCCCCCCGGAGAAGGGACGCCCTACCGGCGAAATCGAGCCTCATGGATAAAGACCCTGGAAGGCGGAAATAATTCTCATGGCCATTATCAAGCATCGGAAAACAGCGAGCCCGCCAGGACAATATCGCCAATGAACCCGCCCCGAAGGAGCCATGAAAAATGATTCTTTCCATCGTCAACAACAAAGGCGGCGTTGGAAAGACCACGTCGGCCGTCTCCCTGGCCGCGGCCTTCGCCGCAACCAAGCGTCGGACCCTCTTGATCGACCTCGACGCCCAGGGATCTGCCTCGCTTTCCCTTGGAATCGCCCGGGCTGATCTTTCTCCGTCTTCGGCCGAAGTCATTCTCGAAGGGCTTCCGATCGCGTCCGCAATTCGCCCGTCTTTGGTCGAACACTTGGCCATTCTTCCCGGGGGCATGACGCTCGCGTCCGCGGACCTGGCCTTGTCGGACGTGAAGGGCCGAGAAACCGTCCTGAAGGCCGCGCTGGGGCCGATTCGGTCGGCCTATGACCTTGTAATCCTCGACTGCCCGCCTTCGCTGGGCCTCCTGACCGTGAACGCCCTGACCGCCTCGGACTTCTTCATCATCCCGCTCACGCCGGACTATCTCGCCCTCGAGGGCCTCGTCAACCTCATGGAAGCGGTCGAAAGAATCCGCGCCGGCATCGGGAAGGTCGCCGAACTGCTCGGGATCCTGTTGACGCTCTGCGATTACCGCCTGAACGCCACGAACGAAATCATCGCCATGATCCGCGGCCACTACGGCCGCAAGGTCTTCAAGACGGAAATCAGGGGAAGCGTACGTCTGAAAGAAGCGCCGAGCTTCGGGAAAACGATATTCGACTTCGCGCCCCATTCGTCCGGCGCCGATGGTTATTCGAAGTTGGCCAAGGAAATCCTGAAAGCTATATAATGACGTCATTCCGGAATGATGGAACGGAGGAATAATGGCAATAGGCAAGAAGGCAACCGACATTTTCCAGAGCACCGCGCCCCAAAAGGCCGGAATCGCGCCTAAAACCGCCCCGAGGGTCAAAGGTCGGCCCCCGGCCGCGGAAACTTACGAGAAGGTGACCATCTGTCTTTTCAAGAAGCATGTTCTTTTCTTGGATCGCGTCACCCTGGCCATCCGGGAAAAGACCGGCCGCGGGATCCGTCGGGCCGAGCTCGTTCGCGCCCTGGTCGACCAGGCCGCCGACACCCTCGACCCGGCCAAAGAGGACTTCGAAAAGACGATAAGAAAACTGATTCCGGAGTAAGACCGGTTCGCGCGTCCCGCATAATTAAAAGTTTTTTTATAAGACCTCACGACTGTTTGGTTAAAAGTCGAACAAAACAAATTGGTTAGGGTCATCGGATTCTGAATCATGATCGTCCGAAAACGTAAGCAATCGATTCAATGGGGCTTTTTCGAATGCGGACACGCTTAAAATCTGCAAAAAATTGTAGGGCGGGAGGTCCATGGACATTTTTTTCTTGCTAATCGCAACGAGCGCATAAATCGCGATGGCGACCCAGGATTGCGCCCGGACCGCGTTCTCCGACGTTCCATAAGGCGACTTGATGCGAAGGTTTTGCTTAATCCAGCGGAAAAACAGATCGACGTGTCGGCGGAGTTTGTAAAATTCGGCGATCGTCAGCGAAGGCCGAAGAAAGTTGTTGGCCAGAAACGTGAAGTTACGATCATTATCTCGATTGAAAAAACGGGCCCGCCGCAAAAGCGGACGACCCGACAGCAAAGTCGGAACCGGCCGATTGAGTCGCGGGGCCGGGTGGCAAGAATATTTTTCGGGCACGGTTTCCCGGTAGACGCACAGGAGCCTACCGTCATGCTCGTAGATGGGCTTGATCTTCATCACGGGAAGGGCGTTAGAAATCCAAACCTCATCGGGATCAAGCCCCAGGAAAGACGAGAGCTCGGCCCAAAGGCCCCGTGATATTCCGTGCTCGAAATATTGAAAGAATCGGCCGGGAAAACGCTCTTCCTGTCAAGCAGGGGAGACCTTCCCAAATATCAAAAAAAGTTGCACCGTCCCTAAAGGCCGCACAATCAAGGATAAAAGGGTTCCCGTTCCTTGCCTATCGCTTCTCTTTTACTTGCAACCGACGGTGCGGATATCATCCTCACCTTTGATGTCGACACCACTTCTGGTTTTTCCCGTCAAGAAGACTATGGTATCACCGCAGAGAATCCCCGTCTTCTCGGTTGGAAAATGCAGCAGCAGATCGAGTTGGCCGTCACCATTGCAATCAGCCAATGACCAGTGCGAAGCATAAGTTTCGCTCCCCGTTTTTCCGAACCGGACCATAGTAGGATCGATATCGTTGACTGAATAGCCGAAAGCGGCGATTATGGCAACTGGGATTTTGCCTTTGCTCCTGGGGTTGATGCTGTTGGGGGTCTCGCCCGGCTTGACGTCGATCAAAACGTCGATATGGTTCGGCATATTTGTCGGATCCCAATAAAGCTCCGCGCTGGTGCCAGAATCTGGATCACCGCTGCCCCCCGCAATCAGGACTTTACCGTCTGTTAACAAAGTGGCAGTATGGGATCCTCGTGGCCCGCCCATACTTGCTGTGGCCGCGAAGACCCCGGCCGTCGGATCATAGACCTCCGCATTGCCCAGATAATCGTTGTTCCATCCACCGGCAATCAGAACCGTTCCGTTCGGTAGCAATGTTGCAGTGTGGACGGCTCGTCCAGTTTCCAGGCTTCCGCTGGCCAAGAAGGTCCCGGTTGTCGGATTAAATAGTTCAACGTCGCAGAGAATACCTCCGTTGTACCCACCCGCAACCAGCACCTTCCCGCTAGTAAGTAGTGTCGCAGTATGCGCGTACCGCCCAATGGCCATGCTTCCAGTCACCGTGAAAGACTCCGTCGTCGGGTCATACAACTCGGCGCTGGTGAGAATACGCTCACCGGTCCAGTTTCCGCCACCTACGAGCAGCACCTTCCCGTTAGACAATAATGTGGAGATGTGCTGCTGCCGCGGTATCATCAGCCTTCCCGTCCACGTGAAGGCACCCGTTGCGGGGTTATAAAGCTCCGCACCAGTAGTTAAATCTACATAAGGGGCAGGCGTTCCGCCCGCAATCAACACTTTCCCATTGGGCAATAATGTCGCCGTGTGGTATATTAGGGGTGATAGCATATTTCCCGTCGGCGAAAAAGTCCCCGTTTCGGGATCGTATAGCTCTGCGCTCGACAAGGTTTGGGCACTATCATTCCCCCCGGTAATCAGCACCTTTCCGTTAGGCAGTAACGTCGCGCCATGACCGGTCCGGCACGCTCCCATGCTTCCCGTTTGCGAAAAGGTCCCCGTTGCCGGGTCATATAACTCCGCACAAGCCAAGGGAGAGGAAGACGGACTTTGGCCCCCGGCGATCAGGACCTTCCCACTCGGCAGCAACGTCGCGGTGTGACCGTTCGCCCTCCCTGTTCCCATACTTCCAGTGGCCGTGAAAGTGGGGTCTCCCTGTGTGCCTAAAAACAACGGCGCATTGGCCAAAAAGAAAATGACTACCAGCAAACCGAACCAACGAGTTAATCTTATTTTTTTCATCATTTATCCCCCCCTTTTTTAGAATAAAAAATTGCTTTTCTGTTTCGTCCGCACGCGGACTCGATGTTGTGATTAAGTCCCATCCCTCTACTGCGGACAAGCATAAACCCCGGTTCGGGGGATGTCAAGGTCGATTCGAAGACAGAGCGGGACGGGCCTGCGGTTGCCCGCAGCGACGGATGGGCCGGGAATCGACCAGACTCCCCCCTCTGCTCGGATCAATCACGAAAAATATTCCGCCGGGGGATCGGCTGCCCGGAGATATTCCAGGAAAGCGGCCTAAGGCGGCGGGGGCCTCTCCGCCGTAAACTTGAGTTTGAGGCAACCGATGATCCGGTCCACGACGGCGTCCTCCGTCAGGAAAGCGATGACCCTCATCGCCCCCCCACACTTGGGGCGACGCTTCGTCTGTCCTACACGAGGCGGGAACGCCGAGTCAGGTCAACGCATCGGGTCGACTTCGTAGACCATCCTGATCATCTCCGCTCAATCCTTGGGAGGGAAGCGTCGGAGATGATTCTCGACGATCCGGAGAGGCGACGCCGTTAAACCCGCCTTCTTGATCTTTCCCCGGTGGGAGTTGGCGTACAGTCCATAGTAACGGACCATCACTTGGCCGTTGTCGGGAATATGCGAGGTCACCCGAGCGATGAACTTCAGATAATCCATCGTCTCCTGATCCGCGTCATTCTCCCCATGCCGGTAACCAACTTTTCCCTCCGGCTCCAGGAATGAAAATCGTTCCAGGGCTAGGAGCGGCCGGATCATATACTTTCCCACCCGCTCGGCCTCGACCTTCGTCTTGGTCCTTACCAGGCTGTGGACGTTGATGTCGGTGTGGGGCCAAGAGAGCAACCGTTCCGCCCATTCCGGGCTAAGAATCTCCAGGCTGACCAGAAACGAGAGAACCTCGCGAGCGAAGTTCTCTGACGACTACGCGTCGTCGATCCGCGGGCCAGCGTTGAATATTGTCAAGGTGTTAGATGTTACTGATACAGCGGAAGACGTAGAGCGGAATATTCAAGAACAATTTGATAGGAAGCTTTGGGAATCAAGAGCGAGCACGAAATCCGTAGAATTAATGGACAAAATCATTAAGCTTTTACCGGAAGAACTTGGAATTCCGAGAATAACATATAATCGCACCCACGTAGGATTGGGAATCAACGGCTATAATTTTTATTGGTTTAATCTTCGTAAAGGAAATCATATTCATTTAATAATGAAGCTCGGCCCCGACGCAAAAGATGCAATTATCCTTTGATTAGAAGAAAAGGGGATTGAATGCAGCCCACAAGGACAAAACGATATTATTTTAAGATTGACGGACAAAGGGTTTGAAGGTAATAAGGATTTACAAAAGGAAGCGTTGCCCGAAAGCGAAAAAACGTCAAAAAGATGAATTATCTCAATATAAAGTCCGGATATCT
The DNA here is from genome assembly GCA_026393895.1 of Candidatus Aminicenantota bacterium. Lineage (GTDB taxonomy): Bacteria > Acidobacteriota > Aminicenantia > Aminicenantales > UBA4085 > JAAZPG01. The sequence continues at coordinate 26,714 of JAPKZG010000084.1, forward strand.
CAGTCGGAGAGGCAGGAGGTTGGCGCGCGATACACCGGATTTTTGCAAGCCGCAAATATTTCTATTTACCTTCCCTTTTTATAGGACTTGTTCCAAATATACCCCCCATGAGAAAAAACCCGCCCTTCCTTCGTCTCTTTCCATGATGCGCGTTTGACGCCTCGGTTGTCGTTTGCGATAAAAAATCTTTTCAGCAAAAGGGACATACGGTGGGTCGTCGAAGCTGGATAAAGCTTTATACAAACGTCGTTTTCGGATCGACCTCCAAAGAACTTCTCCCCGCTGAACGCTGGGCCTGGATCGGCCTCCTGGCCCTCGCCGGCGATTCTATCGTCGACGGCTTCGTCTGCTTGAGCGAAACGCTCGGCTACACCAACGAGCAGTTGGCCGACATCCTTAGCATCGACATTGAGGTTTTGACGGCCGCCTTTTCGAAGATGGTCGCGACCGGGAAAATCGCGATCGATTCAAAGAATAAAATATCCATTCTCAATTGGAAAAAGTATCAGTCCGAATACGACCGCCAAAAAGGTTACAGGACTAAGTTACAACCGAAAGTTACAGACCATAGTGACGCGAAATCTCTCTCTTCTTCTTCTCTTCTTTCTTCTCAGGAAGAGAAGCGGGGGAGCGGGGGAGGGGAGGATCTTCAAAGCGAGGATCCGGACGCTCGCCTCTGCGCGATTTTGATTGCCCTCATGCTCGAAAACGATCCAAAATCGTCCGTCGCCAAATTATCCCCGCATCAAAAACAGGCCTGGGCCCGCGATTGCGCGTGCCTCCGTACCCTCGACAAGCGCGACGTTTCGGAAATCGAGGCCGTCATCCACTGGAGCCAGGGCGACCCCTTCTGGCGATCCGTCATCCTTTCGCCGGCGGCCCTCCGGAAGAACTTCGCGAAGCTGCTTCTCAAGATGAATTCCGGCCCCGAGGCCGAAATCCGAAAAGAGCTCGAAGTCGGGAAAAATAGGGTGCCGGAAAACGGGAGCTGGACGCCCGCAGCCGCGGCGCTCCTTCCTCAAATCGACGCGGAGTTCGAGAAGAAATACGGCGACGACCTTTTCAACGCGCCTTCGCGGAAAACCTATCGCTTGAAACGCCTGAAGGCTCTTATGACCGAATAAAAAACCGATTTCAGGGGGTTATGATGGATCTTTTGCTCGACGAAAAGTATCACAAAGTCGTTTCGGCCTTGATGGAAAACGCCCAGTCCGAAATCTTGATCGTTTCCTTCCTTTTCGGGTCGCCGCCGAAGAAGCTCTCGGACCGCGTCATGAAGCTCTATTCGAAGCTCATCGAGGCGCGCCACCGCGGGCTCGTCTGCCGCGTGATCCTGAACTACACCGTGCCCGAGAACACCGTCGGAGCGGAAAATAAAACCGTTTCCGCCTGGCTGGCCTCCAACGGCATTCAGTGCCGCTACCTTCCGCGGAATCGCGTCGTCCACGCGAAAATCGTCATCATCGACGGCGTTTCCGTGATCGTCGGGAGCCACAACTGGACGCGGCGCGCCGGCGAGCGGAATTTCGAGGCGTCGATTTTATCCGACTCGAAACCCGTCATTGAGAAAGCCCGGGAAACGTTCCTGAACCTCTGGGAAGACGCCTGCCCGATGCCGAATTGAGATAAAAGCATGTCAACGGCATCGCTTAAGGCCTCCCTCGAAGCGGAACGCCTTCGCCTCTGGCGCCAGGCCGTCAAAGATCATCCTCGAATGACCCCGGCCTCGGCCGAGATCGTCGAAAAAGAGATCGAGAAGAAACTCAAAGCCTTCGCCAAAAACGTCCGCTTCCCGAATCCGATAAAACGCCCCAGGCAAATCAGCTTTGATTTCCTTCGGGATCACCCCGTCGGCCGCCGGTTTAAAAATTCAAAGCTCTCGCGGTAGATCCGCGCCAAAAGGAGAATCGATCATGAAATTTCTCGAGCCCCAATTTGAAAAAGAATTCCAAGCCCTCGACGCGCGCGTTATCGGCATCGTCGCCGTCATCGAGGCCCTTTGCCAATCGCTCTACTACGCCGAGACGACAGTCACTTCCGTCTGGCGGGACGACAAAAATTCGCCCCACTACTACCACCGCGCCGTGGATCTTCAATCGAACCACATGCAGCCCGAGGCGGTCCATTACATCGTCTGCCTGGTCAACCTCATCTACCCGTTCAAACATCTCAACCTCCAGACGATCCTCTGGCACGATGTCGGCCAAGGCTGGCACCTCCACGTCCAGGTCAAGCCATGACCGGCGCCCGCCCCTCCATCAGCCTCTGCATGATCATGTGCGACGAGGAGAAAGCCCTCGCCCGCTGCCTGAAAAACGCTGCCGGCGCCTTCGACGAGCTCATCGTCGTCGACACGGGATCCAGAGATCAAAGCATCGCCGTCGCCGAGGCCCACGGCGCCATTGTCGTTCATCACGACTGGCAAGATGACTTTTCGGCCGCCCGTAATGTCGGCCTCGAGTTTTCGACAGGGGACTGGATCCTGATCCTCGACCCCGACGAAGTTCTTTCCCCGCGCGACGTCGCAAAGCTACGGGATCTCACTGCGGCCAACGACGCCGACGCCTTCCAGATCCCCACGCGGAATTACACGAACAATTCATACCTCGTCGGCTTCGTCCCGAACCCGCGCGACTATCCAGAAGGGGAGGGGTACCGCGGATTTGTTGAATCGACCAAGGTCCGGCTATTCAGGAACCGCTTCGGCCTGCGCTTCGTCGGGGTGATTCACGAGCTCGTCGACCTCGATGTCGACGCGAAGCGGCTTCGCGGATTCAAGGCCTCGTTTCCGATTCACCATTGGCCGGACACCGAGCCCGCAAAGGTCGGATCCAAGAAGTCTTTTTTCTATCTTCGCGTCGCGGAAAAGAAAGCCCAGCTCGAGCCCGCAAACCCCAAGGCCGTTTGGGAGCTCGCCATCGCCCAGTATGTGAACGGATCCCGTAATATGGCCCTCCAAACGATGATTTACGCGATTTCCATGGTCGAGCCGGACGCCGAAAAGCTCTTCACGATCGGATCCGTTCTCCAGGGGTGCGGCTACAAAGAAACCGCCCGGCTCATGATCGAAAAGGCCGTCTGCAAGCAGTATCCCGCCTTGACCCACGCCGACGAGGATTTTAAAAGATTTCCGGATCTGTGCCGCTGATACCCCTCCGACCTTTTTTATTTTTCTTCACCGGGCCAGCAAGCTAACCTTTGCGGGCAACCCGCTGGCGCCATTCTGAAGTATATGGAAAATATTTTGGCAGTCCGCGCGATTATAAAATATCGCCTTAAGGGACAATCTACCCTCCAATATTTTCCCTTTACGGTTCTTGACAATATTTCGGCCTCGCCGTACGCTAGGCGAAAGGTAACCATAGAGGAGGGCTTGGGTTGTGGAAAGAGACTTCCCGGCAAGCGCGCAAAAGGCTGAACTCCGGAGGTTGGTTGTCCGGCGGGTTTATCTTCGTCTTGACGCTTTTTATAATGCCATATTTCAACTACGTAATGAAGAACCCTAAAGCGGCGATTATCTCCGGTACCATTGGTCTGACATTGCTTGTATGGCTTGTTGCGGGTTTTTTTATCCACAACGTGGCTCGGCCCACGGCCACCCTGCCCCCAGAGGCACAGCCCAATGCGACGATATCCGCCGACTTGGTAGCAGACCCCCCGATTTGCAATGGGCCAGCCGACGCTTCCCCTGGCCGTCTTAAAATCGACTGGAAACTCATACCCGAAGAACAAGCTCGTAGGGATATCATGGACGCGCTCCATGATTCCGATGTCGACTTAGCCGTTACTATCACGAGGAGCCTTGCTTCATTGTCGGCTAAATCGGAAGAGGTCAAGCACGTGCTCTCGTTCTGCATGGCCAACAAATGCTTTGAAAAAGCAAAAATAATTGTTAATGAATTCCTTGAAGGACAAGAAAAGATAAACGCACTGTCGGAGATTGCTAAAGAACAGAATAAATAGAGAAAGGGGAAATGCTTTCCATGGAAAACCGTATTCTCTCTCGGAGCATCGCTGTTGGCTGTACCGTTATCCTTTCAATTTTTGCGTGTCTGGCCGCTCAACAACGCACAAATCCGGGAATCGACGTGGAGAACCTCTTTAGTCCGTCTGGATTTATGGGAGACGGAGAGTTCGAGAGGACGTACATCGACTTCTCTGGGGCGTATCAGACGGCACCCCACTCAGCGCCGGCCTGCATCAAGATTACATACTCCATCGGCCCACATCGCTTTGCGGGAATCTATTGGCTGAACGAGCCGGATAACTGGGGGGACAATCCTGGGTCCAACTACTCTGGAAGGGGGCTGTCGAAAGTGACCTTTTGGGCAAAAGGAGAACTCGGCACCGAAGTCGTAGAGTTCAAAACCGGGGGCATCAATAGTCCGTCGAGGAGATACCGTGATTCGTTCCAAGGCACGACCGGGCGCCTTACCCTTACGAATGTATGGACGCGGTATGAGATCAACCTTCGCGGGGCAAACCTCTCAAGCGTTATTGGGGGTTTCTGTTGGGTCGTCAGCGCAGATTACAACCAGGGCGGTCGAGTGACATTCTATCTAGATGATATCTACCTCGAATAGGGTCGCCGGTTGCGGCCTAACCGGCGCATCGTCCGATAAAACCAAATAAATTCAATATCTATTAGGATCACATGGCCGTATATGCGTACGCACAGGTAGCCAGACAGAGAGAACCCCCACTGATTGTAATTTCTCGACTCAACGCATATTATAATATTCGTTGAATAACCGTAATAGATCGCAATCGGCTGACGACCTATAAGAGGATTAATATTTGATATCCAATATCACCAGTCCCTCACGCTTGATGCGGCTATTCATATGCCAATGAAGATTCTCGGTATTTTAATATCTATTCTTTCGATAATCATAGCGATTTTAATCGCACGGATTCAAAAAAAACATTCCCAAAAAGATAAAGATCAAATTATCGAAGAATTATTTTTCTTTACGGATTCTCTTAAAAAAGGAATCCAATTATTAAAAAACAAATTTCCCGATATTGATATCAGCTTTAATTGGGCACTAGAAATTAAAGATCTGCCTAAAGTTAAACTCCTTGATTCAGCCATCCGCGCTTTGAATAATGATGATTATTCAACAGCAATAGATTTGTTTCGTTACTATTTAAACCTTTATCAACTACCCAACTGTGACAAATCTTCAATACTTTCTATGATGGGCATCGCCTTAAGGGAATTAAAGAAATATTCCGAAGCAATAAATGTCTTCGATGAATCATTAAGACTCAACCCGGCTAATGTTCCCGCATGGTTCAATAAGGGGGTTACTCTCACTTGTATGAACATTCCGGAAGAGGCAATTAAAATTTATATTGAAGTCGTAAAGATCGATCCAAAACATGCGTCTGCATGGAATAATATTGGAACAGCATACGCGATGCTATCCAATTACGAAGAAGCAAGGAAGGCTTTTAAAAAAGCGGTAGAAAACGATCCGTATAACGAATATTTTTTAGTAAATATGGGGACTTCATTGTTTACCTTAGGGCGTTATAGCGAAGCGCTTGAGATAGCGAATATCGTTCTAATATTTAACAATAAATATTGTAAGGCCGTGCATTTAAAAGGAATGGCGTTAAAAAAATTGGAGCGTTATAGTGAAGCGTTAGAAGCTGCAAATATGGAGACATTGTTATGTCCATCTGGTTACGCTGGTTATATACTAAAAACGCATCTTTTAGGCATCCTTAATATGATGAGCGCCGCGTTATATTGCGCAGATGAGGCAATAAAAATAGATCCAACTCAATCGACCGCATATGTTTATAGGGCACGCATAAATTCCGTATTAAAGAATAAACGTAGTGCCCTTAATGACATCGAAACGGCTATTTCAATTGAACCCGGAATTGGGGCTGAGGTGATTGGATATCCTGAATTTGAATGGCTTCGAAAAGACGAGGAATTTATAAAAATATCATCAAAATATGAAAGTTTAATAAGCAGCGTTGACTATAAAAAATTATTCGTTAATACATCAGAAGCAATATGGATGTATAAAAATAGAAAAGAATGAAATAACGAAAGCACTTGCCAGTGGGCTTGGAAAATGTTAAAAAACGCATCGTTATTATTATAGGAATACTTTCCAACCGTATTAATCATTCATGAAAATCTTTTAAAAAGTGTCGCCGATATTAAATATATAAAAGCCCTGAGCATACGCCCGAATATTCTTAAGAAATAGAAAAGCCAAAACCCAAGAGCCCCGATCGGCACCCCCCAAGAAAGAGAAGACAAAGATAAAAACCTGCGGCGAAGGAAACCTTTCAAAACGGCCCGGCTGGGGGAGTGGGGAGGGACGGGTCTTTAAGACCGCCATCGGCGCGGGGCCGGAGTCGGGGAGGCGCGGCCTTTTTCGCGGCCGAGCCGACGGAGGGCAGGGCGGGCGTAAGCCTCGTTCTTCTGGGGGAGGCAACGGCCAACGGACTCTTAGGGGGCGTCAAGTCGGGGCCGAAGGTCGGCCGAGCGCCGAATTTGAGGCGGCGAGGCCGAACGAGGCCGACCGGCGCCGCCACCCGCGGCGCGCAGCGCGGCCGAAGGCCCGCGCCCGCGCATCGCGGCCCGAGGGTGAACATCGAGCGAGACGCGCACAACGGCCGCGGCCATGGCTGGCGATCATTTAATTATTTATTTAATACCTTAAAGATGGAATGACGGAATGACGGCATTAATGAATAATATAATCATCCATTCCCTGGGCGCCGGCGCGTTATTATTTATTTTTATCGAACCGGCGATCGCTCCCATCGCCTATCATCATTATTTTTTATCCCTCCGGCGAGCTGCCAAGCGGCCCGCGAATTATTTTTTTATCATTATTTTTTGGTCCGCGAAGGCCTATTTTTATTTCGGGGAACCGCCCGGCGACTATTTTTCATTATCTCTTATCGATCCTTTATTGTGGGAATCGGTATTTTTAGGGGGTATTTTCGCCTTGGCCGGCCCTTCCTGCGGCGATCTCCGCCGCGGTCGTGGGTCGGTCGGGGGGGCCTAAGGCTAAAAAAGGCGATTTTCCCCATAAGACCCGAAAAAAATCGCGTTTAAATGCCCTAGGAAAGGCGATCGTTTTTCGGTTCGATCGAAAGGCCGCGGGAGATTCCTTGACCGAACTCGGGGGCGTGTTTTACAAGAACTTTGGAGAACGAAAATGCCGATCGTGGAAAATCCAACATACCCGCACAAGAGAACCGGGAAAGAAGTTCAGATAGGGATCCGCGCCCGCGGAACGATCGCCCAGATCCGGACCTACCAGGAAACGACCGTCACGATCGATGGCGATATGCGCCACCGTCGCCGCGTCCAGCAGCAAAAGGCCTACCACATCCCGGCCTACGACCCGACGCCGGCCCAGCTCGCCTGCGAAGCGAAGATGCGCGCGGCCGTCGCGGCCTGGAAGCTTCTCGATGAGGCTGGCAAGGCGCCCTGGCGAGCCCTGGCCGCGAAAAACTACCGGAACCGTGGAAAGAACCCGGCCGCCTTCAAGGCGAAGTCGGCGATAAATATTTTTATCTCAAACCACATCAGGTCTTGAAAGCTTTTTTCCAAGGCTGCGCCCGCGCTCCCCGCCGCGGTCTTGCCCAGCTTCGCTCGCGTTCGGCTTCGCGGTCGCGGCTTTTTCGGTTCGGTCGGTCGAACCTTCGACTTTTCGTCCGTTCGACTTCGAACTTTCGGTCTGTTCGATCTGACTTTCGCCTTGTCTGCCGTTCGGCCTTCGGCCCGTCCGATCCGGCGATCGTCTCATCCTCTGTTCGTTCGTTGGTCTGCCTTCTTTTTTTTCGTTTCAACTTTTCGACTGTTCAACTGCGAATCTTCAGTCTGTTTGGACCGGCGATCGGCCGGGTGGCTTCTCGACTCAAAGCGGCTCGTCCTTCCGGCCGAATCTACTCTCGCCTGGCCGGTGTTCGCCTTCGGCCGGTCACTCAGGAAGGCAGCTAACCTGCCGGAGGCGCGGTCGGGCTTTTTTTAGTCGGCTTGGCCTTGAGCTTTCCGTTGGACTGTCGGTCCGGCCGCGTCGGCTGTGGGCCGGCCGGTCTTTCGGCCGGAGGCCAAGCGGACCTCGGCTTTCCTTTTTGCCCGCGGGACTGGCGCCCGCGAACCCTCCCCTTCCGCCTCTTCGGCCGGCCCGGCGGCGGGAAGCAGGGCTTGCTTGGGACTGGGCGGCCTGCCTCTTAAGGCGCGCACTCTTTTTTCGCCGAGCTCTTAACGAAAACTCCCGGCGAGCGCCAAGGCGCGACGGAGGGCCGCCCGCGCGGCGAAGACGCGGATTTGCGGGCGGCACGACGAAGCGATCCTTGGACTCGACGAAGAGCGGGGAAGGATTACGGCGCGACGGCCGCGCGGCTTTGCCGCGCTTTTACGGCCGGCGCGACGGAACCCGCTGAGCCGCTCGGCGAGGAGGCCGGCTCTTGGACCGGAAGGAGCCTTTGCCTGGCCCGAGCCGAGCCCGTAGGGTACTCGGCGGGCTGAGGAGGCGACGACCGGAACCAAAACCGGCCCGAGCCACAGCAAAACCCGAAGGGCAGGGCCGAGGTTTTTTTGGGCGAATTCACAAAAAAACTAAAAAAAAACTCTTTGAGCCTCAAAAAAAACCGATGGCCCGCCCGAGCTTGCTCGGCGCGCGCTTTTAAGCAGGCCGAACCCAGAACTACGCACCCAGATCCCCCGCTCCGGGCCGAACCGAAGGGCGAAGGGGAGGGTTCGCGGGCGCCAGTCCCGCGGGCAAAAAGGAAAGCCGAGGTCCGCTTGGCCTCCGGCCGAAAGACCGGCCGGCCCACAGCCGACGCGGCCGGACCGACAGT
>JAPKZG010000059.1 GCA_026393895.1 Candidatus Aminicenantota bacterium
CGACCGCGGCCGCGGCGGCCGCCGAAGCGAGGAGAAGTCCCGCCGCGTCGACGACGTAGTTCCGGGGAAGATTCCGCGTCCCGATGAACAGAGAAACAAAAAGCAGGAAGGTGATCGGAATTTCCGCCAAGGCGACGGAGAAGACGGCCGCCCGCCGATGGGCCCGCCCGCCGACGGGGAGGCTGCGGAGCCATCCGCTGAGTCCGAAACAGACCGCCTTGCGCGCCGTTCCGGCCGCGGTCAGCAAAACGGCGGCCACCACCAACCCGCGGGCGACGGAATCGGCGTCGGCGAAAACGCGGCGGGCGAGCATGACGAAAAGCTCGGGTTTGAGAAGGTAGAACAGGCCGAAGGCGGAGGCCAGGATCGGGGCGAGCGCCCGGACGGCGACCCGGGAACCGACCCGGGCGTGAAAGCGGAGGAGGGCGGCCGTCGTTCGCAGGATCGAATTTTTAATCATCTCCGGTGGGTCGTTTTGAGCCGGGTCGGAAGGAATGTTAAAATGACCACCGGTCGATAATATAGCACATTCGCCGATGCCCAAAAAACTCGTTTCCAACGCCGGAGCCGTCGTCGTCGCCATGTCGGGCGGAGTCGACTCCTCGGTGGCCCCGGCCCTCCTCAAAGAGCAGGGCCTGGACATCTTCGGGATGACGATGAACCTTTTTGCCCTGCCGAAAGCGGCCTGCGCGTCGGAGGAACTCCGGAGTTGCTGTGGCGCCGCCGCCCGCCGGGACGCCGGCCGGGTCGCGGCCGTTTTGGGGATTCCTTATTACATCGCCGATTTCCGCCGGACGTTCGACCGGGCGGTGATTTCCGATTTCATTAAGGAGTACCGAAGCGGCCGGACGCCGAATCCCTGCCTGCGGTGCAATCGGTTCGTCAAATTCGGCCCGCTGCTGCGCCGGGCCTCGCGGCTGGGGGCGGCCCGGATCGCCACCGGGCATTACGCCCGGGTCGAATTCGATAAAACGTCCGGCCGTTGGCGCCTCCTCAAGGCCGTGGATTCCGACAAGGACCAATCCTATTTTCTTTATGCCTTGCGGCAGGAGGAACTGGCCCGGACGATTTTTCCCCTGGGCGGCCTGCGTAAAAGCGAAGTCCGCGCCCTGGCCGGGCGCTTTGATCTTCCCGTCGCCCGGAAACCCGAAAGCCAGGAAATCTGTTTCGTTCCCGACGACGATTACGCGGCGTTTTTGCGGGAGCGGATTCCGGAGGCGTTCCGTCCCGGCGAAATCGTCGACACGGCCGGCCGGACGATCGGCCGACACGACGGGCTTTTAAATTACACCATCGGCCAGCGGAAGGGGATGGGAATCGCCGCCCCGCGGCCGCTTTATGTCGTCGCCCTCGATGCGGCGACGAATACGGTCGTCGCCGGCCCGAACGAGGCGCTTTTCAAGTCGCGCCTGGCCGTCTCCGACGTCAACTGGGTCTCAATCGCCGGAATCGACGGGCCGAAGGCCGCGGAAGTTAAAATCAGGTCGCGGCACGAAGGCGCGCCGGCAACGCTGGTCCCGGGACCGGGCGGTTCGGTTGTCGTGGAATTCGCCGAACCCCAGCGCGCGATCACCCCCGGCCAGGCGGCGGTGTTTTATGACGGCGCCATCGTCCTGGGCGGCGGGACGATAGCCCAAGTCCTCTGAATTCGGGGACAGGTTACTCATTTCCCGATTTCCTCTTCATCAGCCCGTAACGAAAAATAATTCCTTGCCGACAAAGAATATTTCGCCCTGTTTCCCTAAAATTCGATAGGATTAATAATTCGGGTATTGAGTAACCTGTCCCCGAATTCCCGAATTTCCAGAGCTGACGGCCATTCCTGAGGGCCGGGTTCACGTCCTTGACATACCATAGGGGGGTATAGTATATTATCTGTGGAGGCCGAAATGAGCAGCGCCCATCCTTCCACTCCTTCCCATCCCTCCCATTCCAACGAGTTGATCCGGCTGCGCCGCATCGAAGGCCAGGTCCGCGGCGTGCAGAAAATGATCGAGGAGCGGCGGTACTGCGTCGACATTCTGACGCAGTTGAGCTCGATTTCCGCGGCTCTCGCCCGGGTCAAAGAGCGTATCCTCGAGCGCCACCTCCGTTCCTGCGCCCGGGAGTCCCTGGCCGGAAAAAACCGGGACGACCAGAGCGAAAAGATCGAAGAGATCATCAGACTTCTGGCCAGATTCCGCCGGGCGGCGGGGGCTTAAAGGTCACACCATGGCCATCGACCCCGTCTGCGGAATGACCGTCCGTGAGGACACGGCCAGGAGCTTTTCCGATTATGCCGGCAAGCGCTGGTATTTTTGTTCCTTTTTCTGCAAGAATAAATTCGACGCCGATCCGGAAAAATACATCCGGCAGAGCCGGGAACCGATGCCCGGCCCGGCGCCGGTCATGCCGCCGGCCGCGCCGCCCACCTCCATCCCCGTAGCGCGGGAGGGAACCGTCCGTCTCGACTTGCCGGTGTCGGGGATGACGTGCGCGACCTGCGTCTCAACGGTCGAAAAAGCTCTTAAAAAGATCCCCGGCGTCGAGTTCGTCAGCGTCAATTTCGCCACCCAAAGGGCGACGGTCATTTATTCGCCGTCGGCGGCCAAGACGGCCGATCTCGTCCGGGCCGTCCGCGAAGCGGGTTACGACGTCGCCTCGGCTTCGGCCGAAATCCCGATCAAGAGCGTCATGTGCGCCGGCTGCGCCGGGACGATCGAACGGGTGCTGCTTTCGCGCAAGGGCGTGTTCCGGGCCTCGATGAACGTCGCCACCCTCCGGGCCCGGGTGGAATACCTTCCGACCGAAATCGGCCTGGAGGAAATCTGCGCGGCGATCGAGTCGGCCGGATACCACGTCATCCGCCCGGTTTTTTCGGGTTCCGACCCGGCCGGAGATCATCCCTCCGACGAAATCGAACGGAAAATCCGGGAACGCGAGTTCAAGGAACTTCGAACGAAATTCCTCATCGGCCTGATGCTCAGCGCGATCGTCTTTATCGGAAGCATGGGTGCGGTCCTTCCCTTTGTCCCCGCGTTTCTTCAATCGCCCGTCCTCCTTTGGATTTTAACGACTCCGGTCCAGTTCTGGATCGGAGCTCGATTCTATCGCGGGGCTTGGGCGGCGCTTCGCCATGGCCGGGCGGATATGAACACCCTCGTCGCCGTCGGTACATCGGCGGCTTATTTCTACAGCGCCGCCGCGACGGTCGCCCCCTCGCTTTTCGCCGTCGGCGGCCTCGGCCATCATGTTTACTTCGACACCGCGGCGGTCATCATCACCTTGATTCTTTTCGGCCGCCTGCTCGAAGCGCGGGCGAAGGGGCGGGCATCGGAAGCGATGAAACATCTGCTCGGCCTCCAGCCCAAAACCGCCCGCGTCCTCCGCGACGGCGCCGAAACCGATATTCCGCTCGCGGAAGTCCTGCCGGGCGACCTGGTCATTGTCCGGCCGGGGGAGAGGATCCCGGTCGACGGCCTGGTGACGAAGGGACGCTCCTCCGTGGACGAGTCGATGATCACCGGGGAAAGCATCCCCGTTGAAAAAGCCGAGGGCGACGAAGTCATCGGCGCGACGATGAACAAAAACGGAAGCTTCACGTTCCGGGCGGTCAAAGTCGGGAGGGAAACCGTGCTGGCCCGGATCGTTCAACTCGTTCAAGAAGCGCAAGGCTCGAAGGCGCCCATCCAGCGGCTGGCCGATGTGATCGCCGGGTGGTTTGTTCCGGCGGTCATCGGCATCGCGGTTCTGACGTTCGGCGTTTGGATGATCTTCGGCCCTCAGCCGGCGCTGACGTTCGCCCTTCTCAATTTCGTGTCCGTGATGATCATCGCCTGCCCCTGCGCCCTTGGCCTGGCCACGCCCACGGCGGTCATGGTCGGAACCGGAAAAGGGGCCGAATACGGGATTCTGATTAAAAACGGAGAGAGCCTGGAAACGGCGGCCAAACTCACGACGATCGTTTTCGATAAAACCGGGACGCTGACCGAAGGCCGACCGGTTTTAACGGATCTTATCCACGGCGAAGGGTGGACCGAAAACGAGCTCCTGCGGGTTGCCGCCGGTGCCGAAAAAGGATCGGAGCATCCCCTGGCCGAAGCCGTGGCGGCCGCGGCCAAAACCCCGGGGCTGAGTGTGCCGGAGGCGGAGTCCTTCCGTTCGCTTCCCGGCTTCGGCCTTGAAGCGCGGGTTGAAGGCCGGGCCGTTCTCATGGGGAACGCAGCCCTGATGAGCGAGCGCGGCATCGACGTCACGGCCTGGACGTCCCGGGCCGACGAGTTATCCGCCCAGGGAAAAACGGCGATGTACGTGGCCGTCGACGGCCGGGCGGCCGGCGTACTGGCCGTGGCCGATCCGCTCAAGGGAAAATCGGTCGCGGCAGTGGCGCGTCTCAAGGCCATGGGCCTTGAAGTCGTGATGCTGACCGGCGATCATCGGCGGACGGCCGAAGCGGTGGCGCGCGCGGCCGGGATCAGGCATTTTGCGGCCGAGCTTCGTCCCGGCGATAAAACCGAGGAAATTCATAAGCTTCAACGAGCCGGAAAACGGGTGGCGATGGTCGGCGATGGGATCAACGACGCACCCGCCCTGGCCACGGCGGACGTCGGGGTGGCCATCGGCTCGGGGACGGACGTGGCCATGGAAGCCGCGGACATCACCCTGATCGGGGACGACCTTCAAGGCGTGGCCCGGGCCATCGAACTCAGCCGCCGGACGATCCGGACGATCAAGCAGAACCTGTTTTGGGCGTTCATCTACAACATCATCGGGATCCCGGTCGCGGCGGGCGTCCTCTACCCGTTTTTCGGCATCCTGCTGAACCCGATGATCGCTTCGGCGGCGATGGCCTTCAGCTCGGTCTCGGTCGTGACGAACTCGCTCCGGCTGCGCCGGATCCGGCTGGATTGAGATCGGGGAGGCTCAATGTTGATAAAACTAGTATTTTCAATCGGATTAAGGTAAAATAGAATTCGATAATTTTTCTGGAGGAATAATCATGAAGAAAAAAATTTTAATGGCGGCGCTGTTTGTTCTGGCCCTCGGGCTGTCCGTTTGGGCCGTGTCCCAGGTTGCGGACAAGGCCGTCGACCCCGTTTGCGGGATGTCGGTCGCCAAGGATGGGGCGAAGTGGACCTACGACTATAAGGGAACGACCTATTATTTCTGCAACGAAGCCTGCAAGACCGGCTTCGTCAAGGATCCGGAAAAATACCTGGCCAAGATGGCGGAGGCCAAGAAGGTTGAGGTCGAGAAGGTTGTGTCCGCAGTGCCTTGCGAAAAGGCGGCTGCCGCAGCCTGTCAGAAGGAAGGCGAAAAGCCCGCGGCTCAGAATCAGAAAGAATGCGGCATGATGGCGGGTGCCGCGCCGCAGGCGCAAATGCCGGCCCGACAATGGTGCTGCTGCTGTTGCTGCATGAGGATGGCCGGCGGGAAGAACATGCCGGCTCATCCGATGCTTCCGACGCCGCCGGTTCCTCCGACCCCTCCGACGGCTCAGACGCCTCCGATGCAAGGCCATATGGGAATGATGCCGGGAATGATGGGTCGCAGGCCGATGGGATTCGGCCTGATGAACATGGAAGACCTCGAGAAGAAAATCGAGACCACGAAAGACGGCGTCATCATCACCTTGAGCTCCAAGAATCCCGAGACGGTTAAAAAGATTCAGGAACATATCGCCAAGATGGCCGAGCGCGAAGCGAATATGATGAATATAATGAAGCAGAACTGCGGGATGAAAAAAGAGATCAAGGTCGAAATCAAGGAAGTTAAAGAAGACAAGAAATAACGATCCGCGCGTTCCATATAAATGGAGTCTGCTTCTCCGGCGCCCGGATCCGGAGAAGATGGGTTTATGGTCTTTTTCCGGGAGGGATTGAGATGAACGCCGAGAGCATCTGGGAAGACATCGGGACGATCCGCGCCGACGCGCCGCTGGTCCACAATATCACCAACTACGTCGCCATGGACTTGACAGCCAACGCGTTGCTTGCGCTCGGGGCCTCTCCGGTCATGGCCCACGCCGTCGAGGAGGTCGAGGACATGGTCGGCATTTCCTCGTCCCTCGTGCTCAACATCGGGACGCTCAGCGGGCCGTGGATCGAGGCGATGTTTCGGGCGGCCGCGGCCGCCAAGCGGCGGGGCTTGCGGATCGTTTTCGATCCCGTCGGCGCGGGCGCGACCCGGTTTCGGACGGAAACCTCCCGCCGAATCCTGACCGAGATCCGGCCGGCGATCGTCCGCGGCAACCCCTCGGAAATCATGGCGCTCGTCTCGTCCGACGCCTCGACTAAGGGCGTCGACACCCGGTACGCTTCGGACAAAGCCGTGGACGCGGCCTTTGAAATCACCGACCAATACAACTGCGTCGTCAGCGTCAGCGGCGTCATCGACCGGATCGTTTCCGGGGGAAAAATCATCAAAATAGCCAACGGCCATGCCCTCATGCCGAAAGTGACGGGGCTGGGTTGCGTCGCCACCGCCCTGACCGGAGCGTTCGCCGTCGTCAATCCCTCGCCGTTCGAAGCGGCCGCCACAGCCATGGCCGTCATGGGAATCGCGGGGGAAATGGCCGCCGAAAAGGCCCAGGGGCCGGGGAGTTTCCGGGTTCATTTCATCGACGCGCTCCATCGGATCGACGAAGACGACATCCGGTCCCGCCTTCTTGTGAGCACGGAATCGCGGTGATCAAGGCCGATTTCGGGCTGATGCTGGTCACCGATCGCATCTTGTCGGCCGGACGGTCGGTCGAAAAAATCGTCGAGGCCGCGGTTTCCGGGGGAGTCACCATCGTGCAGCTCCGGGAAAAAGAGGCAAAGACGCGCGAATTCATCGCCCTCGGCCGCCGGGTGGCCGAAATCCTCCGGCCGCGCCGGATTCCCTTGATCATAAACGACCGCGTGGACGTGGCCCTGGCCGTCCTGGCCGACGGCGTTCATTTGGGGGCGGCCGACATGGCCGTCGCCGACGCCCGGTCGATTCTGGGGCCGAAGGCGATCATCGGGCTGTCGGTCGAAAACGAAGAACAGGCGGTTGCGGCCGACATACTGGACGTCGATTATTTAGGAGTCAGCCCCGTTTTCACGACGTCGACAAAAACCGATACCGGCGCCGCCTGGGGAATTGAAGGTTTGTGGCGGCTGCGGCCGCTCGTGCGGAAGCCGCTGGTGGCGATCGGCGGGATCAATCCGGGCAACGCGGCCCGCGTCCTGGAAGCCGGGGCGGACGGGCTGGCCGTCGTTTCGGCGATTTGCTCGGCTCCCGACCCGGAAGCCGCGGCCGGGGAATTGCGGGCGATTCTCGATAATAAAAGGGGACGGCGGGGCGGGCGAGAAGGGGCGGAGGCATGAAGTGAAGCGGGATACAAAGCGCGATTTGGCCGGACTCGGCGAATTCGGGTTCATCGCCCGTATGGCTCGTCCCTTCCTGCAATCACTTCCGGCCGGAGTGGAAGGAATCGGCGACGATTGCGCCGTTTTGCCGTGGACCAAGCGCGAGCGGCTGCTCGTGACGACCGACATGCTGATCGAGGACCGGCATTTCATCCGGAAGAGGATTTCGCCGGTCGACCTGGGCTATAAATCCCTGGTCGTCAACCTGAGCGATATCGCGGCCATGGGCGGGCGGCCGCGGTGGGCCCTGCTTTCGATCGGAATTCCGGCGGGGATCGAGTTGGATTGGCTGGACGGATTTTTCAAAGGTTGGCGGGATGCGGCCAAACCGTCCGGCGTTTGTCTTGTCGGGGGCGATACGACAAAATCGCCCGGCGGAATCGTTATCAATGTCGTCGTTATCGGGACGGTGCGGGCCGGGCGGGAAAAGTTGCGATCGGCGGCCCGGCCGGGCGACGTCATCGTTGTGACCGGCCGGCTGGGCGATTCGAGGGCCGGTCTGTGCATATTGCTCGGCGGGGACGTGCGAGACCGCGATGAAGCCCGGCTTATACGCGTGCATCACCGGCCGAGCCCTCATCTGGAAGAAGGGAAGTGGCTTGGTTCGTATCCAAGTGTTCGGGCGATGATGGACGTTTCCGACGGGATCGATTCGGATTTGCGGCGGATTATGGAACGGTCAAACGTCGGAGCCGGCGTCGACCTGGAAAAACTGCCGCTTTCTCCGGCGCTTGTCCGCGTCGCCCGCCGCCGCTGCTTCGATCCTATCGAGACGGCCGCGGCCGGGGGAGAGGATTATTGCCTGCTTCTCACGGTCGCGCCCGGGAAATTCGATTCTTTGTCGGCCGCTTTTTCGCGACGGTTCGGCCGGCCTCTTGCGGCGATCGGGACGATCCGCCGGAAATCGGAGGGGCTCCGATATTTTCTGGCCGGCCGTCCCGTACGCTTCAAATCGCGCGGCTTCGATCACTTCAAATAATTCGGAATAATTTGGGAACAGAGCCCCAAAGGGGGGCGGCACTCACCCATTCCCCGATTAGAATTCGGGTAGAATCGGGGACAGGTTACTCATATCCCGAATTCATCTGAATTCATCAAAAATAATGCACTTTGTAAATCGGGGAATGAGTGCTCTGTCCCCAATTTAAGGCGTCGTCATACGGGAACGATTGCCCGGACGACGGTTATGAGGCCGAGACAGAGCATGACGGCCGCGGGGATTTGCCATGACGGTCTCGCCGCGAAGGCACGCACTTTTTCGGCCGTCTTGAGTCCGAGGGGCACGGTCAACATCGATAACCCCACGGCCAACGGCGCATAAGCCCACGCCAGGGGAACGGTACTCCCGGGTACGACGCACGCGGGAATTCCGGTCACGAACTTGACCAATGGAAAAGCCGAGACGGCGATCAACGCCGATGTTCCTCCCCAAAATATCCCGGGCCTGAGGGACGGTTTCAGAAATCGCGTGAAGAGAGCCCCCACGACCAGAAAGCCCGCGCCCTCCAAAACGAACGCAAACGCCGGTTGGACGACCGCGCCCGACCGGAGAGGAAGGCCGAGCAGAAGGGCGTCGAACATCTTGAACACGATTGCGACGGCGACCAGGAGCGCGACGTTCGCGGCTTTTCGACCCGACGAGACCCAGGCCGCGGCGATAAAAAACAGCGCCGCCGCCGTCATTACCGAACCGGAGATCGACGAGGCACAAGCTTTCAGTCCAATCCCCAGCGCGCATTCGGCGAGTCCCCAAACGGACCCGAGGAGGACGATATACCCGAAGGTTTTTTTGTTCATGTCATTTCTCCATTGCGGCCAACGCGGCCTTCACTCGCTTCGGAGTCAGGGGGAGCCGGCGCACGCGGGCCCCGGTGGCGTCGAACAAGGCATTGGCCACGACGGCGCCCATATTGATGATAGCGGGTTCTCCGCCGCCGGACGGCGGGAGCGAGTTGTTCGGCACGAGAACGGTTTCGATCTTCGGAAGCCACGAAAAACGGGGCAACTCGTATGTGTCGAAATTGAGGTCCAGGATCTCGCCCCCCTTGAAGTGAAGCTCCTCGGTCAGCGTGTAGCCGAGTCCCATGGTGATACAGCCTTCGATCTGGATCACGGCTCCTTGGGGATTGATGCATTGCCCCATATCCTGGGCGCAGACGACGCGGTTGACCTGAATTCCGCCCGTCTTCCGATCGACGGTGATTTGCGCCGCCGTGGCGACATAAGTCCCGCTATAATCCGCGCACACGATCGCCATTCCCCGGCGGCTCGGCAGAGGAGCGAGCGTCCAGCCGAATTTGTCCGCCGCCGCCGCAAGAACGCGTTTCATCCTCTCGTCGGAGAGATTCTGCATCCGGAACTCGAGCGGGTCCATACCTTCCTTCGCGGCCATAATGTCGATTTGGCACTCCCGGGCGAAGACGTTGGTATTGGAGCCCGGCGCTCTCCAGGCACCGACGGCGAACGGATGAGCTCCTGTCCCGCCCCCTCCCCATTCGCCGCGGGAAACCGTTCGGTGGTGGGGGATGCTGTAAAATTGGGCCGAACTCCTGTCTCCGGCAAAATAAACGCCGTAGTCCCAGAACACCATTTTCCCGGAGCCGTCCGTCCCGGACCGGATTTTAACGATTGCCGCGGGCCGGAACGAGTCGTTGAAAAATTCGTCTTCCCTGCTCCAGGCGACCTGGACGGGTTTTCCGGTGATCTTCGACAGGCGCGCCGCCTGGGACGCCTGGATGTTCCGCGTCTTCCCGCCGAAACCGCCCCCGACGAACGGCATGACGACATGAACGCCGGCCGGAGGGATGCCCACCGCTTGAGCCACCTCGTCCTTGACCCGAAATGGAGCCTGGGTCGATGCCCAAATGGTCGCCTTGTCGCCCTTCACATCGGCGAGAGCCGTATGCGGTTCCATCGGCGCATGGGCCACGTATCCGTTCAAGTATGTTTCTTCGAAAACATTCGCGGCCAGGGATTCGCCCTCCTTGAGATCGCCGCCTTCGGCGACGACGCGCGCTTCGGGCGCGATCGAGAGAAGATGATCGAATATCGTTTCGTCGTCGAGTTTGGATTCCGGAACGTCGTATTCGGCCTTGATGAGGTCGAGCGCCGTCGCGGCGACGTCGGGGAGTTCATGGAGCGCGGCCACGAGGTCGCCGTCCTGGACGATCCGGATTCCCTCGATCCGGTCTGCCGCCGAAGTGTCAAGCGATCGGATTTTCGCCCCCTGGGCCGGCGGCCTGAGAACCTTCGCGTAGAGCATTCCGGGCAGGCGGATATCTCCGGCAAAAAGCGCTTTTCCCGTGACCTTGTCCACGGCGTCCTTATGAAAAAAGGGCTTGCCCATGACGGCCCATTCCCCGACGCCCTTGACGGAGGGTTTGGGCGAGATATGGCGCTCGATCCGCTTCCCGGAAGCGAGCTCGCCGTAAAAAACCTTGTTCGAAGGGCTCGCTTTATCGAAGACGACGCCGTCCTTGACGGACAGGCTTTCTTTGGGAACCTTGAGCCTTTCGGCCGCGAGCTCCAACAGGACCGCCCTCGCCTCGGCTGCGGCGGCGCGCAGGGCGGGACCGAACATCCGCGTGGTCAGGGACCCGAACGTTCCCATGTCCCACGGGCAGAGGTCGGTGTCTCCCATGACCATATCCACCGCCTGATACGGGACATCCAGTTCGTCGGCGATCATCTGCGGCAGGGACGTGATCGCTCCCTGTCCCAACTCGACTTTTCCGGTGTATCCGGTCACCCGGCCGTCCGCGCCGATGAGGAGGTAGGCGTTGAAGTCCTCCGGATAGCCGGCTCCCCGGCGGCGCGCCTCTTCCTGGGAGAAGGAGAATTCACCGCCGAACGAGACGGCGACCACAATTCCGCCGCCGGCGATCTTCAGGAACTCCCTGCGGCCCAGAGTCCCGGGCCGCTGATATTCATCACGCTCATCTTTTTTCATGGCCCGCTCCTTACTTCAACCCCGCGGCGTCCATGACCGCTTGGACAATCCGGGTATGGGCCCCGCAGCGGCAGAGGTTGCCTTCCAAGGCCTCCCGCACGTCCTTTTCCGACGGTTTTGGGTTCTTCATCAGGAATTCATGCGCGACGAGGATCATTCCGGGCGTGCAGAATCCGCATTGGAGGGCGTCGTGCCTGGCGAACGCCTCCTGGAGCGGATGGAGTTTCCCGTTTTGGGCGAGGCCTTCGATGGTCGTGACTGTTTTCCCGGCGACGTCCTTTAAGGGGAACTGGCACGACCGGACGGCTTCACCGTCGACAAGGACGGTGCAGGCGGCGCAGAACCCCTCCCCGCATCCGAATTTCGTTCCCGTCAGCCCGAGGTCCGTCCGCAGGACCCAGAGAAGCTTGCGCTCCCCGTCCAAGGACAGACTCATGGGTTTGTCGTTCAAAGAGAATGGAATTGTTTGATTCATGACCGGCCTCCACCGCCCTTGAAAAAAAAAGTATCACCGTTTCCCGGAATTGTCAAAGCCCGATTTGCGGTCGCCTTTTCATTATGGTCCGGATATGTTAACTAATAAACGGAAGGGGCCGGAAATGACTAATATCTATATGGATCTGGCGGCCCGAATCCGAAAGAAAGAGCCGGTCGCGTTGGCCGTCATCCTGGAAACGAACGGCTCGGCGCCCCAGGGAGCCGGAGCGGCGGCGATTTTCTCCTCGCGCAAGCTCGTCGCCGGAACGATCGGCGGCGGGTCGCTCGAAGCTTGCGTTTTCCGGAAGGCGGCGGAAGCCCTCCGGAAAGGCGAACCGCTGGTCGTCTCTTTTGCCTTGAAAGGGGTTGCGATCGAGGGTCAAGAACCCATTTGCGGGGGGGACGTCAGGGTTCTCGTCGACCCGCGCCCGCAACGGGACGGCCGCATCCTCTTCAGTCTGGCGGATTCGCTTGGGCGGGGGATCGGTGGAGTCCTGTCGACTTCGATCTGTAAGAAACAGAACGGCAAGATTGTTTTGACCCGCGATTGGATTCCGGCGGAGTTGCGTTCCTCGTCGGACAAGGAGATCGCGGCCGCGCTTGCGGACGGCCGGCCGCGGCTGGCCGGAACCCGACTTTTTCTGGAACCGCTATTTCCTCAGGCCCGGCTCGTGATCGCCGGGGCGGGCCATATCGGCCGGGCGGTTTCGCATCTCGGCCGGCTCCTCGATTTCGACGTTACGGTGATTGACGACCGCCGCGAATTCGCCAACAAGAAAAACCTGCCGGACGCCGACCGCATTGTTTGCCGCGAAATCGGCCCCGCTCTGAGCGAAATGCCGATTGATGGAAATACGTACGTCGTCATTGTCACCCGAGGCCATCAGAAGGACGCGGAGGCCCTGCGCGCCTGCATCAATTCCGGGGCCGGATACATCGGAATGATCGGGAGCCGTTCCAAGATCGCGCTGGAGCGCCGGGAGTTCATCGACAGGAAATGGGCGACGGCCGGAGCCTTCGATCGCGTCCATGCGCCCATCGGACTCCCTATCCGTTCCGAGACCGTCCCGGAGATCGCCGTCAGCATCGCCGCGGAACTGGTTCTCACCCGGCGCCGGAACGCCGATCGCGAGAGAGTGGCCGGATGATCTGGGCCGTCGTCTTGGCCGCGGGCAAATCCGAGCGGATGGGCAGCCCCAAGATGCTCCTTCCTTTTGGCCGGAAGACGCTCATTGAAAAAGTCGTCGCCGGCGTCATGAAGTTTCGAATCGACGGGATCCTTGTCGTTCTGGGCGCCCGGCGCGCGGAGATCGAGCGATTGCTCCGGGCTTACCCGGTGAAGCCGGT
>JAPKZG010000038.1 GCA_026393895.1 Candidatus Aminicenantota bacterium
GATTCCGAACTCGAAGTGATCACCCCGAATGAACCGGGGATTTTGGGCCGGGTTCTCGGAACGCTGGGCAACGCCGGGGTCAACCTCCGGGCGATGTGCGTGACGTCTTTTCCCGAGGAAGGCCGGTTCCGGCTGCTGACTTCGGACAATAAAAAAGCCGAGACGGCCCTGCGGACGCTCGGGTACAAGGTGAAATCCCAATCGGTCCTGACCGTCGAAATCAGCGACCGGATCGGCGCCGGGGCCGAAGTCGGCGCCTTGATCGGCAACGCCGTGATCGACATCCATACCGCCTACGCCAGCTCATCGGGCAATGAATCGATTCTTCTCGTCCTTCAAACCAACGCCAACAAAAAGGCGTACGAAACGCTGCGCTGACACCCCCCCACGGCCTTCGTTCAGGCGGACGTCGAAGCCCGGAGGCGCTCTTTCTTGAACAACTTGACCACCATCAGCACCACGCCCATCGACAGGACGAACAGGACCACGTCGGCCGCCGCCAAAATGTAGCTCTTCTTTTTAATATATTGGATGAACAGGATCGCCAGGGAGGCGATCGTCGTGGCCAGCATGAAAATCGCCGGGATCTCGGTGAACCAGGCCCTTTTTCTCCGGATCATCAGCCAGGCGGAAACGGCCAGCAAGCTCATGGCCGCCAACAATTGATTGGCCGTTCCGAAAATCGGCCAGAGAAGGTTGAAAGCGCTGGTAGACGCAAGTACCCACATGATGAGGACGGACAGGCCGGAATTGACCCAGTAATGTTTCAGAAAGACGGGGACTTTCTTGAAAACGATTTCCCAAAGCTCTTCGAAAAGATACCGGTTCAAGCGCACCGCCGCGTCGAGCGTCGTGATGACGAATCCCTCGACCAGCAAAATGCCGAAGACCGTCCCGAGGCCCGTGGGAATCCCCAACCCTGCATGGAAGAGATGACCCGCGGCCAGCGAAAATCCAAGGATGGGGTTGGATTTGAGTCCCGGACCGGTCGGCCAGACGATTGATTTGTAATCGCTGAAGTTCAGAAATGCGCCGATCGCCAACAGGACGCAGACGGCCAACAGGGACTCCAGCAGCATGGCGTTGTATCCGACCGTGCGGGCCTGGGTTTCCTTGGCCAGCTGCTTTCCCGTCGTCCCGCCGGTGACCAGGGCGTGAAAGCCAGAGATCGCCCCACAAGCGATCATACAGAACATCATCGGCCAGATCATCCCCAGGTGTTGGACGCCTTCGGCCAGGTTGAGATTCGGGATCGTCACCCGGAGTCCGGCAAAGCCCGTGCGGATCAAGGAGACGATCATCAGGACAATGCCGCCGTAGAGGATCTGGACGTTGATGAAATCCCGCGGCTGAAGAATCAGCCAGACCGGCGTGCCGGCGGCGAACATGACGTAAACGGAGATGATGCTCATCCAGGCGGAGGAGGACATCGAAACGGGAAAGGCGATGCCGAGAAAAACGGACACGACGCAGACCGCCGCGGCCAAAGGATACGCGACGGTCATTCTGATCCCTTTTTTATGGATCAAAAAGCCCAGAAGCGGAGAGCACAGGGTAATGATGATCACCGACATCGAGGCGATTCCCCCGATCCGGCCCATCGGCACGCCGTCGACGACGACGGTTTTCAGGAACGTCTCGCCTTCCTTCACGCCGATTTTCGCCAACGGCCAGAGCGACGTGAGCGAAATCGAAGTCGCGCTCAGGAACGAGGAGGTTACGAGTACGATCATGACGAGGGTGAAGGAAATGAACAAGTGGAAACCGCGCTCACCGAGGGTGCGACGGGCCACCTCGGCGATGGACCGGCCGTCTTCCCGGAGACTGACGAACAGCGTCGTGAAATCGTGGACGGCCCCGATGAAAATCCCGCCGAGCACGACCCACAGCCAGGCCGGGACGAATCCGTAGAGGACGGCCATGGTCGGGCCGAGAATCGGGCCGGCGCCGGCTATTGCGGAAAAATGATGGGCGAAGACGACGGGTGCCTTGGTCGGAACGAAGTCGTGGTCGTCGCGGAATTCGACCGCGGGCGTCGGGCGGGAGGGGTCCTCGCCCAGACGGCGGGCGATGAACCGGGCATAGAACCGGGCGGCCAGGATAAAGGAGGCCGCGGCGATAACAAGGACGGCCAAAACGTTCATGTCGGCCTCCAAAGGCGTTTACTATAGGCTTCCCCGCGGAAATTTTCAAATCCGTTTGACTTCGCCGCCGGGATTGGATTAGAATAAGTTCCTTGAAATCGGACTCTCCGAGGAGGAATCGATATGGCGAAAGCTGAGCCGAATGTCGTTCCCTTGTGCGACGTTCTTCTGGTTCTTCTGATCATCTTCATGGTCATCACCCCGATGGTTCAAAAAGGCATCGATGTCCGCCTGCCCGAAGTGGCCAGCGAAGGATCCGGAGGCCAACCCACCGGCCTGATCGTCTGCACGTTGAACAAAGACCTGACGATCGACATCAACAGCCAAAACTTCCCCAGTTTCCAGAACGCCGGCGACGAGCTTCGCCGCTTGTATTCCACCCGCGCCGACAAAACGATCTTTTTACGCGCCGACATCAAGGTGCCCTTCAGCAAGGTCGTCGATCTGATCGATATCTGCAAGGGCGCCGGCGTCGACACCTTGGGCCTCGTGCCCGAGATGATCGACGATTAACCGCCGGATTTCGAATCGCGCCCGGCCGCGTGATCTATAAATAAAGGACACTTACGGAAGCGTCCTTTTTTCGTCCGCGGGATCCGGTCCCGCTTCCCTGTCCGCTATTCCTTAACCGGTCCGATCACTTCGTGGGCGATGACCAGGCGTAGGACTTCGTTCGTTCCCTCGTAAATCTGAAACAGCTTGGCGTCCCGGAGGAATTTTTCGACCGGGTAATCCTTCATGTAGCCGTACCCGCCGTGGATCTGGATCGCCTCGTTGGCTGCGGCGAAGGCCGTGTCCGAGGCGAAGGCCTTGGCCATCGCCGATTCGGCGCCGTTGGGTTGGCCCTTGTCGGCGAGCCAGGCGGCATGGTAAACGAGATGCCGAGCGGCCTGGATTTCGATCGCCATCTGGGCAATCTTTAATTGGATCGCCTGATAGAGGGCGATGGGCTTGCCGAACTGGCGGCGGGTTTTGGCGTAGGCGATCGCGGCTTCCATCGCCGCCCGGGCGACGCCAACGGACGCGGCCCCGAGCGAAGACCGGGTCCGGTCGAAGGTTTTCATGGCGATGACGAAGCCGTGGCGTTCCCGGCCCAGCATGTTTCCCGCCGGTACGCGGACGTCCTCGAAAAAGATCTCGGCCGTGTTGGAGGCCCGCTGGCCCATCTTGTCCTCGACCTTGCCGACCGTGATCCCGGGCGTGTCGCGGGGGACGATGAAGGCCGTCATTCCGCGCGCCCCTTTGTTCGGGGCGGTGTTGGTAAAGACGGTGTAGAGGCTCGCGACCCCGCCGTTCGTGATGAAACATTTCGACCCGTTGAGAACATAGTCTTCACCGTCGCGGACCGCCCGCGTTTGAATGGCCCCGGCATCCGAACCCGCTTCCCGCTCGGTCAGGCAGAACGCGGCCAGGCTCATTTTTTTGGAGAGCGGGACGAGAAACCTGCGCTTCTGTTCCTCGGTCCCGAACAGGATGATGGGCGTGGTCGCCAGGGAGCAGGCCATCATGCCGGTGAAAAGACCGGCGCAGCCGGCGGACAATTCCTCGGAGAGGACGGCCAAATCGAGGCTCGAAAGGCCCCCGCCGCCATAGGCCTCCGGAATGTTTCCCGTCAGAAACCCGGTCTGGAATGCCTTTTCCATCACATCGTAGGCGAATTCGTGGCTTTGGTCGTATTTCGCGGCGACCGGGCGCATCTCCTTCCGGGCGAATTCCCGGGCCATCTCCTGAAGGGCGAGCTGTTCTTCAGACAGGGTAAAATCGATCATCGGCGGCTCCTTCGGGGCGTTCGTTTCTTTTCTGCGGATTGAAAAACGGACACTCTTATACCGGATTCGCCCGGAACTGTCAATTAAACCGGACAGGATCGAGGACGACCGAGTCGCGGACGATGACATACGCGGAATCGGAAATTCCTAAAAGGGCGGAAAGGGCATCCTGCGGCCGGGGCGCCTTTTGGGGATTGAAATCGTAAGTGAGAACAAGCCGGTTTCCGGAGGCGTCCACCTCGATTTTGGGGCTGTCCGGCGGGAAATTCGCTTCCCCCGCCTTTCTCCGGAAAAACTCCTCCGGCCGCAAGCCGGCCTCGGGGGACTTTTCGCCGAGCAGGGCGTTTACGGCCTCACGGACGGGCGGGGCCGAAAGATCGATCCCGTAAATCAACCTCCGGAGCCGGCGGGATAAAGGAGGCGTTTCCTTGTTCAGGAGTTCCAGCCGAAGGAAGCGGAGACCTTCGGGAGCGCAGGATATCAACGCCTCGAGAGAAGCTGCGACGTTCAGCGAACCCCGCGTCTTGAACTCGAGGCGCTCGTCCCGGCCTTCCATTCCCAGGGCCAACGGCGGGAGGAACGACATCCGCATTTTCGGATGGAACCCCTCGGAGTAAGCGACCGGGATTCCGGCCCGGCGGAACGTCCGTTGGATCGTATGGACCAGATCGTTGTGCCCGATGAACCGGATCAGCCCTTCCTTTGCGTAAGCGACTTCATAACGCCGGACATCTTCCCCGTCCCCGGCGGGCTTTTCGGGAGGAGCGGCGGACTCCGAACGGCAAAGCCCGGCCGAAAAACTCTTTTCCATGTCCTTGAGGAACGCGCATCCGCGGCATGCGCCGCAGGATGCCTCCAGGCACGACGGCGTGGGCTCGGCGGCCATCGCCCGTTCGTATTCTCTCCGGAGAAATGCCTTGGTCATCCCGGTGGCCATGTGGTCCCAAGGGAGCTCGGCGTCGAGGTCCAAAGCCGACAAGTACGCCGCCGGGTCCACGTCCTCGGCCTCGAAAGCCCGCTGCCACAACTCGAACCGAAACCGGTCGCCCCAGCTGTCGAACCGGGCGCCAAATTTCCAGGCCCGCAGGAGAACCCCGGCAAGCCGCCGGTCGCCGCGGGAAAACACGGCCTCCAAGAGCGAATTGTCGAGCGGATGGGTTTTGACCTTGACGTTCCGCCGTTTGTACAGGCGGTCTTTCAAGAACCGTTGTTTGTCCCGCAGCGTTTCGGGGGCGTCCATCGCGACCCATTGAAACGGCGTATGGGGCTTGGGAATGAATGAGGAAACGCTCAAATTGATTTGCGGGGCCCCGCCCGTCGTCTCCCGCCCGAGAAACGTCAGACGCTCGGCGAGCTGAGCGATCGCTTCCACGTCTTCCCAAGTCTCCGTGGGCAGGCCGATCATCACGTAAAGTTTCAGGAGCCGCCAGCCCCCGCGGAAGGCGTTGGCCGCCGCGTCCAGAAGGTCCTGTTCCGTGAGGTCCTTGTTGATGACCCGGCGCAGCCGGTCCGTTCCGGCTTCGGCCACGAGTGTAAAGCCCGTTTTCCGAACCTTGGTGATTTCGTCGGCGATCTCGGCCGAAAGGCCCTTCGGCCGCAGGGAGGACAAAGACAGAGACGCCCGCCGCGGTTCCAACTCGGACATCAACGCCCGGACGGTTTCGGTAAGATACGGATAATCGCTCACCGAAAGCGAAAAAAGCGAGGCGTCTTCGTATCCGGTCCGGGCGACGCTTCGGAGGGCGGTTTCCACGACCGCCTCCGGGTTCTTGACCCGGTAGGGAGCGTAAAGCGATGTCGCCTGGCAGAACCGGCATTTTTGCGGACATCCCCGGGCGACCTCGACCGAAACCCGGTCAAAGACCGACTCGACGTTCGGAACGACGATGTCGGTAGGAAACGGCGACCGGGCGAACGAAGTCAAAACGCGTTTTTCGACGGGATACGGCGCGTCGCCGCGGGATCCGTCAGGCCCGCGACGCGGCCGGGCGATCCGCAGCGGCGAAGGTCCCGCCGGACCGGCTTCATAAAGGGACGGGACATAGACGCCCCGCAGCCCGGATAGAGCGCGAAGAATTTCCGGCCGCCGGGCTCCCCGCGATTTCAAGCAGGCCCAAAGGTCCAAAATCTCCGGAAACGCCTCCTCCCCGTCGCCGGCGACGAAGGCGTCGAAAAAATCGGCGACCGGTTCCGGGTTGAAAACCGCGGGTCCGCCGGCAATGACAAGCGGGTCCTCGTCCGGGCGATCGGACGCCCAAAGAGTGATCCCGCCGAGGTCGAGCATCGTCAGGATGTTGGAATAATTGAGCTCATATAAAAGGGAGAACCCGACGACGTCGAAAGCGGAAAGAGGCGTCCGGCTTTCCAGCGAAAACAGCGGGCTTCCGGAAGCGCGGAGCGCCTCTTCCATGTCGGGCCAGGGGGCGAAAACGCGCTCGGCCCGGAACGAAGGGCGGGCGTTTAAAAGGTCATAAAGAATTTTCTGCCCCAGGTACGACATCCCGATTTCGTAGACGTCGGGAAAGGCCAGGGCCACGCTGACCCGGACTCGGGCGGGATCCTTGCGGACGGAATTCCACTCCCCGCCGGTGTAGCGCCCGGGCTTTTCGATCAGGGGAAACAGGCGTTCGGCCGCCTTCGGGTCAAACATTCGCGAACCGCCGCATCTTGACGTTGACGATGAGCCCCAGGGCGAAATACGTTGCCAGCAGCGACGACCCGCCGTAGCTGAGAAGAGGGATGGGAATTCCGGTGATCGGGAGCAACCCCACGATCATCAGGATGTTGACGAGAAACTGAAAGGCGATGAGGGAGGAGGCCAGAAACGTGATATAAATGCCGGACCGGTCCCGGGATTGACCGACGGATTTGAACATTCTGGCCAACATCGCGAAATAGGCGGCCATGACCATAAAAACGCCCGCAAATCCGAAATCCTCGCCCAGGACGGCGAAGATAAAATCCGTGTGGCGGGCGGGCAGAAACCGGAGCCGGCTTTGGGTGCCCTTTAAATATCCCTTTCCGGTCAGCCCACCCGACCCGATGGCGATTTGGGACTGGAGGATGTGATAACCGGCCCCGCGGGGGTCCTGGGCCGGGTGGATCATCGTTTCGATCCGTTTTTTCTGGTAATCTTTCAGGAGGAAGTTCCAGCCCACCGTACCGAGGAGAACCGACCCGAGTAGAAACACCGCCAGAGTCTTTTTCGTGAGCCCGGCCAAAATCAAGGCGCCGAACAGAATCGGCACAAAACACACCGCCGTCCCGAAATCCGGTTGAAGCAGGATCAACCCGACGGGAACGCCGACCAGGACCAGACAGAGGGCGATCATGCCCGTCGTGGCGAACGGAGCCCGGTATTCGGAAAACACGCGCGCTAAAAGCAACAGGACGGCGACTTTCGCCAGTTCCGAGGGTTGCCCGCCGACGAAGGCGACCCGGATCCAGCTGCGCGATCCCGCGACCGTGCGGCCGAACAAAAACAACCCGGCCATGAACAGGAGAAACAGGCCGTACAGGTAAGGGGCGAAGGCCATCCAGACTTTATAATCGATGGAAATCGTCAAAAAGAAAACGACCAATCCAGCGGCCGTCCAGAGGAGTTGTTTCCAAGCATACCCGCCGCCGCTGTAGAAGGAGGCGCTGTAAATCAGGAGGATCCCGACAAGGGTGTTCGCGACGATCAACGCCGTGAGGACCCAGTCAATTTCCCGGAGATGGATGCGATCGATCATGTTTCGATTTAAAAAGAGCGAACAATTGCCCGGCGATCGGGGCGGCCATGGCTCCTCCCCCGCCGCCGTACTCGACGAGGACGGTGACGACGATTTGAGGCCGGATTCGAGGTGCGAACCCGGTGAACCAGGCGTGTGTTTTTTTAACCTTGGCGCCGGCGACGATCCGGTCGGCGGTTTCCCGGCTGATCGTCTGGGTCGAACCGGTCTTGCCGCAGGCCGCGAAGCCGTCGACCCGGGCGGCCTGGCCGGTTCCCCCCTCGTTGACCGACCGCCACATCCCTTCAATCACGTTTTCGAAAACCGAGGCGGGAATGGTCGGCGCCGGTTCATCGACGAGGTCCCCTGAAGTGTCGCGGAGAAGATGGGGGCGGACGCCTTTGCCCCGGTTGGCCAGGCGGGCGGTCATCGCCGCAATCTGTATCGGCGTCGTCTGGAGCGGGCCTTGGCCGATCGCCACGGAAATCGTCTCCCCGGGAAACCATTCCTCGTCCCGGGTCGCTTTTTTCCATTGGGTGGACGGCACCAGGCCTTCCTTTTCCCCGGCGATGTCGATGCCGGTTTTTCGCCCCAAACCCATCAGACCCGCATACCGGGCGATCGTGTCGACGGAGATCCGGCGCCCGAGCTGATAGAAAAAAATGTTGCAGGAATAGCGGATGGCGTCGCGAAGGGACAGCGCCCCGTGCCCGGCTTCGTTCCAGCAGTGGCGGACGGCCCCGTAGATTTCGATCGTCCCGCCGCAATAAAATGTCGTGTCCAGGCTGATGGCCCCGGAATCGAGGGCCGCGATCCCCATGACCGGCTTGAACAACGAACCCGGCGAATATTGCCCCTGAAGGGCGCGGTTGAGAAGCGGGTTATCCGGGTTTTGAACGAAGGCCTGCCACTCCTCGGGGGTAAAGCGGTTGATAAATTTGTTCGGGTCAAACGTCGGAAAACTGGCCAGGGCCAGGATTTCGCCCGTCGCCGGCTCCAGGACGACGATCGCGCCCTCCTTGTCGCCCAGGAGTTCTTCGGCCTTGACCTGGAGGTCGTAATCGATCGTCAAGGCGAGTTTCGGGCTGGGCTGCGGCTCGACCCGTTCGAGTTCGCCCTGCTTGCGGCCGAGACTGTCGACGATTTCGACGAGCCGTCCGTCCCGGCCGGCGATGCGTTGGTTGTACGCCCCCTCGATCCCCATTTTCCCGATCATGTCGCCGGGCCGCAGTTCCTCGGGATGAGCTTTCAAATCTTCCGCGTCGGCTTCCTGCAGGTAGCCGAGCACGTGGGAACCCAAGGAGGCATAGGGATAAATCCGCCTCGGCTCGGTTTCGACGATTAATTCCGGAAGATCGTTTTTCCGGGCTTCGATCCGGGCCACTTCCCCAAACGTCAGCTTATCCTTGACGACGATCGGGCGGAACGCCGGCCACGACTTGTATTTTTCGACGCGGGCCGAGACGACGGACGGTTCCAAGCCAAGCAGCGAAGCGATCCGGGCGATTGATCCCGCTTCATCCCGGGTGTTTTCCCGGATGAAGGAGGCCTTGAAGGCAGCTTGGTTGTCGGCCAGAATAATCTCACCCGACCGGTCGGTCAAAATCGCCCGCGGCGCCGGGAGGATGATGTCTCGCGTCCGGTTGGCGACGGACAGGGAGTCGTATTTTTTGAAGTCGAGGATCTGAATTTTCCAATACGCGACGAGGGCGACGCCGACCAAGATCGCGACCACGATGAAGACGATGCCGGCCCGGCGGCGGACCTGGGAAAAATCCTCATAAATGCCTTTATCGCTCATGACGGGCCTTGATCCGGCGGATTCCTTCATAAATCACGGAGGCCGCAACGGCGGAGACGACCGGACGCAGGGCGATGAGGCCGCCGGACCAGGGTAGCAGGCTTCGGCCGACGAGCACTGTCAGGCCGGCCCAAGCGGCGAACATCCCGACGGCCAAAACGGCAAAAAACACGAATGTCCGGAACACCGACTGGATGTTGATTTTCCGGGACACGTAACCGGCCAGAAACCCTCCCGGCGTCAGGCTCAGTCCCGCGAGGCCGAAAACGCCGAGGGAAAACGCGTCGACGATCAAGCCGCAGACGGCGCCGAAGACGGCCCCCGAAACCTCTCCCTCCAACGTCCCGAAGATGAGTACGGCCACGGAAAAAACATCCATGATCAAATCCGCGGGCGCCGACAGCGGGCGGAGGAGCGAAAAGACGAGAACCGCCGCCAGAACCCCGATTCCCCCGGCGATCCAGCTTCTCATTCGTTCTCCCCGACCGGACCGGTCAGGACGGCGACGATCGACAGGTCGCGGAAATCGAAGGCCGGACGAATGGCGATCTTTTTGAAAAGCGATCCGTCCGTCTGGACGGAAATGATCGTGCCGGCCCGAAGACCCGGCGGAAAGACGCGGTCGAACCCGGTCGTCGTCAACGCTTCGTTTTCGACCAGGGACTCGTCGGAGGCGGGGACATACGTCAACCATCCCCGGCCGGTGACGGGATCTCCGATCAGGATCCCCGAGACAGGGTGTTCCTCGCCGCGAACGCCGATCGCGCTGAGGGTGTCGGTGACAAGCTGGACGGTCGCTTCGCCGGCGCTGATCGGGGCGATGATCCGGCCGACGAGACGGCCCTGGGCATCGACCACCGGCATTTGATTTCGAAGTCCGTGGCGGGATCCCCGGTCGATGATGATCGACTTGTAGGGATTGGCCGCGTCGATCCCGATGACGTCGGCCAAAACAAACGCCCGCCGGAGCCCGCGGAGAAACGCGGCCGCCGCTGCCCGGTTTTCCAGACGATCCAAGCCGTTGCGGAGAAGAGTGTTTTCCTGCCGGAGGCGGAACAACTCGTCGCGGTAAGACCGGTTTTGGGCCTCAACCCGGCGCAAATAGACGTAACGGTTCCAGATGTCCCCGCCTCCCCGGAGAAGGCTCCGGATCCCGTTCTGGATCGGGGCCAAGACGGCGAACGCCGTCCGTTCGAAGAAACTCGCTTCCTCACCGAGGGGAATCTGGAGCGAAAGAAGGATCGTCTGGGCGAACATCAGCCCGGCCAAGACGAGCGCGTTTTTTCGTTCTTTTAAAAACCGCGGCA
Organism: Candidatus Aminicenantota bacterium; assembly: GCA_026393895.1. Classification (GTDB taxonomy): domain Bacteria; phylum Acidobacteriota; class Aminicenantia; order Aminicenantales; family UBA4085; genus JAAZPG01. Next base: position 10,735 of record JAPKZG010000038.1, read on the forward strand.
TGGCGAAGCCGCCGATTTACGGGATGGCGACCTTCCGGAGCAGCTCGAGGTCGTCCAGCATTTTTCCCGCCCCCAAAACGACCGCCGTCAGCGGATCATCGGTGATGAAAACGGGAAGCTGCGTTTCCTCCCGGATGCGTTTGTCCAGGTTTTTAAGAAGCGCCCCGCCGCCGGTCAGGATGATGCCGCGGTCGATGATATCGGCCGAGAGTTCGGGCGGCGTTTTTTCCAGGGCGATCCGGACGGCGTTGACGATCGCGGCCACGACTTCCTCGAGCGCCTCGCGGATTTCCTGGTCGTCGATGACGATCGTTTTCGGGATGCCCTCGCGGAGGTCGCGCCCCTTGATTTCCATGGTCAGCGGCTCATCGAGCGGATAGGCCGACCCGATCTGAATCTTCACGTTCTCGGCCGAACGCTCGCCGATCAGAAGGTTGTATTTTTTCTTGAGGTATTGAAGGATCGCCTCGTCCATCTCGTTGCCCGCGATCCGGATGGAATGATTGAAGACGATCCCGTTCAACGAAATGACGGCGATGTCCGTGGTGCCGCCGCCGATATCGACGACCATGTTCCCCGTCGGTTCGGCGATCGGGAGTTCGGCCCCGACCGCGGCCGACATCGGTTGCTCGACGAGGAAGACCTCGGTCGCCTTGGCCCGCATGGCCACGTCCTTGACCGCCCGGCGCTCGACCTGAGTGATCCCGGTCGGGATGCCGATCACGATCCGCGGGCGGAGAAGGAACCCGCGGTTGTTGGTCGCCTTCTTGATGAAAAAATCCAGCATTTTTTCGGCGACCTCGAAGTCGGCGATGACGCCGTCGCGCATCGGCCGGATGGCCAGGATGTTGGCCGGCGTCTTGCCCAGCATTTCCTTCGCCCGCAACCCGACGGCCTCGACCTTACCGGTCTGCTTGTTGATGACGACGATGGACGGCTCCTGAATGATGATCCCCTTGCCCTTCATGAAGACCAGGGTGTTGGCCGTTCCTAAATCGATGGCCAGATCACAGAACAACCTGTTTTTAAACCAGCTAAAAAGACTCATTCCGTGTCTTTCCTATTCTTTTTAGAGGTGCTATTTAAACACAATTTTCCGCCGCGCGCAATGAGCGGGTAAAACCCTGTAAGTGATCGCCTATAGGTTGTCCACGATCCAGGATGCGGACTCCATTCTGTTTCTGGACAAGAACCGGATCGTGGCCGTGGGAACGCACGCCTCGTTGCTGGCCGAAAACGAATTCTATCGGATGTTGGTCGCAAATCAGCAGATCCATAACGCCCCGGCTTGATCGTATCCCTCCTTCCGGGCCGGTCGGAAACCGGAAAAAAAGACGTTGCCACTTGACTGAAATCGGGATTCTTTATATAAATAGGCCCTTGGTTCAAAGGAGGACGCATGAGCCAGCAACCGTATGTTCCTGAAAAAACGAACATGAAGGAATTCACGCTCCGGGCTCTTCTCATCGGGATTGTCATGACCGTCGTCCTGGGCGCGGCCAACGCCTACCTCGGCCTCCGGGCGGGGATGACGATCGCAGCCACCTACCCCGCAGCCGTTATCGGGATGGCCGTCCTCCGCCTGATGAAGGGCTCGATCCTCGAGGAAAACTTCGCCCGGACTGTCGGCTCCATCGGCGAGTCGGTCGCGGCCGGAGCCATTTTCACGATCCCCGGGTTCCTACTCGCGGGCGTGTGGCTGAGATTCGACACGTTCGACGCCTACATCAAGACGACCGCCCTCCTGTTCGTCGGCGGCATTCTCGGGATTCTGTTCGTGACCTTCCTCCGCCGGGTCATGGTCACCGACCCCGACCTCGGCTTTCCCGAATCCGTGGCCGCTGCCGAAATCCACAAGGCCGGCCAGCAAGGCAGCGGCGGAGCCAAACACCTGTTCCGGGCCATGGGCCTCGGCTCCCTGTTTTACGCCCTGGACATGTTCGGTGTTTATGCCGCCTCCAGAGATTTCCTTTTTAAAATCGGCAAGATCGGCTCCAGTTTCGTCCGCCTCGGAACGGAGGAAACGTCGGCAAAAGTGACCGCCGGCGGCATAGTGTCCGTCTCCGGGCCGGGCATTTTCCCCGCCTACCTGGGCGTCGGATACATCATCGGTCCGAGGCTGGCCTCCCTAAACTTCGCCGGCGGGCTCCTTGCCTGGGGCCTGTTCGCCCCGGTCCTGATGTTTTTTCTCGGCCCTCAGCTGATCGACACGATCTACGGGGTTGGGGCCGTCGTTCCGGCCGCGGATTGGACCGATATGGTCACGAACGTCTGGAAATTCATCATCCGTCCGATCGCCGTCGGCGGCATGCTCGTCGGCGCCGGGTACACGCTGTTCATGATGAGAAAAAGCCTCGGCATCGGGATCAAACGGTCGATCTCCGACGTCAAAAAATCCACCGGGCACCAGGAAGTCGTCTCCCGCCTCGAAAAAGACCTCAATATTAAAATCGTCCTGGGCGGGCTGGCCCTGACCTTCGTCTGCATGATCCTCGTCTACCGCATCTTCGCCGGGGCCTTCCTGCCGGCGCTCATCGCCGCGGTCGTCATGGGCGTGGCCGGTTTCTTTTTCGCCGCCGTCTCCGGCAACCTCGTCGGAACAATCGGCTCGTCCAACAATCCCATTTCCGGATTGACCCTCTCGACCCTGATCATCGCCGCCCTGCTCATGGTCCTCGTCGGGGCCGCCGGGGCCAGCGGCGTGGCGGCCGTGCTGGGCGTGGCCGCCGTCGTCTGCGTTTCCTCGGCTGTGACCGGCGAAATGCTCCAGGACCTCAAGGTCGGCCATATCCTCGGCGGAACGCCGTGGAAAATGCAGACCGGCAATATTATCGGAATTTTCGTGGCCTCCGCGGTCATGTATTTCCCGTTGATGCTGCTCAACAGCGCCTACACCTTCGGCAGCCGCGAACTCGCCGCCCCGCAGGCCGGATTGATGGCCGCCCTCGCCAAGGGCATCGTCGGCGGAGAGATGGCCTGGCCGCTTGTCATCAGCGGCATGCTGATGGGCTTCGCCATGATTCTTCTCAAGGTCAAATCGCCGATGCTGGTTTCCGTCGGCATGTACCTTCCCCTGGAAACCACCTTTGCCATCTTCGTCGGCGGCATGATCAAGGGACTCGCCGACAAGGTCGTGGCCAAGCGCGGGTTCAACGAAGCCCAGAAAGCCCGGGCAGCCAACGTCGGCATCCTGCTCGCCGCCGGACTGATTGCGGGAGAGGGATTGACCGGGCTGTTCAAGGCCTTGTGGAAAATCCTGTATGACCAGCACGCCATCGGCATCAACATCCCCCGGCTCTTCGGTGCGCCATCCTACTGGCTTGGCCTCGTCGCTCTCGTCGCCATTGGCTATTATTTGATCTACGTGCCTCTTAAGAACGCCGGGAAGGCCGACGAACCCCCGCCGCCGTCGGCGGTGATGTAAACATCAAGGCCTAGGCAGCTCGCGAAAGATCATCGCTTACTGGGGGACAGGTCTTTGACCTGTCCCCGGTCGGAAGACATCTGGTTTTCGGCTCTCGAAGCATACGAAAGATCATCGCTTGTTTGGAGACAGGACCAGAATCCTGTCCCCGCCAGGAAGACATCGGGTGTTAGACCACGGGAACTCGCGGCCCATCATCGCTTACTGGGGGACGGAACTTTGTTCCGTCCCCGACTTGGGATAAAATAATACCATGGCCATACGCCCCATCATTACCATCGGGCATAAAACGTTGTCCCGGAAAGCCGCGCCCGTGGAAGAAATCGACGACGACGTGCGCTTGCTGGCCCGGGACATGGTCGAAACCCTGCACGCCGCTCCCGGCATCGGGCTTTCAGCTCCTCAGGTCAATGCCGGCGTCCGCTTGATCGTCGTCGACCTGTCCATCGGCGAAAATCCCGACGAACTCATCGTCATGGCCAATCCCGAAATCACGGCCCAGGAGGGCGCCTGCGTCCGGGAGGAGGGTTGCTTGTCCGTTCCCGAAGTCTTCGAGAAAGTGTCGCGGCCGCAGAAAATCACGGTCCGCGGCCTCGGCCTCGACGGCCGGGAAAAAATCATAGAAGCCCAGGACCTTCTCGCCCGCGCTTTTTGCCACGAAATCGACCACCTGGAAGGGAAATTGTTCGTCGACCGCCTTTCGCCGCTGAAACGCAGCCTGATTCGGAAAAAGTTTAAAAAAGCCGCGGCCGCCGCGTCTTGAGCGACATCATGCGCGTCGTCTTTTTCGGAAGCCCGGAAGCCGCGCTGCCTTCGATCCGGGCCTTACGCGGCGCGGGACATGAAATCCCCCTCATCGTCGCCCAACCCGACCGCCCGGCGGGCCGGGGCAAAAAATTGCTTCCCGGCCCGGTCAAACGCTTCGCCCTCGAACATGAAATCCCCATGGTCCAACCGGAAAAGATACGCCAGGACCCCGAAATCCTGGACCGGCTGAGGGCGGCGGAACCCGACATCCAGGTCGTCGTCGCCTACGGCCAGATCATCCCGATGCCGGTCATAGCCCTTCCGCGGTTTTGGACGATCAACGTTCATTTTTCCATCCTGCCCCGCTATCGCGGGGCCGCGCCGGTCGCGGCCGCCATAGCGGCCGGTGAGACGCGGACGGGGGTGACGATCTTTCGTCTCGACCAAAAAATTGACGAAGGCGATGTTTTGTCCGGGGAGGAGACGGCGATCGGTCCGGCGGAGACGGCCGGGGAGCTCGAAGCCCGGCTGGCCGAACTCGGAGCCGGGCTTCTCTTGCGGACGCTCGCCCAAATCGAAACGATCGTTCCCCGGCCGCAGGACCATTCCCAGGCAACGCTCGCGCCCAAGCTCCGTAAAGAAGACGGCTTGTTGAATTGGGGAAAAACCGCCGTCGAAATCGACCGGCGCGTCCGGGCTATGACCCCGCGGCCGTCGGCCTACACTCATCTTCATGAAGGCCGGTTGATTGTTCTCGCCGGCTGCCCGGAAGAAGGAGTCGCCTCACCCGCTCATCAGGGGCCCCCCGGAACAATCGCGGGCTTGTCCAAGACGGGGATTTCCGTCGCCTGCGGCGGTGGAACGCGTTACTTAATCACCCGGCTCAATCCGGAAAACCGTGTGGAAATGGCCGCCGCTGCTTTTATTCTGGGAGGGGGAATCCAAACGGGCGATTTATTGGAATGAAGATCAGAATTCTTCCAGGATGTACGAATTGGGATTGACCGGATTGCCGTTAAGGCGGACTTCGTAATGAACGTGGTCGCCCAACGCCCGGCCCGTCCGTCCGACCAGGCCGATCGTATCCCCCCGCTTGACTTTATCCCCCGATTGGACGAGCGTTTTGCTCAGGTGCCCGTAGAGCGTCGTGATCCCGTTGCCGTGGTTGATTATGATATTGTTCCCAAAAGTGCCGTCATAGGAGACCCGGATGACCGAACCGTCGGCCGTGGCGACCACGGGATTTCCATGGATGGTCGCGATGTCGAGGCCGTAATGGAAAACCCTCCGTCCGGGATTGAACGGGTCAAGGCGCCAACCGAAGCCGCTGGAACGATAGCCGATGACCGGGGCGATGGAGGGCCGGGTGGCGAACTGGCCCTGGAGTTGTTCAAAACGGGTAAGCAGCGTATCGAAATTTTTCTCCAGGTCGTCGGCTGTTCGAGCCAACGCCTGAATTTTCGGGATCGACTGCGGCTGGCCGGCCGTAAAAGACAAATCCTGACCGGATTCTGATTCGACGGAGGGATCGCCGCCGCCGACGCCGGGATTCGTCAACATCTCAGGCGACTTGATTCCGGCGAAAACGTTCAATTTCCCGGCGTATTCCCGGAAGGAGATGAGTTTTTGCTCCAGTTGCCCGACTTTCGACTCGTAAACGCTCAACTCTTCCTTCTGTTTCGTGTTTTCGGCGAGGAGGAAGCTGTAGCTCTTATGGGAAAGGCGAATCCGGACGTAATCGACGGTGATTCCCGTCAACAAAACGGCCAGACCGATCCCCAATCCCGCCGCCGCCTTGACCGTCCTCTTGGAAAACGACAGCGTCCGGTGAGACGTCTTGGTATGCGGGACGATGATCAGGGAGAGGTGTTTCTTTCCCATGTTTATGCTTGAAGACGCCTTTCTGAATAACATAAGCCCAAAAGGGATGTCAAGCCGAAATTTCTCCGTCCGGTCATCCGCAGAGGACGGCCCCCCCGTTGACGTTGATGATCGCCCCGGTGATATGACGGGCCAAATCCGAGGCCAGAAAGAGGATCGGGCCGGCGATATCTTCGGGCGGCGGGATGCGTTTCAGGGGAATCGACTGACGGACGCTTTCCCGGAAGGCCGGGTCGGCGAAGGATTCGGCGCTCATATCCGTATCCACCCAGCCGGGGGCGACGCAATTGACCCGGATCCCGAAGGGCGCAAGTTCCGAGGACCAGGATTTCGTGAGCGCGTTGAGCGCCCCCTTGGTCGCCGCGTAATGCGAATGATGGGCTTCCCCCCTGATTCCGGCGGTCGACCCCACGTTGATGATGCACCCCTGGTTCCGGGCTTTCATCATGGGAACGACCGCGTCCGTGAGGTAATAAACGCCGTCCAGGTTGACCTCTATCGTCTTTTTCCAGGAATCGACGTCGCCTTCGCCCATCTCGAGATATGTCCAGATTCCGTGATTATTGACCAGGATATCGATCCAGCCCCAGGCGTCGGCGACGGCTCCGGCCAGGGCGACCGCCTCATCCCGCCGCGCCAGATTGGCTTTTCGGGCGAGGCAGAGACGGCCGCGGGATTCGACGGCTTCTTTGACCTCTAGAGCGGCCTTTTCGTCGCGACAATAATTGAACGCGACATCGCTTCCGGCTTCGGCGAACAGGATCGCCGCCGCCCGGCCGATGCCGCGGGATCCGCCCGTGATCAGAGTGCGATGCCCGGCGAGCGAAATCAAGGTCTTCACCGATCCCCGGCGTAGCTCAGGGAGATGCCCTTCGTTTCGGCGAAATCCAGCGGCTTGTACAATTCTTCGGCCGCCGGCAGGACTTTCGTCTTCATCACCTCGAAATATTCCGCCGGGGTCGGAAGCGCGCCCTTGATCGCCGCGATCGCCGACAACTCGGCCGATCCCAGGTAAACCCGGGCGCCGTCTCCCATCCGGTCGTCGAAGTTTCGGGTCGAGGTGGACAGAATGGTCGCCTTCGGCGCGACCCGGGCCTGGTTTCCCATGCAGAGGGAACACCCGGGAATTTCCGTCCGGCCGCCGACCTGGGAAAAGATAGAATAATAGCCTTCTTTCTTCAGTTGGGCTTCGTCCATTTTCGTCGGCGGGGTCAGCCAGATTTTCGTCGCCGGGGTGCCGGCCTTGTCGAAGATCCGTCCGGCCGCCCGGAAATGGCCGATGTTGGTCATGCAGGACCCGATGAAGACTTCATCAATTTTGTCGCCGGCCACTTCCGAAAGAATCTTGACATCATCGGGGTCGTTGGGACAGGCTAAAATCGGCTCCTTGATTTCGGCCAGGTTGATGTCGAGAACGGCCGCGTAAGATTGTTCGAGCGCTTTTTTGTCGCGTTGGATCAAGGCGGGTTTCGCCAGCCAGGCTTCGGCCGCGGCGATCCGCCGCTTCAACGTTTCGGCGTGGCCGTAGCCCTGTACGATCATTTTCGACATCAGGGCGACTTCGCTCCGCAGGTGTTTAACGACCTTTTCGACGGAAAGGGCGATGACCGCCCCGGCGGCCGACCGTTCGGCCGAAGCGTCGGTCAATTCATAAGCCTGGTCGACGGTCAAATCGGGCAGGCCTTCCATCTCCAGAACGCGGCCGTTGAAGACGTTGACCTTTCCTTTTTTTGCCACGGTCAGCAATCCTTTTTTAATCGCAAAGAAGGGGATCGCGTTGACCAAGTCGCGCAGAGTGATGCCCGGGTTGAGACACCCTTGGAAACGCACCAGGACTGATTCCGGCATGTCGAGGGGCATGAAGCCGAGCGCGCCGGCGAAGGCCACGAGCCCCGACCCGGCCGGGAAGCTCAGGCCGATCGGAAACCGGGTGTGGGAGTCGCCGCCGGTCCCCATCGTGTCGGGAAGGAGCAGGCGGTTGAGCCAGGAATGGATGACCCCGTCGCCCGGCCGGAGCGAAACGCCCTTCCGTTCGGTGATGAAGCCGGGTAAAAATTTATGTATTTTGACGTCGGCCGGTTTCGGGTAAGCCGCGGTATGACAGAACGACTGCATGAAGAGGTCGGCCTGGAATTCCAGGCAGGCGAGTTCCTTCAGCTCGTCGGCGGTCATGGGGCCGGTGGTGTCCTGGGAACCCACCGTGGTCATTTTCGGTTCGCAAGCCGAGCCGGGGAGGATTCCTTCCACACCGCAGGCCCGGCCGACGATCTTTTGGGCGAGCGAATAAGCCTGCCCGTTCTTGGGTACAGGATTCCGGACCGGGATGAAGAAGGACGCCTCCCCCATTTTCAGGGCGGCCCGCGCCTTCTGGGTCAAGGCCCGGCCGATGATCAGGTTCAACCGGCCGCCGGCCCGGAATTCGTCCCGGAGCGTGGACGGTTTGAGTTCGAATTTCGAAAGAAGCTCGCCGGCCTCCGTTTTTACCGTTCCGTTTTCGAGGTCGAGGACGATGACGCCGCCGGTCTTCATTTTAGTGACGTCGACGTTTTGGATCGGCAGGCCGCCGGAATCCTCGGTCGTGTTGAAGAAAATCGGGGCGATCAGCCCGCCGAGGACGACGCCGCCGCGGCGCTTGTTGGGAACGAAGGGAATGTCCTCGCCGATGTGCCACATGACGGAATTGCAGGCGGATTTCCGGGACGATCCCGTGCCGACGACGTCGCCGACGAACACCACCCGCTTGTTTTCAGCCCGAAACTCGGCAATCGTCGCGTTGCCGTCGGGGAACCGCGTCCCGCCCATCGTCAGCGCATGGAGCGGAATATCGGGCCGAGTGGCGGCCTGCTTGGCAGGGGAGAAATCGTCGGTATTGATTTCCCCGTCGACCTTGTAGACGGTCAGGGTCAGGGATTTCGGAAACTCGGGCCGGCGAAGGAACCATTCGCCTTCAGCCCAGGATTTCAAAACGTCCCCGGCCGCTGCATTGATCCGGGAAAGCTCCCAAACGCGGTCGAAGGTCCCGTAAACGAGAATCGTTCCTTTCAAGGCATCGGCCGCGGCCTGGGACAGGACCGGAACTTCGAGGAATTCGACGAGCGGGCCGACGTTGTATCCGCCGATCATCGTCCCGAGAAGAAAAACGGCTTTTGACGGAGAGACGCCGGGCGAGGTTTTTTTGCCCCGGGCGATATCGGCCAGCCATGCGGCTTTGACTTTCGCCGAGGGATCGACACCCGGCGAAACCCGGTCTTTAAGAAGGGCGAAAAGGCATTCGATTTCTCCGACCGGAGGAGCTTCGAGCAAATAGCAGACTTCGGCCGTATCCTCGGGATTCAGCGGAAGGGGCGGGATCCCCTGGGCTCGGCGTTCGGCGACATGCTTGAAATAATTGTCCAACATCGCGGCGGCTCCTTGCGATCGTGATGAATCGCCCGAAAAGCGGATTCGGGAATCCCTAGTTTACCCGATTCAGGGGGGCGGTGGTCAAGAGTTATTCCGCCAGGACTTACCCCAAATTTTTTCGCATATATTGAAACCTTAAAAAGTTACCCCAAAAAAAGATCCTTCTAATCTTCGAGGTTTTGAACTCCCATATGGGGAGAAATGCTTCTAAGGCAGCCATATCTTAGCTTGGTCGGAGTACTTCATTCCTCGAAAAGTTCCCCCATTTTTTCCTTTCCAGATGAATTTTCTTGTAAGACGAACAATTTTCAACAGTTAACCAATTTCATCCCCGTTTTATGGGGTAAGGCCTGTTTGCGGGGCCGGTTGAGTAAGGAAAAAATTTCTTGAAATTATCCGTTTTATCCTGATCGGTCAGCTTTGACCTTCCGTTTCTACGAAGGCGCGCCGGATGTCGCGATAAACGGAGAGGTCGGGATGTCTTTCCAGGAAATGGATCAGGACGTCGGCGGTGGATATCCCCAGAGAACGGCCGGGGTCTTTGTGTTCAAAGCGGTAGGCGCTGGGGATGAAACTGGAGAAGCCGACCGTAAACGTCCTGTCTTCCGGAAGGGCCTTGCCGCCCGCTCCGCGAAGCAGGACTTCCTTGACGCTCTGATCTTTGTCCGTGCGCACCGTGTACGTGATGCCCGAAACCTGGAGGTCGATATCGTCTCCCCGTTCAAACGACTCGCGGACCAGGCCACGGATCTCCGCGGCGGTCATGGTGATCTCGACAACCTGGTTATCGAAGGGATCCAAGGCATAGACGTCCTTGAGCGTGATTTTCTTATCCAGGCGATTGAGGCGGATGCCGCCGTTGTTCTGGAAGGCGATATCCAGGCCGAGCTCCCGGCGCCAAGCGTCGGTCATCAGGCAGCCCAGCTCCTCCTTGCCCGTGATGTCGAAGGGAGCCGTAGCGAGAACGCGCGTCAGCGCCGGGTTCCGGTTGAAGCGGTCGATCATGGCCTTGACCTCGGGATCCTCCTTGAGTTTTCCCCGAAGATCAATCAGGCGGCCTTTCTTTTCGATCACCCGGCCGTCGCGCATCCGCAATTCAACCCGGCCCAGAAACCGGTTGTCGCTGCCCGTCTGGGCGATCAAGACGCCGTTCACGATCTCCGCCGGGTCGACCCGGGTGTGGGAGTGACCGCCGATGATCACGTCCAGTTCGGGCATGCGCTCGGCCAACAGCCGGTCCTGGTCATAACCGATGTGGGTCAAGGCGATTAAAACATGGTTTCCCGGTCGCATCGTTTTCATTTCCAGGGCGGCCTGCAGCGGTTCGCTGAACGTGAGGCCCTTGACCCTCTCGGGAAGAGTCGAGGGCAGGCCGCTTGCTTTTTCGATCTGGATCAGGCCGAAAACGGCGATTTTTATCCCCCCGCTTGCCTCCAGGACCACCGAGGGACGCAATTGCGGAAAGGCGCCGGGCGGGGCCTGGATATTGGCCGCAAGCAGGGGGAAGCGGGCCCGGGCGGCGAAGTTTTCCAGAACCGCCAGGCCGTAATCGAACTCGTGGTTTCCGACGGCGAGAAGGTCGAGGCCCAGGCGGTTGAGGAGTTGGAGCATCGGCTCACCCGGAGGATTGAACCGGTCGACGATCGGATTGCCGGTGAAGTTGTCGCCGGCGCAGAAATAAAAGACGTCGGCCCCGCTTTCCCGCTCCCGTTTCAAGATCGCGGCCACCTTAGCGAAGTTGTCGATTTTGCCGTGAACGTCGTTCGAATGAAAGATGACGAGGCGCGTTTCGCCGGGCGCCGGGGACATCGATGCGCCGGAGGAACAGCCGCGGCAGAACAAAAGGGCCGGCAACAGCAGGAAAACCGATAGAACGAATCGGGCCGCCTTATTCATCGTTGCCGCTTTTCCGGCTCGACGCTCCTGACAAAGAGCCCCTCGCCGCCGGAGAGTTCGCCGTCCAAAGCGACCTCATGGCCGTACCGGTCAAAGACCGAATACTTTTTTCCCCGGACCTGTTTCCACGCCGTCCGAGAATACTTGCGCACGACGTCCTTGACGCGCGCCCCGGAAAAGATTTCGACCGACTTTTCGTTCACTTTGACCTGCATGTCCGCTTCCCACTTAAAGAGAGATCATTTCGAAACCGGCTTCAAGACCCATAGTGTACCCGATTCGGGGGGGCGGGGGTCAAGCGGTTGAGTTTTTTAACGAATCAAGGTAAACTTGACGTTCATTTTCGGACCTGATTCCGGGCCGAACGACCCGGGGATCAAAATAAAAAGGAGATTTCCGATGCGTAAGAAGATCGCCTTGATCGGCGGAGGCCAGATCGGACAGATCCTGGCCATGATCGCCGCCCAGAAGGAACTCGGTGACATCGTCATCCTCGAAATTCCCGAGCTCGAAAATCCGGCCAAAGGCAAAGCCCTCGACCTGATGGAAATGGCCCCCCATGGAAACTACGACGCCAAGATCACCGCGACGTCCGACTACAAGGACATCGCCGGAGCCGACGTCGTCATCATCACGGCCGGCCGTCCCCGCCAGGCCGGAATGACCCGCGAAGACCTGCTGGCCGTCAACCTGCAGATCATCTCCGTCGTCGCGGCCGGGGTGAAGCAATACGCTCCCAAGGCGTTCTGCGTCATCGTCACCAACCCGCTCGACGCGATGGTCTATGCCTTCTCAAAATTGACCGGATTCCCCAGGAACCAAGTCGCCGGGATGGCCGGAACGCTGGACACCGCCCGGTGGAGGGCGTTCATCGCCATGGAACTCGGCGTGTCCGTCTGCGACGTCTCGGGAACGGTCCTCGGCGGCCACGGCCCGGACATGGTTCCCCTGCCGCGCTTGACCACGGTCGGCGGCGTGCCCCTGACCGAAATCGCGACTAAGGAACAGATCGAGAAGCTGGCCCTCCGGACCCGCGAAGCCGGCACCGAGATCGTCAAGCTCTTCGGCAAGGGCTCGGCGTTCTTCAGCCCGGCTTGGAGCGCGATCGTCATGGCCGAATCCTACCTCCACGACAAGCGCCGGATCCTCCCCTGCGCCGCCCTGTGCGAGGGCGAGTACGGCGTCAAAGGGCTCTTCATCGGCGTCCCCGCGATGATCAGCGCCAAAGGCATCGAGAAGATTTATGAAATCAAGCTGACCGAGGACGAGAACGCCCTCCTTCAGAAGACGATCAGCGGCGTAAAGAAAACGGCCGAAGAAACCAAGCTCTGATCGTCCGAACTCCCGGGTCATTCAAGCCGCCCCGCCGCCTCAGGCGGGGCGGCTTTTTTATTTCGATGTCAGCCGCCAAGTCCTCGGTGATATGGACGTCCATCGCCACGGGAAAATCGATGGCCAAGCACGGGATCGTGGACACGAGTGTCTTGACCCCTCTGCTTTTTGATACAATGAACCCGAGATGAAATTCCTCGAGCATCGGGCCAAGGAAATCCTCTTCCGATACGGGATTCCCATTCCGAAAGGCGAAGTCGTCGAGACCGCGGCCCGGGCGGCGGCCGCCGCGGAAAGTCTCGGGAACCGCGTCGTTTTAAAAGCCCAAATCCCGGCGGGCGGAAGGGGTCGGGCCGGAGGCATTAAATTCGCCCTCGGTCCCGAGGACGCCCGGGCCAAGGCCGAAGCCCTTTTCAAAACGCGCCTGATCACGCCCCAAACCGGCAAACAGGGGCTTCCGATCCGGAGCATCCTCGTCGAGGAAGCCGTCTCGTTCCGCTCGGAATTTTATATCGGTGCGGCGGTCGACCGTTCCCAAGGCCGCATCGTCCTGCTCGCTTCGCCGCGGGGCGGGATCGAGATCGAGGAAACCGCCCGGACGAAACCGGATGCCGTCTTCCGGGAGGAAATCGATCCGTTCGTCGGGTTGCTCCCTTACCAGGCTCGGCGTCTCGCCTTCGCCCTCGGCCTCACGGGGGAATCGCAGACGCAGGCGGCGGCGATCATCACCGGCGTCGCCCGCGCTTTTCTGCAAAACGACGCCTCGGTCATCGAAATCAATCCCCTCGCTTTGACGGATGAAGGGCGGCTCCTGGCTCTCGACGCGAAAGTCGTCCTCGACGACAACGCCTTGTTCCGCCATCCGGATTTCCGTCCCCCGGCCGACGATCCCGACGCCGACCCGGCCGAAGCGGCGGCCGCCCGAGTCGGGTTGAATTACGTTCGGCTGGGCGGCGACATCGGCTGCCTCGTCAACGGCGCCGGCCTGGCCATGGCGACCGCCGACCAGATTCAAGCGGCGGGCGGACGTCCCGCCGATTTTCTCGACATCGGGGGCGGCGTTTCCGAGGACGCCGTGCGGGAGGGTTTCAAGATCGTCGTTTCCGACCCGGGCGTCCGGGCTGTTTTGATCAACGTCTTCGGTGGAATCGTCCGCTGCGACCTGGTCGCCCGGGGGCTCATCGGCGCGACAAAGGAAACAGGCGCCCGCGTCCCGTTTGTCGTCCGTTTTCAAGGAACAAACGCCGCCGAAGGTCGGGCCTTGCTGGCCGCCTCGGGGCTGGCCTATGAACCCGCCGAAACGATGGGCGAAGCCGCCAAAAAGGCGGTCGCCGCGGCCCGGGGAGGGAGCCGGTCATGAGCATCCTGATCGGCGCCGATTCCCGGATCCTCGTCCAGGGGTTCACCGGAAAAGAAGGAACGTTTCATTCCACCCGGATGATCGAATACGGCACCCGGATCGTGGGCGGCGTGTCTCCCGGCAAGGGCGGCCGCGTTCATCTGGATCTTCCGGTTTTCAACTCGGTCGCCGAAGCCCGGGCCGCGACGGAGGCAGATGTTTCCGTTCTCTTCGTCCCTCCGTTTGCGGCCGCCGACGCGATCATGGAGGCCGCGGCCGCGGGAATCCGCCTGATCGTCGGCATCACCGAAGGCATTCCCGTCCTGGACATGATCCGGGTCAAAAAATTTCTCTCCGGCACGAATTCGCTCTTCCTCGGTCCCAACACGCCCGGAGTCATTTCCCCCGGACGGGCCAAGGTCGGAATCATGCCCGGACCGATCCACCGGCCCGGCCGGATCGGAATCATGTCCCGCTCCGGGACACTGACCTATGAGGCAGTTTGGCAGATTTCGGACGCGGGTTTGGGTCAATCGACGGCCGTCGGCATCGGCGGCGACCCCGTCACGGGGTTGTCGTTCGTCGATTTGCTGGAATTGTTTCGGGCGGACCCGGAAACCGAAGCGATCGTCATGATCGGCGAGATCGGTGGAACGGCCGAGGACGACGCCTCGGCCGTGATCCGGAACGGATACCCGAAGCCGGTTTTCGCTTATATCGCCGGCCTGACCTCCCCGCCCGGACGCCGGATGGGACATGCCGGAGCGATCATCGAGGGCGGAACGGGCCGGGCCGAGAACAAGGCCGGGATCCTGGCCGAGGCCGGAGCGGTCGTCATCCCCCTACCGTCGGAAATCGGCACCACCGTCTCCGCCTATTTCAAGAGGAACGATCCATCCTAATTCATCCCGCGAGACTGTTTCATGGCCGCCCCCGTTTTGTTTTTCTTATTTGTGCTAGAATCGACCCGACAGGAGAATCCCGATGAAAAGATCCGCGCTTTTACTCATAGCCGGAGTCCTTGTTTTCAGCGTATCGTCGTCTGGTGGGCTGAGCCGCCAAGTCGTCGCCTATGACCTCAAAGCCCGCCTTCAGACCGATACGAAAACGGTCGAAGGACAAGAGGTCCTGACCTGGCTAAACGAATCCGAGGACCCTGTCTCGGAACTGCAGTTCCACCTCTACATGAACGCCTTCAAGAACAACCGGACGACGTTTATGAAAGAGAGCGGCAGGACTCACCGCGGTTTCAAAGCCGACGAAGAGAATTGGGGGCGCATCGAAGTGCGGAAGATCTCGATCCGTGACGGCGACGACCTCACCGGAACCATGGCTTTTATCCGGCCCGACGACCAGAATCCGGACGATCAGACCGTCATGAAGGTGACTTTGCCCTTGCCCGTGAATCCCCGGGAAAAAATCACTCTGGTCATCGATTTCGCGACCAAGCTTCCCAAGGTCTTCGCCCGGTCGGGTTTCGTCGGCGATTTCTTCATGGTCGGGCAGTGGTTTCCAAAGATCGGAGTCCTCAAGGACGGAGTCTGGAACTGCCACCAGTATCATGCCCAATCCGAATTCTTCGCCGATTACGGCGCTTTCCGGGTCGAACTTACCGTTCCCGCCCGCTACGTCGTCGGAGCTACGGGCAAACGGATTTCGGAAACGCAAAACGCGGACGGATCAAAAACCTACGTTCACGTCCAGGAAGATGTCCACGATTTCGCCTGGACGGCTTGTCCCGAGTTCGTCGAATTCCGCGAAAAATTCAGCCTGAAAAACCCGCCGGTCGAGACCGAGATGATCTTTCTCATTCATCGCCGGCACCTCGGCCAGAAGGACCGCTACGTCCGGGCGCTGCGCCAAGGCCTTGAATTCTACAGCACAAGCTACGGGCCATACCCTTACGAAACGATCACGCTCGTCGACCCGGCGCCCGGGGCGGCGGCCGCCGGCGGCATGGAATACCCGACGTTGTTCACCGCCGATACGACGAGCTTCATGCCGCGAGGCGTTCGCATGCCCGAAATGGTCACGATCCACGAATTCGGCCACGGCTACTGGTATGGGATCGTCGGCTCGAATGAGTTCGAGGAGGCCTGGCTCGACGAGGGCATCAACTCGTATTCGGAAGCCAAGGCCATGGACAAGTACTACGGGCCGGACGGATCGATGATCGACTTCCTGGGCCTGAGGATCGGCGAAATCCCCTTCCAAAGGATGAGCGTAATCGCATCCGGGCGCTTCGACCCGATCGACAAATTCTCCTGGGCTTACGTCAGCGGCGGGAGTTACAGTCTCAACGTTTACCAGAAGGCGTCGTTGATGCTGTTGACCCTCGAACGGCTGCTCGGCGAGGACGTCATGTCCCGGATCATGAAGACCTACTATGAGGAATGGAAGTTCCGCCACCCGACGACGAAGGATTTCATCCGTGTCGCCGAGAAGGTCAGCGGAAAAGACTTGGCCTGGTTTTTCGATCAGGTCCTCTACAGCCCGGACCGGCTCGATTACGGGATCAGCGATCTCGCTTCGTTTGAAGTCCTCGACCCGCTGGGGATGTTCGACGGACTGCCCGCGAAGGAAACTCCGGCCGTCAAAGGCGCCAAATTCCCTGCCGCGCCGAAACAGTTCCGGAGCGAAGTCGTCGCCGCGCGGTTCGGCGAATGGATCTTCCCCCAGGAGATCCTCGTCGTATTCTCCGACGGGAGCCGGGTTCGCGAGACGTGGGACGGCCGCGACCGCTGGAAACGTTTCGTCTACGTCAAGCCGGTCAAGGCCGTTTCGGCCGAGGTCGACCCCGACCGCAAGCTGGTCCTCGATGCGAACATCACGAACAACAGCCGGGTGATCGAACGCGCCCGCCGGCCCGTTCTGAAATATACGCTCGGCTTCGTGGGCTGGTTTCAGGCCCTGCTGTCGCTCGTTTCGCTCTGAAAGGGAAAGACGCCATGAGCATTCTCGCCTGTTACGCCAAAGGAATCCGGACGGCATCGGCCCGGCCGAAGATTATTCTCTTGTTGTGGGCCGCGAACGTCCTTTTCGCCTCGATCGCTTATGTTCTTTTCGCGAGCGTCTTTGCCTCGGCTCTCGGGCCGAGCGGAGCGGCCGCGGGCTTGATGAAAAAGGCCGACATGAACGTTCTCCTCGAAGCGATCGTGAACTCGGGACGCCCGATGGGCGTCATGCAGGCCGCGCTTTTCGCCGTCATCCTGATTTATTTTCTGGTTTCCATTTTCCTTCAGGGAGGCATCTTGCGAGGTCTCGTCGAGAGCTCGCCGGAAGCGCGCTCGGGCCGGGTTTTCTTTGATGGGGGCGCCCGGTACTACGGGCGCTTCTTCCGCCTCGCGTTCTGTTCGCTGCTTTTATGGATCGCCGCGGCCGTCGTCTTCATCGTCCTCAATATCGCCCTGAGGGCCGTGACCAAAAATTCGACAAACGAACAACTCACCTTCACCCTCTCACTTTTCAAGATCGCTTTCGTTCTTTTTCTTGTCTTTCTCATCAAGATGATCATGGACTACGCCCGCATACGGATGGTGACGCGGGACGCGAATAAGGCTTTGCCGGCCCTCCTCAGCTCCGCCCGATACGTCTTCGGCCACCCGGGGTCGACGCTCGTTTTGTATTACCTGCTGGGATTGACCGGCCTCTCGATTTTGGCCCTCTGGCGGCTCGTGATCTCGCCGATACGAATGACAACGGCGGCCGCGGTTTGGGCCGGCTTCTTTCTGACCCAGCTATTCATCGCCAGCCGGGGCTGGCTTCATCTCGCCTACCAAGCGGCCCAGCTCGTGAATTTCCAGTCGCAAAAAACTCTTCTTCTTTACAACGCGGTAGCTCCGAGGTCTTATGATCCTCATCTCAGACAAGGAGATTCCCATGTTTAAAATGACGTTTTCGATCCTATGTCTCGTTCCAATGATCGGCTTCTGCGCCCAGACGACTCCCCCGCCCAAACCCTCCCCTCCCCAGCCCGAACCCATGATCGTTGAACACATCGCCGGCGGGCTCTACTTCGTGAAAGGCGGAGTCGGGGCGAACACGGCTTTTTACGTCGGCGAAAAAGACGTAACCGTTTTTGATGCGAAAATGACGGCCGAGGCGGCCGGGGAAATGCTGGCCGAGATCGCGAAAGTCACCTCCAAGCCGGTCGCGGACCTGATTATCACCCACAGCGACCTCGATCACGTCAACGGATTGACCGGATTCCCCAAGACCATCAAACCAATCGTCAGCGAAACCACGAAAAAGGAGATGGAAGAAGCGTTTCAGGACGAAAAAATGGCCGCCTACCGGGAATATCAATTCGCCCCGCCGTTTAAGGGGCGAACCATCTTTCACACGGCGGGCGGGGAATCCTTCACCCTGATTCAGGCGGGCCCGGCCCATACCGGCGGCGACACCGTCATCGTATTCCCGAAGGAAAAGGCCGCCTTCATCGGCGACCTGGCCTTCATCGGCCGCGATCCGCTGATCCATCGGGCCAAGGGCGGGACGGCCGCCGGATACATCGCCTCCCTGAAAATGATGATCGAGATGGACGGCGTGGAAACCTACCTGTCCGGCCACGCCGATGCGCTGACCAAGACGGATCTTCAGGCGTTGCTTTCGACGCTCGAGGAAAAAACGGCCAAGGTCAAAGCCTTGATCGCGGAAGGGAAAACCCTCGAGGACGTGAAGGCGGCGCTGCTACCCCCGGCGTCCCCGGGCGCTCCGCCGTCCCGCTGGCCGAGTTTCGTCGAAGTCGTTTATCTCGATTTGACCGAAAAAAAGTAAGATTAGGACGTTTCCTTGAGTTTGAGGACGACCATTTTTTCCAAGCCGGCGCGAAGGAGCCGGATCTTGACCTCCCCGCCCCAATCGAAACCGGCCAAATAAATCCTGAGTTCGTCGACGTCGGAGAATGTCCGCCCGTCCACCGATAAAACGACGTCGCCTTTCTCGAAGTCCCCACCGAGCGCGGCGCCGTCGATCGGTTTTTTATCGATCACCAGGTTGGAAAGGTCGGGGATCTTTTTGAAAGACAGCCCGATCGAGGGATACGCCGGCCGCTCCTCCGCCGCGAGGCCGACGACGTAATCGGCCAATGCCCGGGAGACTGTCAAGGCCGATTTACCCTTGGGAACCTCGACGGCGATGACCGTTTTCCCGGCCGCCGAACTCATCTCGGCCGCCCGACGATTCAGGCCGAGATTGTAGAGAAGATGGCCCGAACCGACCAGGACGATGACTTTGCGTCCTTCCAGGCCGTGGACGCGGACGGCGTTTCGGGCCATGACCGCTTCCCAGGCCGCCTGTCCTCTATATAACCCCTCGAACATCATTTCCATTCCCGCGCCTTTCATCGCCGCGGGCATTTCCTCGGCCGAGAAAATCGTCCGCATCAAAAGCCGGTGGTCCTCGTTGGTCAGATCCGGTTTCGGCACGACGGCTTTTTCTTCATCCGTCAGGGCGTCCCAACCGGCCATCCGGATCTTCGTGATGATTTCGCGCGGGGCGTTCAGAGCGTAAAGCGGGATCGCCTCGGCTTTCACGAAGTCAAAAACGGGCCGATAAAAGGCGAAATTCTGGTTCCAGGTCGTATACCAGCGTCCTTCCCGCAGAAATTCGTCCTCGGTGAGGAGCCCCCGGCTCCATTTGGAAAGCGGTTCCTGGGCCGTGACGGGATACATCTCCAGCCCGACGGCCAGGCCGCGGTCCTGTTCATACAGAGCCCGGATGATCCTGGCTTGGAGCTGGTGCATCGGCAGGGAATTATGGGTTTCGCCGAGATAAACGAAAGGGACCGGCTTCATTTCCTGGATCATCCGCTCGAACAAAACGGGCTTTCCCGTCTCCATCGAGACGATGCTTCCGGCGGCGATTTCGACTGTCTGTTCCTTGAACCGGGGATCGCCGATCTTGAGGAATAAGGAACGATCCGATTCCTGCCCGAAAAGCGGCGTCGACAAAATGATCCCCGAAACAAGCGCCAACTTGGATAACATCTTTCTTCTCATGCTTCTTATAAAGGGCGACCCGATCCGCCGCCGATATTCTTCCGCCGCTATTCTTCCTCGGTCCTGACCCGGCCTTCCTTGACCGCTTCGGCGATGATTTTCTGCTGAAGCTGGGCGGGCACTTCCTCCATGTGGGAAAATTCCATCAGGAAGGAGCCCCGACCTCCCGTGATCGATGTCAGCGTCGGCTCGAAGTCGAGCATTTCGGACATGGGGACTGTCGCCTTAAGCGTCCGCATCGAGCCCTTCTGCTCCATCCCACTGACCCGGCCACGACGGCCGTTGAGGTTGCCCATGATGTCGCCCATGTAGGCCTCGGGTGTGTAGATCTCGACGTTCATCACCGGCTCGAGGATGGTCGGCTTGGCCTGCTGCATCGCCAGCTTGAAGGCCTTGGACGCGGCGATTTTGAAGGCGATGTCCGAGGAATCGACGTCGTGATAGGACCCGTCGTAAAGGATGACCTTGAAATCTATGACCGGGAACCCGGCCAGGACGCCCTTCTTCTTGGCTTCGATGATCCCCTTTTCGACCGAAGGGATGAAGTTGCGCGGAATCGCGCCGCCGAAGATCTTGTCCTCGAACTCGAAGTCCTTGCCCCGCGGAAGCGGCTCCATTTTGATCCAAACGTCGCCGAACTGGCCGCGGCCGCCGGTCTGTTTTTTATGCCGGCCCTGGACGTCGGCCCGTCCCTTGATCGTTTCCTTGTAGGAAATCTTGGGCGGCTTGAGGTCGACGTCGACATTGTACCGTTTTTTCAATTTATCGGTGACGATCCGGACATGGAGTTCGCCGCTTCCGGAGATCAACAGCTGGTTCGTATCGGGGTCGCGTTCGAACCGGATGGTCGGGTCCTCCTCCACGAGACGGTGGGAAGCCTGGGAGATCCGGTCCTCGTCCGCCCGGGTTTTCGGCTCGATGGCGAACGAGATCGCCGGCTCGGCGAACGTGATCGGGGGGATGACGATCCCGCTGCCCTTGGCCGCCAGCGTATCGCCGGTCGTCGTGGCTTTCAGTTTCGCCGTGGCCAGGATGTCTCCGGCGACGGCCGATCCGGCCGTTGTCTGTTCCTTGCCCTGAAGATAGAAGAACCCGGCGAACTTCTCGTCGGTTTCCTTACCCGGGTTGGTCACCGTACCGTCGGCGTTCATTTTGCCCGCAAAGACGCGCATCATCGAAATCCGGCCGGTATAGGGGTCGGAAATCGTTTTGAAGACGAGAGCCGCAAACGGCCCGTCCGGGCTTGGTTTCAGCGTTCCGGCCTGGCCGTTGATCGTCGCCTCGATCTCCGGCCGGTCGACCGGCGAGGGGAAAAATTCGATCAGCCGGTCGCAGAGCGGCTGAATTCCGATGTTGGCCGCGCCGGCGGCGGCGAAAATGGGATAAATTTGGCGGCCGACGATCCCGTTTTTCAGGCCGGAAAGGACCTCCTCGGGCGAGAGTTCGCCCTTGTCCAGGTAGGTTTCCATCAGTTTTTCGTCACTCTCGGCGATCATCTCGACGAGTTCACGAAACCGCTTTTCCGCCTCGTCCTTGACCTCGGCCGGAACGTCCGTTTCGGTGAACTTGCCGCTTTCGTCCTTCTCGTACACGTACGCCTTCATCGTCAGGAGATCGACGATGCCGCGGAAATTCTTTTCTTCGCCCAGCGGGATTTGGACCGGAATGGCCTGGCGGCCGAAGAACTGTTGGACCGCTTCCACCGCCGGGCCGAAAGGGGCGTTTTCCCGGTCCATTTTGTTGATGACGAGAACCCGGGGAAGCTTGTATTCATCGAGCATGTCCCAGACTTTTTCCGTCCCGACCTCGACCCCGGCCACGGAGTCGACGAGAACGGCGGCCGCGTCCACGGCTCGGAGGCACGCCCGCGTGTCCCAGAGAAAATTGGAATATCCGGGAGTGTCGACGACGTTGATTTTGCAGTCGCGGTGTTCGATTTGGCACAGGGCGGAGCTGATCGAGATTTTCCGTTCGATTTCCTCGGGCTCGTAGTCCGTGACCGTGTTGCCCTTGTCGACCTTGGTCAGCCGGCTGGTAACGCCGGCGTTGAAGAGCATAGCCGCGGCCAGCGACGTTTTTCCGGCCGCGCCATGGCCGATCAAGGCGAGATTGCGGATTTTGTCGGGCGTGTACGCTTTCATGCCTGTTCCTTTTCGGGCCGCGTCCCGAAGGTCCGGCCCTGGATTCGATTTCCGGATGAAAAGAGTAAAGGTTAATATACACGAAAACAGCCGCCCGGCTCAAGGCCTCAAAGCGTCACAACCTTCATCGGCCGCTTGACAATCTTCAAGGGGGAAAACGATAATGCACCCTGACATGAAGATCAAACGCGCCGGGAGGGGGATCCTGTCCTCCCTGATCCCGGTTTTGGCAGCCGCCGTTCTGTCATCCGCAGGCGGACCCGTTTCGCCGGGGCAAATTGTCGTTCCTCCCCCGGCCGATCTCTCCGGGTACGCCCTTCCTCCGAAAGACGCCCACCCGAAAATCGATTCCGCTCTCTGGGCCCTGACTCCGGCGCATCTCCGCGTTCAAACGGGCTCCGGGGTCGAACGGGCGGCGGCCGGCGGAACAGGCAGGTTGATCCGGATCGTGGCTGAAACCGACGGGGCGCACGGAGGGGATTCCCGGGCGGACGAAACGGGATCCGTTTGCCGCCGGATCGAAGCCCTGGGCGGTGCCGTGGAACGGACCTCGGGGCGATTCGTCCAGGCGCTCCTGCCGCCGGACGTGATCGAAACTTTCGCTTCGTTCCGCGACATCTCCCGCCTTCGTCTGCCTTCCGTTCCGCGGGCGGCCTCGATCCTCTCCGAGGGCGTCGCCCGCAGCGGCGCTTTTTCCTGGTTCAATCTCGCGTCGTACCGGTCATCCGCGAATCCCGTCAAAATCGCCGTCCTCGACCTGGGATTCGCCGGATATTCCGCACTCCTCGGCGTCGAACTTCCGGCCGACGTCACCGTCCGCTCGTTCCGAACCGACGGTGATATCGAGGCCGGCACCTCTCATGGCGCCGCCTGCGCCGAAATCATCCACGACATGGCCCCGGACGCGCGGATCTACCTGATTAATTTCGAGACCGACGTGGAGCAGCACGCCGCGGTGGATTATCTCATCGCTGAAAAAATCGACGTCGTTTCCTATTCCCTGGTTTGGCCGGGAGCCGGAGCGGGAAACGGAACGGGGCCGATCTGCGAGGATGTTAAAAAATGCGCGGCCCAGGACATTCTCTGGGTAAGCGCGGCCGGAGACGACGCCCAAAGCCATTGGAAAGGGACCTTCGCCGACGCCAACGGGGACTCCTTCCAGGAATTTGCTTCCGACGATGAGATCCTCCAATGGCCGGTCCCGGCCGGGACATGGACAAGGGCCACCCTGACCTGGGACGATTGGGGAACATGGAACGGGACATCCTACGAAGCGCCGACCCAGGATTTCGACCTGGTGCTGTGGCGCTGGACCGGCACCGCCTGGGAATTTCTCGAATATTGCGACGACTGGCAGACCGGCGAGACCGGCCAAAAACCGTTCGAACAAAGCTCTCTCTGGAAAACGAACGTCGCGACATATTACGGGGTCTCGATCTTGAGATGGGATGCGTCGGAAAATCGCGTTCTCGATCTTATCGTTCAAGGAAATTCGAACGTCATCGAATATGTCGTACCCGGAGGCAGCATCGGCATTCCGGCCGACGCCGCCGAGGCGATCGCGGTCGGAGCAACGGACGCCGAAACCGACGTCCTGCAGGCGTGGAGCTCCCAGGGCCCCGCGTCCGACGGCCGGATGAAGCCGGATTTGACCGCCTTCTCCCGCGTCAGCACCGCCGTCCTCGGTTCGAAGGCGTTTTCCGGGACATCGGCCGCGGCGCCTCACGTCGCCGGAGCTCTCGGCCTCCTGATGGCCAAGACGCCGTTCACGGCCGACCAGCTCCGGACGATCCTCGAAGAGAGGGCCAAGGATCTCGGAATCACCGGGCCGGACAATTTTTTCGGTTACGGTCGGTTGAATCTCTATAAAAAAAAGGCCTTTTGATTCTAGACGAAATTCTCCCAAGACGATAAAATAGAGCCGTCATGCCCCTTTACGAATTTCAATGTATAAAATGCCTGAAACGGTTCGAAGTCCTCGTCCGCCTCGGCCGGGAGACCGAGGTCGTCTGCACGTCCTGCGGAAGCCCCGAGGTCCGAAAGCTTTTGTCGGCCTTCGGAATCGGCGGAGGTTCGAGCCGGTTGAAAGAGGCCTCCGGCTGTTCCTCCTGCAAGAGTGGGACCTGCAGCACGTGTCATTGACATGAGAACCGTCCGTATCGGCGTCGATACCGGCGGGACCTTCACCGATTTCGTCATCAGCGAAAACGGACGCCTTTCGACAAAGAAGATCCCCTCGACGCCGGACAACCCCTCCCGGGCCATCCTGGAGGGATTGCGGGAATATCTCGATTCCGGACACGCCCTTCTCGTCATCCACGGCACGACCGTGGCCACCAACGCGCTTCTCGAACGCAAGGGACCCCGAATCGCCCTCGTCACGACGAAGGGATACGAGGACATCCTCTCCATCGGCCGCCAGACCCGCCGCCTTCTCTACAGCCTGAAAGGCGAGGACCGCATCCCCCTCGTCCGACGGAACCTATGTTTCGGAGTCTCCGAGCGGACCACGCCCGCCGGCACGGTCGAACGGGCCGTTTCGCCGGCCGAACTCCGCGCCCTCGTCGCCAAGTTGCGTCGCCGCAGCATAAAAGCCGTCGCCGTTTCCTTCATCAACGCCTATGCCGGGGGAACCAACGAGGAAACGGTCGCCGATGAACTCGAACGGCGGGGCTATCTCGTCTGCGCCTCTTCGCGCCTCCTTCCGGAATACCGCGAATTCGAGCGCACGTCCACGACCGCGGTCAACGCCTATTTGATGCCGATCCTCGACTGGTACCTGGAGTCCCTGGAAGCGGGGATGGGCGGCGCGGCGTTGCGGATCATGCAATCCAACGAAGGCTATATCTCCTCGCAGAAGGCCAAGAAGGAACCGATCCGGACCGCCCTTTCCGGGCCCGCGGGAGGTGTCGTCGGCTCGCTCGAACTGGCCCGGGCCGCCGGCTTCCCGAGGTTCATCAGCTTCGACATGGGCGGCACGTCCACCGACGTTTCCCTGGTCGACGGGGAAATCCGCCGGACGAACGAAAGCGCCGTCGGCGATTTCCCGATCCGTCTTCCAATCATCGACATTCATTCGGTCGGCGCGGGCGGCGGGTCGATCGCCCATCTCGACGAGGGCGGATCGCTTCGCGTCGGGCCCCGGAGCGCCGGGGCCGATCCCGGCCCGGCCTGCTACGGCCGGGGCGAACTCCCGACGGTCACCGACGCCAACCTGGTCCTGGGACGCATCGATCCCGACTTTTTCCTCGGCGGCCGGATGAAAATCCTCCCGGAACGAAGCCGCGAGGCCGTCGGGCGGTTGGCCGCCCGGATCGGGAAAACGACGCTCGAGACGGCCCAGGGGATTATCGACATCGCCAACGCCAACATGGAAAAAGCGATCCGGGTGATCAGCATCGAGCGGGGATTCGACCCGCGTGAATTCGTCCTTCTGTCTTTCGGCGGGGCGGGCGGCATGCACGCCGCCGACCTCGCTTCCGCCCTACGGATGAAAGCCGTCCTGGCCCCCGAGAATGCCGGCGTGCTCTCGGCCTTCGGCCTCCTCCTGGCCGATTCGATCAAGGATTACTCCCGATCGATCCTCAAAACCACGGACCAGGCCGACCCGACCGAAATCGAGCGCCGCTTCAAGGAGATGGAGAAGCGCGGACGGCGCGACCTCGCCGAAGACGGGTTCAAGTCCCCGGCCATGTTCTTCGAACGGTCGATCGATCTTCGTTATCTCGGGCAATCCTATGAAATCACCGTCCCCTTCCGGCCGGACGATTTTCCCTCCCTCCCCGACGAGTTCCATCGCGTCCACGAAAAAACCTACGCCTATCGTCACGCCCGGGGTACTGTGGAAATCGTGACAATCCGGGTGAAGGCCCGGGGCGTCACTGGGAAGCTCCATATACGGAAAACCAAAACCCCGCGCGGCGCCTCGGTCCGGGACGCGCTCCGGAAAATCCAGCCTATGTATTACGGCGGCCGTAAATATCGGGGACCGGTATATGACCGGTCGAAGCTTTCGCCCGGGCTTCGGTTTTCCGGCCCGGCGCTGGTCATGGATTTCGGGTCGACAACTTTCCTTCCGCCGGGGTTTTCCCTTCGGGTGGACGGGTATCGCAATTTGATCATCCGGAAAAACGCATGAAAAACACCGGGGACGCCATCGAACTCGAAATTTTCAAAAATCTGTTCGTTTCGATCGCCGAGGAGATGGGCGCCGTCCTGGGACGGACCAGCCTCTCCCCCAACATCAAGGAACGGAAGGATTATTCCTGCGCCGTCTTCAACCGGAAGGGCGAAACGCTCGCCCAGGGTTCGCATATCCCGGTCCATCTCGGGGCCATGCCGCTTTCGGTCCAGGCCGCCCTTGCTTCGCTGACGTTCGAAGACGGCGACCTGGTCCTGGTCAATGACCCCTACCGGGGCGGCACCCACCTTCCCGACATCACCGCGATCGCCCCGGTGTTTGTCCGCGGCCGGCTCGCGTTTTTCGCCGCCAACCGCGCCCATCATTCCGACGTCGGCGGGATGTCGCCCGGCAGCATGCCCCTCGCCACGGAAATTTTCCAGGAAGGCCTGATCATTCCCCCCCTGAAACTCATCGGCCGCGGCCGGATAAACGACGATGTCCTCAACCTCATCCTGGCCAACGTCCGCACTCCGGAGGAGCGGCGGGGCGACCTTCTGGCCCAGATCGCCGCCTGCGAGAAGGGCCGCGGCCGGATTCTCGAAGCGGTCAAAAAATTCGGCCTCGCCCGCGTCGACCGGTACGCCGGCCTGATCCAGGATTATACGGAAACCTACCTGCGAAAAACTCTCCGGGCGATTCCTGCCGGGCAATACGAATTCACCGACGTTTTGGACAACGACGGGATCACGAACGATCCCGTCCGGATTTCCGTCCGGATCACCCTGGGCGGCGGACGGGCGAAGGTCGATTTCCGCGGCTCGTCGCCGCAGGTCAAGGGAGGGGTGAACGCCAACACCGCCGTCACGACGTCGGCCGTGCTTTACGTGTTCCGTTCGCTGATCGAGGAGGACATCCCGGTGAACACGGGGCTCCTTCGCCCGCTCGCGATCATCGCTCCGCCCGGGCTTGTCGTCAGCGCGCGTTTTCCGGCGGCCACGGCCGCGGGCAACGTCGAAACGTCCCAACGGATCGTCGACGTCCTGCTCGGCGCGCTGGCCAAGGCGATGCCCGGCCGCATTCCGGCCGCGAGCCAGGGAACGATGAACAACATCGCCTTCGGGGGCTACGATCCCGTCCGCAAACGGAGTTTCGCTTATTATGAGACCATCGGCGGCGGAATGGGGGCGAGCCGCGAGCGGGCCGGGCTCTCCGGCGTCCACTCCCACATGACCAATTCCCTGAATACGCCGCTCGAGGCCCTGGAAAATTACCTGCCGATGCGGATTCGCGGCTATTCCCTCCGCGCGGGTTCGGGAGGCGCGGGCAGAAACCGCGGCGGCGACGGCATCGTCCGCGAATATGAATTCGGCGTCCCCACGCGGGTAACGATCATGTCCGAACGACGGGTTTTCCCCCCTTACGGCCTCGAGGGCGGATCGCCCGGCCGCCGGGGACGAAACATCCTGATCTCGAAAGGCCGCCGGAAAATCCTCGGTTCGAAATGCGACTTGACCGTTCAGGCGGGCGACGTCATCCGCATCGAAACTCCCGGCGGCGGCGGCTACGGCCTTAAAACCAAGCGAAAGGAACCCCGATGAAACGCCACCCGATCCTGATTTTGGCCGCCGTTTTGTCGCTGGCCGCCGCGGCCCGGGCGGACATTTATCTCGTCCCGGCGGGAACATATGCGTTCCCCATGGATCAACCGTATTCCTCCCGGTTTGGCGCCGGGGTTTCGGCCGGATGGGCCTGGAATTCCCGTTTCGCCCTCGAGCTCGGCCTCCGCTTCTGGCCGGTTCCGGTCTCAGGATCGATCGACGGGCTCAGTCTCGGAACCCTGCACGTTCTCCCGCTCGAGCTTACGTTCCGGGGCCGCTGGGCTCTCGGTTCGAACCTCCTCTTTTACGGCGAGGCGGGCGCGGGATACGCGTTTCATTCGTTTGCTCTCGACGAAGGCCTTCAGGCCGACTGGGACGCGCTCGGGTTCTCCATAAATGAATCCGTGAAAAAAGGCCCGGCCGCCCATCTCGGAGTCGGCCTCGAGTACGCCCTGTCGCCCAAAATGGCCGTCGATTTCGGAATCCGCTATCACCTTCTCCGGACCAAGGGGGAATGGTCGATCACCGACGATTTAAGCGGCCTAACCCAAACCGGAACGCTTGAAAAATTGAACTTCGACGCCCTCACCTTGTCCTTGGGCCTGAAAATCTCGCTCTTCGGATCCGACGAAGACGGCGTTCAGCCTGAATAGAATTCGGCGATCCGGGCGACGACGTAATCCTGCTCGTCCGGCTTCAATTCGGCATAAATCGGGAGGGCCAGCACTTCGCCGGCCGCCTTTTCCGCCGCCGGAAAATCGCCTTCGCGGTAGCCGAGGGAGGCGAAGCATTTCTGGAGATGAAGCGGCAGCGGATAGAAGATGGCCGTCCCGACACTCTTTTCCCTGAGGAAGACCAGCAATTTGTCCCGGTCCTTGGCCCGGATCACGTATTGGTGGAAGGTGTGATATTCGGCCGCCCCGGAGGATTGATAAACGGCCGCCGGCGGAACGACGAAACCCCTGTCCACGAGCCCGGTCTCGGCGAATTTGCGGCCGTAGGCCGAGGCCAAGGCCCGGCGGTTTTTCTGCCACTCGGGGAGATGCCGGAGTTTGACCCGAAGAACGGCGGCCTGCAGAGCATCGAGGCGGAAATTGCCGCCGATCTCGTCATAATAATAGCGGTCCCGCTCGCCGTGGACGCGAAGTTTTCTCAACCGGAGGCCGAGGTCGGCGTCGTTGGTCATGACCATCCCGCCGTCGCCGAATCCTCCAAGATTTTTGGTCGGGTAAAACGAGAGCGCGCCGACATGCCCGTACCCGCCGGCTTTCCGGAAGCCGGAAGCCGAGGGATAATCGGCCCCGACGGCCTGGGCGGCGTCCTCGACGACCGCTAGGCCTTCGCGCCCGGCCAGGGCCATCAATTTGTCCATGTCGGCGCACTGTCCATAGAGGTGGACCGGAACTATCGCCTTAACCCGGATGCCGGGCTGCTTTTTCCGAAAAGACGCCAGGGCTTCCTCGGCGCGGACCGGGTCGAGGTTGAACGTTACGGGATCGATGTCGGCAAACACCGGACGGGCGCCGACGCGGGCGATCGTCCCGGCGGTGGCGAAAAACGTAAACGGCGTCGTGAGCACCGCGTCGCCCGGGCCGAGACGGAGGGCCATCAGGGCGACGAGGATGGCGTCCGTGCCGGAGGAAACGCCGACGGCGTGGGCCGCCCCGCTCAAAGCACCGACTTCCTTTTCCAGCGCTTCGACTTCCGGGCCGAGGACGAAATATTGGGAGGCTATGACCTCGAGCACCTTGGCGTCGATTTCCGGCTTGAGGCCCTCATACTGGGCCTTGAGATTAAGGATGGGAACGTTCATGTCAGGACCTTTTTCAATTTGGATTTTTCGATCAACAGTTGTCCCTGATAGCTGACGTAATTCAAAAGAATCATCACCCGGTCCTGGTCCGAAAGGTGTTTATGAAAAACGCCGCGCAGGCCCTTCCACGGACCGTTGACGACTTCGATCTCGTCCCCAACGGACGGTTCGACGCCGTATTTCTCCAGCTCGATCAATCCGCCGACTTCCCGGGACCGTAATTCCTCGATGAGCCGGACGTCCAGGGGGACGGCCCCGGCGTCGTTACCGACGACATAGCGCACGCCCCGAGTGTATTTCACCAGCTTGTATTGTTCCGGGTAGGAAAAACGGAGAAACTCATAACAGGGAAAAAACGGTTTGATCCGGCCGGCGGCCCGGAAACGCGGGCAATAAACCGGGAACCCGGCTTCCTGGAAGAGACGTTCGACCTGGAATTCTCTTTGGGATTTCGTGCAGAGGACGAACCAGTTTTCCATTCGTCTCAGCCCTCGCCCGAAAGCCCCCGCGCCTCGTCGACAGATTTTGACCGCGGCGGAGATTTGAACGGGCGTCTTGGGGATTCTTTTTCCCAGGACCCGTCGGCCGGTTGGGGTCACCAGGACGTCGTCTTCAATGCGGATGCCGCCGAAAGCGCGGTAGGAGTCCAATTTGGAATAGACGATGAAATCGGTGTGTTTTTTTTCGGCCTTCCACGTGTCGATCAGGGCCGGAATGAAATAAATCCCGGGCTCGATGGTGAGGACGAATCCGGGTTTGAGTTTTTTAGCCAAGCGCAAACTCTTCAGGCCGAATTGCGGGCTCCGTTGAACCGTCCCGTCGTAACCGACGTTGTCTTCGCCTAGGTTTTCCATGTCGTGAACGTCAAGCCCTATTTGATGGCCGATGCCGTGCGGGAAAAACAGGGCATGCGCGCCCTGTTCAACGGCCGCGTCCACGTCGCCCTTCATCAACCCGAGCTCCTTCAGTCCGGCGGCGATGGTTTTAGCCGCAAGCAAGTGGACCTCCTTGTTGGTCTCGCCCGGACGAACGGCGGCGATAGCGTTTTCATTGGCCGCCCGGATAATTTCATAGACGTCGATCTGCTTAGAAGTGAAGTTCCCGCCGACGGGGATCGTCCGGGTGATGTCGGAGGCGTAATGCCCCGGCGAGGCCGAGCCCGCGTCGACGACCATCAGGTCGCCTTTCTTCAGCCGGTTGACGTGAGTGTGGTTGTGCAGGATCTGCCCGTTTTTCGAGAGGATGATCGGGAAGGCGATCCCGCCGCCGTCGGCGGCCGCGATCCCTTCCATCCGGCCGGCGATGGCCTGCTCCCAGACGCCGGGCTGGGCCATCCGCATGGCCGCGTCGTACATTTTATAGGTCGTGAGAAGAGCCGTCTCGATTTCCGCGACTTCGGCCTCGCTTTTGACCTCACGCTGGGCGACGATCGCCCGAATCAAGTCCATCGAAGCGGCCGACGGATCTTCCGCCGGTTTGAGGCCGAGGAGGGATTCAAGCTTGAAAAGATGTTCGGGCCGGTACGGCGGAAGGACGTGGATTTTCCGTCCCTTCGCGGCCGCGTTCCGGAGGACGTCCGCCAGGCTTTTCGCCGGAAACGTCGTCTTGACGCCGACCCGGGCGGCTCGTTCATTCATGGTCGGCAAATCTCCCATCCAGATGATATCGTTGATGTCGACTTCGTTGCCGAACAGGATGTCCTTCCGTTCCTCGATATCCACGACTCCGGACAGGCCCGGGGTGTGCAGCCCGAAATAATAGAGAAACGTTCCGTCCTGGCGGAAGGCGTACTGATTATCCGCATAATTCATCGGGCTTTCCTCGTTGCCGAGGAACAGGGCCAAGCCGGACCCCAGGCGTTTCCGAAGAACATCCCGCCGTTGGGTGTATGTTTTGGCTTCAAACATCGATGACTCCTTAAAGAGAGGTCGTCCCGGCAAACGCCGGATTCGCTTCAATTTATCAAACGGTCGGAAGGAAGTCAAAATCAGGCGGAACCTTTGGCTCGCCGCCGACCGGATCCGTCGTGATGATTATTTTCCGCGGCCGGAATCGTCCGCTTTTCCTGAAGCCAGTCGGGGCGCAAGGATTTGTTCCAAAATCTCCGCCATGGCTTTGTGACCCCGGACGTTCAAATGAACTCCGTCCAGGGACAGGGTCTCCAATCCCCGGGCGTTCAAGGCTTCGTAGAAGTCCACGGTCTCCAGCCCGAGGCGCTCCGTTTCCCGGCGGACGATGGCGTGAGCGGGTGCGTCGAGATAAATCCCGTCGATTTTGTAAAAGTAAGGAATGATCCCGACAAGGAGGCGAAAACTTTTCGCCTCGGCCAGCTTTTTCAGCTCCTCCAGGCCGTAGCGGATTTTTCCGATATTTTGGAGGGATTTATATTCCTGGAGCCAGAGCCGGCCGGATTTTTCCATAATGGCCTTCCTGCGGTTGCTTTTTATCCGGTTGAAAACGGCTTGGGCGGCGTCGATTTCCGCGAATCGGGCCTTCAAAAAGGCATCTTTTTCCGCCGGCGAAAAAAGGCCGGCGTAGGCCTCCTCGATCATCAGCCCGGAATCGATCCGTTGGGTCAGGGTTTTTTGAAGATTGATCCGCCTGATTTTCAATTCCACCCACAGCCAAAACCGCGAGGCATAACGGAGCGGGATCCGCGGTTTCATGAACCTCTTCTGGTAATCGGTGTCGACCAACGACATGCCGATGTCGTTCATGCTGTAGAAAAGAATCACGTAATCGGGATGAAGCTTCAATCCGATGTCTTTGAGAAATTCCACCTCTTCCAGCGTATCGAAGCCTTCGACGCCTAAGTTCAGAACGTCGACGTCCGGCCGGATCCGGCGCAAACGGTTTTCGAGGAGAGTCGGAAAGATCTCGGCTTCGGCAACCTGGCGGGCAAACACGATCGAGTCTCCCAGGAGAGCGATCCGGACGCGGTCGGATCTTCCGGTTTCGACTTCGTGTCCCCGCAAACCCGCGGAGTTGATCCGGATATCACAGTTGCCGACCTTTCCCTGGAATCCGGGATTCAGTTCATGCCGAAGTTTCGGATTCGCCGATTCGCGGATGTAGAATTCACGCCCTTGGGAAGACAGGTACGCCTGGAGGGGATTGAACCCGGCGATCCGCAAGCCCGCCTCGAAACAAAGACAAACGGCAAGGACGGCGAAAATCGGGGTCAGGATCCTGAACAAGCGAAAACGGCCGGAGGAATGAGACGGCTCGGGCATGGCCGTATTTTATCAAATCGGAGGAAGCGGTCCAACCGGGATGTCCGCAACGGACGGAGGAAATCGGATTCGGCCTTGAAAAACAAGAGAAACTTCTGTATAAATGTTGATCATCCGAACATGTTGATCCTCGGAATTTCGGCTTTCTACCATGACAGCGCCGCCTGTCTCGTCCGGGATGGCCGCATTCTGTTCGCCGCCCAGGAAGAACGTTTTTCCCGAAAAAAACATGATGCCGAATTTCCGGAAAAGGCGCTGGCGGCCTGTTTCGCCACCACCGGGGTCAAGGCCGCCGATTTGGATTTCGTCGTCTTTTACGAAAAGCCCCTTCTTAAATTCGACCGCCTCTTTTCGACCTTTCTTCAATTCGCGCCGCGCGGTCTGAAAAACTATCTCAAGGTCGTTCCGCTTTGGGCCCAGAACCGCATCTTCATCAAGGACACGATCAAGGAAAAGATCGGCCGCCCGGATCTTCCGGTCCTGTTCACCTCCCATCACGCCTCCCATATCGCCTCGGCCTTCTACCCCTCGCCTTTTAACGAAGCCGCGGTGCTGACGGTCGACGCCGTCGGAGAATGGGATGCCCTGACCCTGGCCAAAGCCGAAGGCCCTGATTTCGAAATCCTCAAACGAATCTCTTTCCCCCATTCCCTGGGGATGCTGTACACCGCTTTCACCTATTTCTGCGGATTCAAGGTCAATTCCGGCGAATATAAGTTGATGGGTCTCGCCCCGTACGGCGAACCCGTTTACAAGGACAAAATATACGACGAACTCATCGACGTGAAGGACGACGGGTCCTTCCGTCTGAATCTCAAATATTTCAGCTTCACCACGGGCCGGACCATGACCGGGAAAAAATTCGAGAAGCTCTTCGGCCTGCCCCGCCGTCTCCCGGAGACGGAGATCCGGAAAGCCGACATGGACCTGGCCGCTTCCATCCAGGCCGTCCTCGAGGAAATCCTGGAAAAAATCGTCCGCACCGCCCGAGTGCTCGTTCCCTCGGAAAATCTCTGTCTGGCCGGCGGCGTCGCCCTGAATTGCGTCGCCAACGGAAAACTCCTCAAGAAGCAGATTTTTAAAAATATCTGGATTCAGCCCGCGGCCGGCGACGCCGGCGGCGCCCTCGGCGCGGCCCTGTACGTCTGGCACAAACATCTGAAAAATCCCCGCGTCGTCGCCGGCGACGGACGCGACGGCCAATCCGGCTCGTTTCTGGGCCCTTCCTATTCCGTCGATGAAATTCGGACGTTCCTCGAGGAGAACCGAATCCCCCACCGGGAATTGACCCGGGAGGACATCGCCCGGCGGACGGCGGAGTTGATCGACGCCGGAAAGGTCGTCGGTTTTTTTCAAGGCCGGATGGAATTCGGACCCCGGGCGCTCGGCGGCCGGAGCATCCTCGGCGATGCCCGTTCGACCGAGATGCAGTCGATCATGAACCTCAAAATCAAGTTCCGGGAATCGTTCCGGCCCTTCGCCCCGTCGATCCTGGAGGAAAACGTCGCCGATTATTACGACTTCGACCGTCCCTCTCCGTATATGCTTCTCGTTTACAACGTGAAGGAAGACCGGCGGAGCCCGGAAGGACCGGAGGATAAAAACCGCCGCGGACTCGACAAGCTCTATCTTCAGCGGTCCGAAATCCCGGCCGTGACCCACGTGGATTATTCGGCCCGCCTGCATACGGTTTCGGCCGACGTCAATCCTTATTATTACGCGGTCATCAAGGAATTTTACAAGCGGACCGGCTGTCCGGTCGTCATCAACACGTCCTTCAACGTCCGCGGCGAACCGATCGTCTGCACCCCCCAAGACGCCTATCGCTGTTTCATCCGGACCAATATGGATTTTCTCGTTCTGGAGACGTTCCTGATCGAAAAGCGGCCCGAAGATTACATCCAAAAAGACACGGCCTGGATGAAAGAATTCACCCCGGACTGAGACCGAATATGAGAGAGATTCCTTACCTACCGAAAAACGTCCGGTTTTTTCTCGTCGTTCTTCTGGCCCTGGCCGTCGTCCTCACGATCCGGAAAACGCCGGCCGGCCCGGGCCGCTGGATTTGGATCGGCATTGAAGCCGCCCTGACCGCCCTTTTCTTCGTTCGACCCCGATTGTTTTTTCCGGTTTATCGGCTGCTCCTGATCGGTTCGAGCTTCATCGGCCGGACGATTTTCCTCATCCTCAGCTTCCTGGTTTTTTTCCTGTTTCTAACCCCCTTCTCCGGGCTTCAAAAACTGTTCGGGAAGGCCTTGATACCGACAAAATACGACCCGAAAGCTTCGTCCTATTTCGAACCGGCTTCCCCCGCGGGGCCGGACGAACGGCAATATTGAGGGAGACACGCTGATGTCCAGATGGGGAATTCTGAAGGAATTCTGGGGGTTTTTAAAAGCCCGGAAACGATATTGGTTGATTCCCATCATCGTCGTGCTCGTCTTCGTCGGGCTTCTTCTTGTTCTTTCGGAAACAAGCGTCCTCGCTCCGTTCATTTACACTCTTTTTTGATCCCCCGCCTGAAAATCCGCGGATGTCCGCCACAAATGAACGGCCGATTCCCCGTCCTCCGTGATCGGAAGCCGCCGATCCACGGTAAAGACCGTCGGAAATCCTTCTCTCAACCCCGGTTACGCCGGAATACTTCGTCAAAAAGCGCAGCCGACTGCTGGAACGCCCGGAGGACGTTCGAATCGAATTGCCCCGGCGACGTGTTCGGCCCCCCTTCGGTGATATACCGGACGGCCGTCTCGTGGTCCAGACCCGGCTTATAGGTCCGTTCACTGCGGAGAGCGTCATAAAGGTCGCAAAGCGCGACGATCCTCGCTTCGGCCGGGATTTCCTCCCCTTTCAGCCCGGCCGGATATCCCGACCCGTCCCAGTGTTCATGATGGGTCAAGGCGATGGCTGCCGCTTCCCGAATGCGCGGATGCTCGGACGCGGACAAAATCCCGTATCCGATCCGGGTGTGCGTCCGCATGATCGCTTTTTCATCGATCGTCAGCGCACCCTTTTTCAACAAAATATGATCGGGGACGCCGATTTTACCGATATCGTGGATGGAGCTGGTAACGGCGATCGCCTCCACGTATTCCCTGGACCGGCCCATAGCCCGGGCGATGATCTGGGAGTAGAGCGCGACCCGGGCGACATGGTTTCCCGTGCTTTCGTCCCGCGACTCTACCGCTTTAGCCAACCGGAAGATCAGCTCGTTGCTCACCTGCCGGATCGTCGACACGGCCTCGGCCAGCTTCCGGGTTCTTTCGCGCACGGCCTCTTCGAGATTTCCCTCGTAGGATTCCTCGATGTCCAATAGGCCGCGGATTTTACCGTTGATCCCGTCTCGAGAAAACAGGCCGATCAATCCCCTTCGTCCCGGCCGCGCCGCCGGCGCCTCCCCGCTCGCGAAATGGACCGCCACGCTCGCATATTTCCGGTCGAGCTGTCGGGCCGCCGCGTCGAGTTTCAGGAGATAAGCCGCCAGAAAAACATAGGCCGTCGTCAGGTAAAAAATCCCCGGCCCGAGCCAGAGATGGAACCGGGCAAACAGAATATAAGAAGCGGCCGTGACTGCCACGAGGCCGGACGCCCATATCCAGGCCGCCCGCCGTTCGGAAGTTTTTATGAAAATCGCCAATCCCAGGAGGGCAACGACGAGGCACATGGGCCACGCGACGGACGCGGGGACGTCGCGCATCGCCGTTCCGTCCAGGAGGTTGTTCAGGGCGTTGGCCTGGATTTCCACTCCGGGCATTTCTTCGCGCGTCCCGCTGAACGGCGTGGCCGACCGGTCCCGTAGGCCCACGGCCGTCGCCCCGACAAGGACGATCTTTCCCGCAAAGAACGATATGGGGTAACGGTCGTCCAGGACGTCGGCAAACGAGACGTGACGGAACGTCCCGGGCGGGCCGTAATAATTGATCTTGAAATAATCGGTCTGAAATAAGCGGCCGCTCCGACGCGAAGCAGCCGCGTCCGGAAGCGGATCGCGCCGTTGCCAGGGTCGTTCCAGAAACGTTTCATAAACGGCCGTGCTGAAAGAGGGCACCGCCCCGGCCGGATCGGACAGGGTGTGAAAGAGGGAACGCGAGATTTGATCGACGTCGCGCTCGACGTGAACGTGGCCGACCCGGCCCGCGGTCAGGGCGGCGGCGGGCAGGTTGCGGGTCAAATCGTTGTCGAAATAGGCGGCCAGAACCACCCGGCGGTGTTTCCGGATCGACTCTCCCAGCCGTTCATCGCCGGCCGAGGGCTCGGAAAAGATCAAATCGATACCCACGGCCCCCGCAGTATCCAGTTTATCCAGGAGCCGGGCGTAAAGGCCGCGATCCCAGGGCCATCGGCCGAGGGATCGCAGGCTTGGATCGTCGATTCCCACGATCACGATCTTCTCCGACGGCGGACGCATCCCCCGGGCCCGGAAGAACGCGTCATACAGGCGAACGTTCAAGCCGTCGAAAATTCCCAGGGAATCCGCCGCGAAAAAAAGGAGGAGCACGGCGATGACCGGAACAAGACGGCGTTGCGGAAGGAACGGCAGCGATCCGAACGGCTGGGACCGGGACCCGGTTTCAGAAGCCATGCGAAGTCTTACAACAGGAGGACAAGCAGGAGGGCGATCGCCGGGATCAGGCAAATGAACCGGAACAGGCCTCCTTTCACGATGCGGAACGTCCGGACATCGGAATACGGCCCTTCGACTCCCGAAGGGGAAACGGCCGCGACCCGGGCGTAGTAGATTCCGGGCTCGCCGGGCTTGATGAAGGAGATTTCCGGCTTCGGAGAAAGAAGCTCCTCGCCCATGTCGAGAAAACCGCCGTCCCGGGCCAACTGAAACCGGTAGACGATCCCCGGCCCCAGGTTCTTGCAGGTGAAGCGGACTTTCTTGCCGTTAATATCGGGTTGGGAAAGAATCGGGGCATCCGGAAGGCCGATGAGTTGGAAGCGCCGGGGCGCGGAGAACGCGCTCTCCCGGCCTTCCCCATAAACGGCGCTCGCCCGCAGCCAATAGAAGCCGGGCTTCAGGGACGGTGTGCGGAAAAAAGCCGCCGCGAGGTCGGTGCGATCGACGACGAGGCGGCGGAAATCCGCGTCCTGGGCGATTTGGATATGATACCAGCCTGTCCGGGGGGCGTCCGGCCAGAGAATATCGACTGCGGACGCGGCGAGGATCGCGCCTTCCACCGGCGCCGTCGGCTCCAGCGGCCCAAGGATCCCGAGGCGCAACGGCTTCGGCGTCGACCCGAGCCCTTCCAAGCCGTCGGCGTCGACGGACTGGGCGATGAGGAAGTAATTGCCGTCCCGGATTTCACCCTTGAATTCCGCCGCTTCCTCCGGACGGATCGACACTTCCCGGACGATTTCGCGCCCCTCCGCATCCCGGGAGAGGAAGACCCGGTAGCCGACGGCTCCTTCGACTTTGGAGAACCGGAAACTCAGGGGCGGGATGAGGTCTCCGGCCAACGGATCCAGCGGCGCAGGCGGGGGAAGGAGCGTTCGGGATTTTTGTGGGGGTTCGTCTTTTCGGACGAGCGTTCCTTCCCCTTCCCGGACGACTTCCATGACGGCCTGGGCTTCGACGCCGATCCGGCCTTGGAGCGTTTCCGTCCGCGTCGTCCCCTCCTCGTCCAACCCGACGCGAAAGACCGTTCCGCGGGCCGCGGCCACGGCCGAAGGCGTCTTGACCTCGAACCGTGACGACCGGCCCGTCACTTCTTTCACTCGGGTGATGATTTTTCCCACGCCGAGGAGGATTCTTTGAAAGATATTCATTTCGTCGATTTTTTTCGTCACGAGGACCGTTAACCGGACGCCGGACATCATCTGGAGCGAATTGCCGCTGGCGAAAGCGACGACGAGCCCGCCGTCTGCGCCCGTTCTCAATTGGTCTCCGGAATGGACGATGTCGCCGAGAAGAAGCGGCGCCCAATTGTCTTTATTTTTTTCCTTCCGGACGGCTTCGCCGGCGACGACGGTCACGGTGCCTTCGTCTTCGAATCCACCGATATATTCGACCGGGACGCTGATCTTCTGGCCAGGGTAGATGAGATCGGGATTCGGGAGACGGTTTATGGCGGCAATTTTAGGCCAATTCGCCGGATCGATCAGGTAAGCCCGGCAGATGTCGTTGAGGGTGTCGCCCTTCACGACGGTGATGGCGACCGACCCGGCGTCTTGCGCAACGAGGCCGGCGAATCCCAAGGCCAGGATAAATCCCGCAAAGGCGATGATGCGGAGTGGTTTCATGATCGAACGTTCTCCTTTTCGTCCGGAAAAGAAAGTTCGGAATCGAGTGTTTCCGGCATCTTTCGAACCCCGTCGAATCATATCCCCTCCCGAAAACCGAGTCAAGAAGACACCAGTCAAGACGGAGACACAATACCTATTTCCTCAATTCGGCCCGTATCCGGAAAGGCGGGAAAGGCGGAATGATGGAATCAGGTATTGTGTCTCCGGAAAAAAACGAGGTCTCGGCCTCATTTATCGACCAGGGAAAATAAAAATTCGGATGGTAGCGGGGGTTGGATTTGAACCAACGACCTCCGGGTTATGAGCCCGACGAGCTACCAGGCTGCTCTACCCCGCAGACGCCGGACATTATAGCAGAGTTTCCTTTATTGTCAAAAGGATTTCGAAAATAATCGACCGCGGCCCGGAAATCTTTTATAATTACGCCCAACCATGACCGCGGATGTCATTTTTTGCGTTTTGGCCGTCGTGAGCGTCGGCGCAGCCGCGGCGATGATCGTTTCCAAAAACCAGGGCCATAACGCGCTTTTTCTCGTTCTGTGCTTCTCCGCCCTTGGCGGCATCTTCGGCCTGCTCGGCGCACCGTTTGCCGCCGCTGTCCAGATTCTCGTCTACGCCGGCGCGATCATGGTCCTCTTCATCTTCGTCGTGATGATGGTCGATCCCCGCGCCGGGATCCCGCCGGAGCGGAGGCGCCGGGCGAAACTCCTCGGTGTGGGAATGGGCGTCGTTCTTCTTTTCGAATTGGGGGTCGCCGCCTGGGGATGGCTCGGCAAAACCGCGTCGCCCGTTCCCCCGGCCGGCGGGCCGGCCGGAACTCCCATCGCCGTCGGCCGGCTCCTGTTTTCGGAATATGTCTATCCTTTCGAGATCACGTCCGTCCTGATTCTTGCCGCCCTGGTCGGCGCCGTCGTCCTGGGGAAAAAAGAGGAAAGCGAACCATGACCACGGTCGCGGTCGTCGGATTGAGCATCGTCTTGTTCGTTTTGGGTACAATCGCCTTTATCGTCAAACGGGATCTCCTGACCCAATTCATGGCCGTCGAAATCATGTTGAACGCGGCCAACCTGGCCTTTCTCGGCCTGGCCCGGGGATCCGGCCGTCTCGACGCTCAGGTCATCGTCTTTTTCGTCATGACCGTGGCCGCCGCCGAAGCGGCCGTAGGCCTGGCGATCGTTCTTCACATTTATCGCCGTAAAAAATCGATCAAGACCGAGGATCTCGACCGGCTTCGAGGTTAACGGATGCCTGTCTTTGTTTTTATTCCCCTGGCCCCCGTCCTCGGCGCCCTGGTCTTGTTTCTATTCGGCCGCCGCCTCCCCCGCCGGACAATTTCCGCACTCGCCTGTTCGACGATCGCGGCCGCCTTTGTTTTTTCCGTCGCCGCATTCATCAATCTTCTTTCAACCGCCGCTTCCGGGCAAAACATTCTGACGTATAAGCTTTTCACCTGGATATCGGCCGGCGCATTCCGGGCCGACGCCGCCTTCCGCTTCGATCCGCTGGCGGCGGTCATGGTCCTTGTCGTCACCGGGGTCGGCCTGCTCATCCAC
The DNA here is from genome assembly GCA_026393895.1 of Candidatus Aminicenantota bacterium. Classification (GTDB taxonomy): domain Bacteria; phylum Acidobacteriota; class Aminicenantia; order Aminicenantales; family UBA4085; genus JAAZPG01. The sequence goes on from JAPKZG010000038.1 coordinate 51,465, forward strand.
GTCTATTCGGTCGGATACATGTCCCGGGAACGCGATTACGGGCGATATTTCGCCTGTTTGAATTTATTCACGTTCGCCATGCTTCTTCTCGTCCTGGCAGACAACCTGGTTTTTATGTTCGTCGGCTGGGAGGGCGTCGGCCTCTGTTCCTATCTCCTGATCGGTTACTGGTTCGAAAAGCCGTCCGCGGCGGACGCCGGCAAGAAGGCCTTTCTCGTCAACCGGATCGGAGACGCGGGCTTCCTGCTGGGGATTCTCTTCCTATGGACCGCAGCCGGAACGACATCTTTTTTCAGCCTCGAAATCGCCGTCGCGGGATCGGTGATCGCTCCCTCCCTGGCTACGCTTTCGGCCGTCCTCCTTTTTATCGGAGCGGCGGGGAAATCCGCCCAAATCCCTCTTTACATCTGGCTTCCCGACGCCATGGAAGGCCCCACGCCGGTCAGCGCCCTCATCCACGCCGCGACCATGGTCACGGCCGGCGTCTATATGGTCGCCCGACTGAACCCGCTTTATTCGTTCTCCCCCGCCGCCGGCCAAATCGTCGCCTTCGTCGGCGCCCTGACCGCCGTCTATGCCGGGACCATCGCCCTTGTCCAAAACGACATCAAGCGGGTGCTCGCATATTCCACGATTTCCCAATTGGGTTATATGTTCCTCGGCTGCGGCGTCGGCGCCTACGCCGCGGGCGTCTTTCACTTGTTTACCCACGCGTTTTTTAAAAGCCTTCTTTTCCTGGCCGCCGGAAGCGTCATTCACGCACTTTCCGGCGAACAGGACCTTCGCCGGATGGGTGGGTTGAAAAAATATCTTCCCCGGACATATCCCGTCTTTCTCGTCGGCGCGCTGGTAATCGCGGGCGTGCCGTTTCTCTCCGGATTTTTCTCCAAGGACGCCATCCTCGTTTCCGCCTTCGCCCGGGGCCAATGGTTTGTCGGAATCCTTGGGCTGGCCGGCGCGGTGCTTACGGCGTTCTACATGTTCCGGCTGATTTTTCTCGCCTTCTTCGGAAACGAACGCTTCCCGGCCGAAGTCAAATCCCATATTCATGAATCCCCGGCCGTCATGACCCGGCCGTTGGCGGTCCTTGCCTTCCTCTCGATCGTCGCCGGGTTTACGGGTCTGCCGGCCGTGCTGGGCAAGCGAGCGAACCTGTTTTCCCGTTTTCTCGAACCGGTCGTCCGGCCCGCGGCCGAAGGCAACCTGAGCTTGGGGGCGGAATGGACGCTCATCCTGGCCTCCGCAGCTTGCGCGGCCGTCGGAATCTGGCTGGCATATCTTTTTTACGTCCGGAACACGGCGCTCCCCGGCCGATGGGCCGCCCGGCTGCCCCGAATTTACCGGCTTCTCGGCCGCGGCTATTACGTCGACGAAATTTACGGCGCGATCGTCGTCAATCCGCTCGTCCGCGGCGCGGACGCCGTCTATCGCCGGTTCGACCTCGGAATCATCGATGCGGCCGTCGACGGCACGGGCCGGGCGGCCGGATATTTCGGCAAGGCCGCGGGCCTTGTCCAAACGGGATGGATCAAGGACTACGCCCTGGCTGTTCTATTCGGCCTCGTCATCTTCCTGGGAGTCCTCCTTTTTTAAAATGAACGCGCCGCTGCTGAGCCTGATCACCTTCCTCCCGCTGGCCGGGGCGATCGTCCTTATCTTCATCCCGAAGGAGGAACGGCGGCGCCTGTTCATCGCGGCGATAGCGTTCGCCGTCGCGGCCTTCGTTCTTTCGCTCGTGCTCGCCGTCCGCTTCGACGGCAACGAGGCCGGCCCGCAATTCGTCGAAAACCGCCCCTGGCTCGGCTACGGGATTCACTACCATCTCGGCATCGACGGAATCAGTCTCTATCTCGTGCTCTTGACGGCGTTTTTGGCGCCCCTGGTTCTTCTCGCCTCGCGAACTTCGATCCGCGACCGGTTCAAGGAATACCTGCTCTTCATGCTGATTTTGGAAACGGGAATGATCGGCGTTTTTCTGTCGCTCAACCTGTTTCTCTTTTATGTGTTCTGGGAAGCGGCCTTGATTCCCATGTATTTCCTAATCGGAATCTTCGGCGGGAAACGGCGCGTCTACGCCACAACCAAGTTCGTTCTATACACGATGGCCGGGAGCCTTCTGATGCTCGTCGGCATCTTCGTCCTCCAGGGGACGTACGCCCGACTGTCCGGATCGTATTCCCTGGATATTTTCGACTTGAGCCGTATGGTCCTGTCCAATTCCACACAGACTTGGCTCTTCCTCGCCTTCGGCCTGGCGTTCGCCATTAAAGTTCCGTTGTTCCCGTTCCATACCTGGCTTCCCGACGCCCACGTCGAAGCCCCGACAGGAGCTTCCGTCCTCCTTGCCGCCGTGCTCCTGAAAATGGGCGCCTATGGATTCATCCGCATCGGCTTTCCGCTCTTTCCCGACGCCGTCAAGCGGTTCGCCCCGGGCCTGGCCGTCCTGGCCGTCATCGGCATCGTCTACGGCGGTTTTATGGCCCTCGTCCAGAAGGACGTCAAATCGCTCGTCGCCTATTCGAGCGTCAGCCACATGGGCTTGGTTCTGCTGGCCGTAGCCGCTTGGAACACGATTAGCCTCCAGGGCGCGATCCTCCAGATGATCAATCACGGCCTGAGCACGGGAATGCTCTTTTTCGCCGTCGGAGTTTTGTATGAGCGGACCCACACCCGGATGATTTCCGACTTCGGCGGCGTCGGCCGGAAGATGCCCGTCTTCGCCGCCCTGTTCCTCGCCGCCGTTCTTTCCTCCCTGGGCCTTCCGGGGCTCAACGGGTTCGCCGGCGAAATTCTCTGTTTCGCCGGTATCTTCGCCGCCCACAAGATCTGGGCGGTTCTCGCCGTGACGACCGTGATTCTGGCCGCGGCTTACCTGCTGGGGATGTACCGGAAGGTCTTCCACGGCCCGGTGACCAACGACCGCGTCGCCGCATTGCGCGACATCGGCGGCAGAGAGCTCCTGATCTTCATCCCGATCATCCTTTTGATGTTCTGGATCGGGCTGTTCCCCGGGACGTTCCTCAAAAAGACCGAGGCGACCGTGAGCCGGTACGCCGCGACCGTTCAATCCCGCCGCGCCGAGCATGTTCGGACGAATCGGCCGCGGCTTGTATCGGAGGTTACGCCTGAACTTGAGGCAGGGACGGGAGAAACCCGATGAACGGATTCGCCGCCCTCGCTCCCCTTCTTTTCCTTGTCGGCGGGGCGATTCTCGTTCTTCTCCTGGGTACGCGGCGAAACGGCGGGACAAATTCCGTCCAGGCCGCCGTCTCGATCGCGGCGATCGCCGCGGCGGGTTTTTCGGCCGCACGTTTATGGGGCCGCGCGGTCCGGGCATTCGGCGGACAGCTCCGCTTCGACGAAGCCGCGCTTTTCATGACGTTTCTCTTTCTGCTCGCCGCGGCCATGGCCGTTCTTTTGGGGATGCGGTATCTCGTCCGCCACGCCATGCCCCGGGGAGAATATTACGGGCTTCTTCTTCTCGCCGCCTGCGGCCTCGTGATCATGACGGCGACGATAAATTTACTGATCGTCTTCCTCGGACTCGAAGTCTTTTCCGTCTCCGCCTACGCCCTTTCCGGACTGAATCGACGCGACGACCGGTCGGCGGAAGCGGCCGCCAAGTACTTTCTGATCGGCTCGTTCGCCTCGGCCTTTGTCATCTTCGGACTCGCGCTCCTTTTCGGCACGCGAGGGTCTCTCGATGTTCACCAGCTGGCTTTGCCCGAAACGGGCGGATCGTCTGCGTTGGCCCTGACCGGGTTGGCGCTCGTCGTCTCCGGCCTCGCCTTCAAGATCGCCCTCGTCCCGTTCCACATGTACCAGCCGGACGTCTATGAAGGCGCGCCGACCCCGGTCGCGGCCTTTTTCGCCGCTGCGCCGAAAGCGGCCGGCTTCTTGGTTCTCCTCCGGATTCTTGTCCCCCACTTTCAAACAGGAATCCGAAACGAAGCGATCATCGAATTTCTGAGCGCCGTCGCCGTTGCGACGATGATCCTGGGAAATTTCGCGGCGCTTCGCCAGCGAAATCTCAAGCGGATCCTGGCCTATTCCAGCATCGCCCACGCCGGTTACATGCTGATCGCCGTCATCTCGGGCGATCCGGCCGGGCTTCTTTTTTACCTGGCGAACTACCTGTTCATGGGCGTCGGCGCATTTGCCGCGGTCATCGCCCTGGGCGGCCCGGGCCGCGAAATCCTTGACCTGGACGAGTTCGCCGGCGTCGGACGGCGGTATCCGTGGATCGGGGGAATCTTCACCGTTCTTCTTCTTTCGATGGCCGGTTTTCCGCCGACGGGCGGATTCCTGGCGAAATTCTACGTCTTTAGCACGGCCGTCCGCGCCGGACATCTCGGCCTGGCCATCGTCGGAGTCCTAACCAGCCTGGTTTCGGTCTATTATTACCTGCGGATCGTCAGGATCATGTTCATGAAGGAGCCGGAACGGGAATTGGATGTCGACACCGAGAATCCCGCCGTCTACCTTGTCCTGTTCCTCTGTCTTTATGCCGTCCTTCAGCTCGGGCTCTTTCCCGGCAACATCATCACCCTCATCCGGCAGGCGACCGCTTCACTATAAGATAAGAAAAGTGGGGGCAGGTCTTTAGCCCTGTCCCCTTTTTAAAAGGATGAGCATGAATGATTTGATCGACCGGCTCCGAACCGAACACCGCTCCTTCCACGGCCGCGATCCCGAGATCATCGCCTACGCTCCCGGCCGGGTCGAAATCCTCGGAAACCACACCGATTACAATGAAGGGTTCGTGCTGTCGGCGGCCATCGACGCCGGGATCGCCTTCGGTTTGTCGCCCGCCGAAGATGACGTCTGCACCTTGGTTGCGGCCGACCTGCGGGAAAGCGTCCAATTTCAGTCCATCGATCCGGGACGGACCGACAAGGAACGATGGTCGAATTACCCGCGCGGGGTTCTGACTTTCCTTCAGGAAAGATACGATTTCCGCCCAAAAGGATTTTTGGGGACTCTGAGCGGTGATATTCCCATGGCGGCGGGGCTTTCCAGTTCGGCCGCCCTGGAAATCGCCTCCGGCCTGGCTTTTTCGGCCTTTCACGGGATTTCTCCCGAAAAAATCGAGCTGGCTAAAATCGGCCAAAAAGCGGAGCACGAATTCGCGGGCGTGCGGTGCGGCCTTCTCGACCAGATATCGAGTCTCTTCGGACGGGAACATGCCCTGGTTTTCACGGATTTCCGGTCGCTTGACGTAGACACCGTTTCCCTCCCGGAAGGCACCGGCTTCATGATCGCCAACACTGAAGTCAAACATACGCTGGTCGATTCCGAATACAACGAACGGCGGCAGCGGTGCGAGCAGGCGGCCGCGGCCTTCGCCCGAATTCTCGGGCCGCGGGTGAATTCTCTCCGGGACGTAGCCTGGGCGGACATGTTGAAATACCGTGACCGTCTGGATCCCGCCGTTTGGAAACGCGCCGCTCATCCGGTCGGGGAAAACGAGCGCGTCCTGGCCGGAGTGGCCGCCTTAAAACGCGGCGAGACCGCCGCGTTCGGCCGCCTCATGTTCGAATCCCACGAGAGTTCGAGGACGTTGTTCGAAAACTCGTGTCCCGAGCTCGACACTCTCGTCGAGGCGGCCCGAAACATTTCCGGAGTATACGGGGCCCGGTTGAGCGGCGGAGGATTCGGGGGAAGCATCGTCGCCCTGATCGAAACGGGACGCGCCCCGGCAATCGCCAAAGCGCTCATCTCGGCTTTCGCCTCGGCCTATAATCGGAAGATCTCACCCCGAGTCGTCGTCCCGTCCGCGGGCGCCCGGATCATCTGAATTCCGGAACAGCCCTCTCTGAAATGGATTCATCTCACCTTCCGTTAGAGCTCTTCGGCTGAAGAATTTCGACGCGTTCGATTACATCGCCTTCGAGGATGCGGTCGATGACTCCCATCCCGCACGTCACCCGGGCAAACACGCAGTAATCATGATCCAGCCGATCGTTATCGGCAGTGTTGATGTAAAACTGAGCATCGCCGGTGTCGCGGCCGCGGGTGGAGATTCCGACCGTTCCTCGCGTGTTGGATTCCAGGCCGGATTCGTCGCGCATGAACGAGCCGTCGCCCGTGTATTCATTCGCTCCCGGGCTTCCGCCCTGGATGAGGAAATTCGGCACGATGCGATGAATCGTCAGCCCGTCGTAATATCCTCTCCGGGCGAGTTCGACGAACCGGACGACCGTCGCCGGCGCTTCATCGACAAAAAGGGTTAATTCAAACGTCGAGACGGCTTCCGCCTGTTCTATCGAGCTGAGTTCACCGAGTCGCTCGAGAATCGCGAGCCGCGGATCGCGGGAAGTTTCTCGTTTTTGGGCAGTCAACCGGGCGAGGGCCGAAAGCAACACGGAGACAGTCCGTTCGGCCGACGGGCTGCCTTTCAATCCGCCGGCGGCCGTCAGGATGAGTTGATAATCGTTCCGTTCGAGCGTGGCCAAACACAGGTCGTCAACCGCATGCCCTTTCAGGATGATGAGGCCGGACAGGGCCGCGTTTCGGACGTTGTCGTGAGAATCGCCGGCCAACCGTTCGAGCTCCTGGATGTCTTTCAGCGTGATGGCGGCTTCGGCCGCATACAGACGGACAACCCATTCCGGAGCGTTTATGAAATCCGGAAGTATTCCCCGGGCATGGTTCGGAGCGGTTTTTGCCAACGAGGCCAACGCATGAGCCGCCATGAGTTTCATTCGAGACGCGGATGAGCCGAAAACGGAGGCACCGGCTTCTGACGTTCCAGCGGCGGACGAGCTCACGGAAGATAATTTATCCGCGAGTTCCTTGAGCTTCGTAATGATTGGATCCGGAATGGTTTTCAATTGCCCGAGAAGGTCGACGGCCAGAAGCGCCACGTGAGGTGAAGAATCGTCAAGCGCTGAGAGAACGGGCGCGGGATCAACGTCGAGTCTCACCCGCCCGTAAAGGCGCAGGGCTTCATAGCGGACCGAGTTGGACCGGTCCCCGAGGCCGCGGCGAATCAAACGCTCGACCGCATCCCCAGTCAACTTTTCCGGCCCCATTCTCCCCAAGCCGAAAAGAACCAATCTTTGGACCTGCTCGTCCGGGTCGGCCGACGCCGCTTCGAGCGTTTGTTCGTCGAGCTTGCCGGCCCAGGTCAGGGCCATCATCGCCAGCCGGCGGATGCGGGCCCGATCTTCGCTCACGACCGGGTTCTGTCCGGTCGGCGGTATCGCCGTAATCATGGATTTGAGGCGCGTGATAAGGCCGTCATCGGCCTGAATCGCCTTTGCTTTCCGACGAAGAAGCGACTCGATTCCCTTGGCCGCGCCATAGACTTCGGGACAGCGGGCCGGATCCGTTTCCGCTCGTTCATTTCCTGCGATCGCAAGGAGGATTTTTTCCGCTTTGCGGTATTCGGCCTCGTTCGGATGAGCGAGACGGCCGATGGTCCGGACGATGACGCCGCGGGTGGCTTGGCTCTGTTCGCGATTCAGGCGTGATTCCAAAAGACGAAAAACTCGTACGAGAACGTCCGCGTTGTTCGCGGATTTCTCCGCCGTCGACTCGCCCGGCCTCATATCGGAGACGCTCTGGGCAAGGGCGTTGGCGGCTTCCGAGCGGACCGCCGCATCCGGATCGTTCAGTAACGGAGCGATAATTTCGACCAGCGCCGGACGGACCAAACGACCGAGCGCCCGAACGGCCGTCCGCCGGATTCCGGCTTCGGAATGCTTCAGGGCATCGACAAGGATCTTCAGGGACAACGGATCGGGAGCCCGGGATTCTTCGGCCTCGAAAATCGCCTGGCATGGAGCGCCCGAATCCCGGCAGGCGACAGAGACCATCACTGCGGCAAAAAGCACGCCGCAAATGACGACCGGCCGACGTCGGATCATGAGGACCTCCGAGCTTTCCGGAACTATATCCGCGCCCGTCGGCCGATGTCAAACGTCCCTTTTATGAATTATTCCCTATTCGATTTAAGGAGGGTGGCGCAACTCACGTACATTGACAAAAGCGCGTGGATAAGTATACTTAATCTATAGGTTTATTTTAATCGATCGGAAATTAATTTATTGCCGGAAAGAAGGAGTGATTTTTATGCGTATTTTCAAAGCCATTCTCGCGTGTCTCTTCCTTTTCCCCTCAGCTTTCTTCGCGGCTTCGGACGTTCATCGGACGCAAAACGCGCCTCAAGGGACCCTTGTTGAGGACATCCGCATCAGGGACCGGAATGTTCAAAATTCCGGGGCGATCAACCCCTTTCTGAGTTGGAGCACGTTTCTGGGTGGGGCCAAATATGATTACCCCTCCGGCATCGCTCTGGATCCGGCCGGGAATATCTATGTCGTGGGGGACAGCCAGGTGTCCTGGGGTTCGCCGATTCGGCCATTTGCCGGCGACCATGAGGCCTTCGTCGCCAAATTGAATGCCGACGGCGACCTGCAGTGGAGCACGTTTCTGGGCGGGGCGGGTTTCGACATGGGGAATGGCCTCGCCGTGGATTCGAGCGGAAATGTCTACGTCGCGGGCGAGAGAGCCGCGGCCTGGGGCTCTCCGGCGCAAGCGACGCGGCCTGGGGCGCGCCGATTCGGGGCTACTCCGGCGGAAGCGATGCCTTTGTCGTGAAATTGAGCGCAGTCGGCACGATGCTGTGGCATACCTTCCTGGGATCGGCGGACTCCGAGCCCGGTAGCTCCGGCGATCAGGGCGCCGGCATCGCCGTGGATCCGAACGGGCGCATCTATGTTGCCGGCACGAGTGCGGCAACCTGGGGAACACCGCTCCGCGGCTTCGCCGGCGGTTTGAGCGATCCTTTTATCGCCAAGCTGGATACCGACGGCAACCTGGGATGGAACACCTTTCTGGGCGGGGATCTTGACGAAAAAGGCAAGGCCATCGCCGTTGATCCGGACGGAAACGTCTATGCCGCGGGCGGGAATATCGCGAGCCGGAGTTCGGCGACGGGCAAGGCGTCCCCTGATCACAGAGCCTTTGTCGCGAAATTGAATACCGACGGCAAATTGCAGTGGAACGCGTATTTAAGCGGGGCGACGTATTATTACGCCTCCGGCGTCGCCGTGGATCCGGGCCGGAATATTTATGTGGTGGGGACGAACTCCGCGTCCTGGTTGGGAACGCTGGCTTCTCCCTCAGCCGTGGTCTTCGATGCCTTTGTCGCAAAATTTAATACGACCGGAACGCTGCAGTGGAATATTTCCCTGGGAGGAGAGGATCACGACTACGGCTGGTCTGTAGCCGTGGATCCGCGTGGGAGCGTCTATGCGGCGGGCTCAAGCTGCGCGACCTGGGGTTTGCCGATTCGAAGATACACCCAGAACGCAGACCCTTTCGTGGCCGTCATCAAGGAAGGATACGATCTGACCGTTGCCTCCGGCCCGCACGGGACGACGAATCCCGCGCCCGGAACGTATCTTTACAGCTCGGGGAATACGGCTTCCGTTTCGGCCGTCGCGGACAGCGGATATGTCTTTGACAAATGGACCGGCGACGTGCCGGCCGGACAGGAGACCGCAACGACGGTTTCCATTCTCATGGATGCTCCAAAATCGATTCAGGCAAACTTCAAGGGAGGGCACAATCTGAGCATTGGCTCCGGTCCCCACGGGACGACGGATCCCGCACCCGGAACTTATTCTTATGATGCGGGAAGCACCGCCTCCGTTTCCGCGATTCCGGACAATGATTCCGTCTTTGATAAATGGACGGGCGACGTACCGGCCGGACAGGAGACCTTGGCAACAGTCTCCATCCTCATGGACGCCGAAAAATCGATCCGGGCGAACTTCAAGAAATTGTACAAACTAACCATTGCCTCCGGTCCGCACGGAACCACGATTCCCGCGCCCGGAACTTATTCTTATGATCCGGGAAGCTTTGTGTCTGTTTCCGCAACCCCGGAGAGCGATTCCGTCTTTGATCAATGGACGGGTGATGTGCCGGCCGGACAGGAGACATCAGCGACGGTTTCCGTCCTCATGAACGCCGGAAAATCGATCTATGCGAACTTCAAATTGGTCAATCCGCCGTCCAACCTGGCGGCCGTTCGATTGATGAACCGTTCCTTGAGCCAAGTCGAGTACATCGTCGACCTGTCCTGGGCCGCCAACTCGGACAATACCGGACTGAGCATCACAACCTATCGCGTTTATCAAATGTCGGGAAATTCCTGGATCAAACTCGCCGACCTCTCTTCGAACGAACTGAGCTACCGCGTCCGAAACGTTCCCACGGCGGAGCAGACGTTCGGCGTCGCCTCGGTCACCGCCGGTGGCGTGGAAAGCGCCAAAATCACTGTTAGTAAGTAGAAGTAGACGAAGCCGGCTTGGGCGGCCTCACTTTCAGCCTCGGCGCCGGAGTCGTGTTCTGACTTGGTACGCGGCGCGGAATGTATTTTATGCCAGCGGAAGGCCTCCCGTGTAGTTAGAAAAGGGTTCATTGCCAGAAAGAGGAGGGTATATCGATGCCCATTCTCAAATCCATTTTCGCAGGCATTTTCCTCTGCTCCCCCGCTTTCTTCGCGGCTTCTGATGTCCTTGACCGGAGTTCGCAGGATATGAGTCAAGGGGCTCTAGGGAGCGGGGTTACTGGGCAACAATCTGTTCCTTTGGGAGCCCCAAACGCTTCAGGCGTAGATTCTCCGGAACCGTCTTGGGTACAGCCCAAAAAGAGCCCGTAGCAAATTCTGATCTTTTATCGTTTATCGCCGGCGGACATGTTCTTGGATTCCGGAAGAGCGGGATTGTGATCGTGTCCGGATTAAACGCCAAAAATGGCAAACAAATCGGGGGCGGCGGGACGGAGGGATCGGATTAAGCCCGGACCTTACGATTTATCCGGATCGGCCTGCCAACCCTCTCCATTCCAATAAGAAACGTCTTCGCCACGCTGCCGGAGATATTCTTCGCGTGATATTCGGACCTTGCCGGTCTGACGCCAAAGGTCGAAATTCCCGACGAAATCGGCGCTCGGCCTTACCTCAAGAAAGCGGAATGTCGAATCAAAGTAATAATATAGGAGAATTCCCCTACTGATTTCGACCGTCAGAAAAAAACGGGATCCTTCAATTGCGGCATCGGTGACGTACAACTTTTGGGTTCCCAGGGCCTCGGAGAGCGGCGTCCGACGGATTTTAATGTATTGAACCTGGGAAGCGCGAACGGCGTGTTTTAGGAGAGCCGGGGAAATTGATTCAGCTGCCGGGCCGGAATCCACATCCGAAGCGTAGGGAGGTCCCAGGCCGCTTTGAAGGTCGGCGGAATTCAGAACGACACATGCTCCGTCGCCATTGGCCAGGTCGTTCGTTCCGCCAAGGAAGAAATAAGGCCGCCCGCCGAGATTCGCTTTCTTGAAGAAAACGAGAGTCCCCACGTGGTCGTAATAAAAAAAAACTTCGCCGTTTTTCCCGTCGAGAATCTCGAAAGAAGACGGGGCGAATCTGAAGATGCTCCAACAAACACAGAGGCTTGGAGCGTCTCGACCCGGAATTTGATGGAACGATATGGAACGGACATAAGGATCATGATCGGCGGCGCCGTCGGGATAAAGGCAGGGAAAGGGCCGGTTGTGCTCCCAGAGGATCTTTTTCCCGTCATGGTCGAATAGGACAATCGTTCGTTTACGGGCGTTTTGCTCGAAAAGAAATGCGGCCGCTTCGTTGCGACCGTCATTGTCGACGTCGGCGAAATCGACGCAGGATGAGCAGAAATTTTCGGTTGAGGTGGCGCGGGCGATAAGGGAATTAAATCTGTACTTGTTGAGTTCCTTGGGCAGGTCAACCGGCCAATCCCAGAGGAAGCGGTCGGTGCTGTCATAAAAAACCAAACTCTTGCCTTTCAAGGCGCACCGGACGGGGCCCAAATTCGATACAGCCGCTCCCGATTTTAAAATCCGGAGGGCTTTCAAGCCAATAAATCCCGTGACGGCGGCCGCGATCAGAATCGCAGCGGCAATGATTGATTTTTTTCGAGAGGTTCGGGCGACGGGTTGATCTTTTCCGTTTTCGAGGCCGTGCTCGCTCCGTGATTTCATCCATTCATCCAATTCGGATAGAAACGCAAAGACCTTGCTCCGGCTCGATTCGGGGTCAATCCGATGAATGGGCAATCCGAATTTCTGCCCCCAGCGCTGGCATGTCCGGATATCACGGCCAAGGTAATCGGCGATCTCCTTCCATCCGTCCAAACGATTGCTTTGAGGTTTATCCGAAAGACCGCCGGATGCCGATGTCTTTCCGTTCGCCGGCGGCGGATTCTTGAGCGGGGATGAGGATATCGCCAACTTTCCTTCTTTCCTGTTTCAACTCCGAACGTTTTATTATGGGCGGAGTATATCTTGGGAGGAAGAAAGATGTCAAACAAACAACCTTTCGATAGGGAAACACGTGGCAACAAGCGGCAACAAACGACATATGCCGAAAAAATATTGACTTTGTTGACTTTATTACCTACGATCAATCTTAAAATCAGACGAATTTTTTACGAATTCCGGCCTTTTGTTAGAGGTCGGGATAGCCGGAAAGAAAACGGATAGAGAAAAAGGCAAGATGTTAAAGCAAATCCGCGTTTTTGGGGTTGTTGTATCTTTCCTGCTTATCGGCCTCATGGCCGCTCCCTTGCCATGTCAGGATAAGACAACGGAGAGCCAGGGGAACTTCACGCCGCGTGACGTCCAAAGCGCTTCGGAAGTCGGTTCCGGAACCGTCTTGGGAACAGCCCAAAAAGAAAGCGGGACGACGGCCGATCTTTTGTCGTTTACCGCCGGCGGACATGTTCTTGGATTTCGGAAGGGCAGGATGTTGATTGCGTCTGGGGATCATGCCCTCCAAGTCGAGTTCATGAACGCCCGGGAGGTTTCCCCGGAGGAAAAAAACACAGTTTCGATTCCGGAGAAAAATCCTCGGGTTGCCCGTCCGCTCGGCCAGGTCGCGTATGATAAATTATGGGATGGAGTGAATCTTGTCTACGAGAGTGACGGCAATGGAATGGTTAATAGCCGCTATCTCATCGAGGGTGCAGGGACGAAGGAGGCCGATCCCGTGGACCGGATCGGGCTTCGCTATAACGTGCCGGTGAGGGTGGACGAAGCCGGGGATCTAATTCTTTCGTTTAAAACGGGTGAGATGCGGGAATCGCGGCCGGCGGCCTGGCAGGAGATTGAAGGACGCCGGGTTCCGGTCGATGTCACCTACCGTTTGAAAGGGAAACAGGAAGTCGGATTCAAGACGGGGAAATATGATTCTCGATATCCACTGGCGATCGACCTGAAACTGAGCTGGAATACTTTTCTTGGAGGGGCGGCTTCAGACTCCGGCTATGCGATTGCCGTAGATACGATCGGGAACGTCTATGTGACAGGCAAAAGCTACGCAACGTGGGGCTTTCCGATCCGTGCCTTTGCTGGTTGGGAAGATGCCTTTGTCGCGAAATTAAATACCTTTGGCTCTCTGCAGTGGAATACTTTTCTGGGAGGGAATCCGTCCTTACTCTGGTGGCGCGGATGCCTTTGTCGCGAAATTAAATACCTTTGGCGCTCTGCAGTGGAATACTTTTCTCGGCAGCGTGGGTGAAGACTCTGGCCGCGGCATCGCCTTAGATTCAATCGGGAACGTCTATGTGACGGGCGTAAGCGACGCGACCTGGGGCTCGCCGATCCGTTCTTACCCGTGTGGTGATTGTGATGATTATGTTGGGTACGCCTTTGTTGTGAAACTAGATCCCTACGGCGCTCTGCAGTGGAACACTTTTCTGGGGTCTGGGTATGACCAAGGCCTAGGTATTGCTCTTGATCCGAACGCGAACGTCTATGTGACGGGCTATAGCGATGAGACTTGGGGCTCGCCAGTCCGTCCTTACTCTGGTGGAGGTGATGCCTTTGTCGCGAAGTTAGATCCCGACGGCTTTCTCCAGTGGAATACTTTTCTGGGAGGGCCTGCTTATTGGCTCTTCTACTCCGACGATTCGGGCCAAGGTATCGCGCTGGATTCGATCGGGAACGTCTACGTGACAGGCAAAAGCTACGGGACCTGGGGATCGCCGGTTGTTTCCCACCATGGTGAAGATGATGCCTTCGTCGCGAAATTAGATTCCAGCGGCGCTCTGAGGTGGAACGCCTTTCTAGGAGGGACGGGTTATGACCGGGGCTTCGGCCTTGCCTTGGATCCGATCGGGAACATCTACGTGACGGGCGAAAGCATTTCACCTTCCTGGGGCTCGCCCATCCGTGCCTTCTCTGGTTCAGAAGATGGTTTTGTTGCCAAAATCAAGGAACGGTACTCTCTGACAATTTCTTCCGGCCCCTATGGAACCACGAATCCTGCGCCCGGAACTTATTTTTATAATCCGGGAAGCACCGCGTCCGTTTCCGCGATTCCGGGCAACGATTCCGTCTTTGATAAATGGACGGGCAACGTGCCCGCCGGACAGGAGACCTTGGCAACAGTCTCCATCCTCATGGACGCCGAAAAATCGATCCGGGCGAACTTCAAGAAATTGTACAAACTGACCATTGCCTCCGGTCCGCACGGAACCACGATTCCCGCGCCTGGAACTTATTCTTATGATCCGGGAAGCTTTGTGTCTGTTTCCGCGATTCCGGACAGCGAATGTGTCTTTGACAGATGGACGGGTGATGTGCCGGCCGGACAGGAGACATCAGCGACGGTTTCCGTCCTCATGAACGCTGGAAAATCGATCTATGCGAACTTCATGATGGTCAATCCGCCGTCCAACCTGGCGGCCGTTCGGTTGACGAACCGTTCCTTGAGCCAAGTCGAGTACATCGTCGACCTGTCCTGGGCCGCCAACCCGGACAATACCGGACTGAGCATCACAACCTATCGCGTTTATCAAATGTCGGGAAATTCCTGGATCAAGATTGCCGACTTTTCATCGGATGTACTGAGCTACCGCGTCCGAAACGTTCCCAAGGCCGAGCAGACGTTCGGCGTCGCCTCGGTCACCGACGGCGGCGTGGAAAGCGCTAAAACCACCGTCGTTAAATAGGAAAGGAAAATCTTATGAAAAAAAGTAGCGTACTCCTTGCGGTCTTCATCCTCGCGGTCATCGGCCTGAACGCCCAGGAAAGGACGCTTTTAAAACCCAGGAATTCCGCGGCCGACATCCGGGCCGATCCGGTCGATGTCACTTATCGTTCAAAGGGAGACCGTAAATCCGGATTCAAGACGGGGAACCATGATTCTCGATATCCCCTGGCGATCGACCTGGGGTTGAGATGGAACTCTTTTATTGGAGGGACGGCTGATTATTACCATGGCAGCAGCGTCGCCGTGGATTCGCTCGGAAACATTTATGTGACGGGCACGAGCTCCTCGACCTGGGGCTCGCCCATCCGCCCCTTTTCCGGCAGTGAATCCAATGCCTTTGTCGCGAAATTCGATGCCTCCGGTGCACTGCAGTGGAATACTTTTCTTGGAGGAGCGGGAATAAACTACTGGGAAGAAACCAATGGCGAGGGCATCGCCGTGGATACGGTCGGGAACGTCTATGTGACAGGCTATAGCGGGTTGACCTGGGGCTCTCCGATCCGAGCCTTCGCTGGTTGGGAAGACGCTTTTGTCGCGAAACTAGACACCAATGGCAACCTGTGGTGGAACACTTTTCTTGGAAGCGCGAATTGGGACGATGGCAACGGCATCGCCGTGGATACGATCGGGAACGTCTATGTGACGGGTCAAAGTTACGATACTTGGGGCTCGCCGGTCCATCCCTTCA
Organism: Candidatus Aminicenantota bacterium; assembly: GCA_026393895.1. GTDB lineage: Bacteria > Acidobacteriota > Aminicenantia > Aminicenantales > UBA4085 > JAAZPG01. Next base: position 67,193 of record JAPKZG010000038.1, read on the forward strand.
ACGGCAGATACACTGATGCCTTTGTCGTAAAACTCAACACCTATGGCACGATGCAGTGGAACACCTTTCTGCAAAATAATCATGATGACGCCGAAGGCAATGCCCTCGCCGTGGATGCAAGCGCGAACGTCTACGTGACGGGCGATTACTCCGACTCTTGTCACTGTAGCTATTTTTATGGCTTTGTTGCTAAATTTGATCCCTACGGCACGCTGGAGTGGAACACTTTTCTGGGAGGGACGGATGATGACGAAGGCTATGGCATCGCCGTGGACACGGTCGGGAATGTCTATGTGGCGGGCGAGAGTTGGGCAACCTGGGGCTCGCCCATTCGTCCTTACTCAGGTGATGCTGATGTTTTTGTCGCGAAATTAGACACTAATGGCAATCTTCTGTGGAACACATTTCTGGGAGGGTTAGGTACCGACTGGGGTAACGGCATTGCCGTGGATACGATCGGGAACGTCCATGTGACGGGCTCGAGCTGGAAGACTTGGGGCTCGCCGATCCGTCCCTACTCTGGCGGAGGCGATGCCTTTGCCGCAAAATTAAACACCAGCGGCACGCTGCAGTGGAACGCCTTTCTGGGAGGCGCGGGTGCTGACTATGGCTATGATCTTGCCTTGAATTCAATCGGGAACGTCTATGTTACGGGCTATAGCGATGCGACTTGGGGTTCGCCCATTTGTCCTTACTCAGGTGAAACGGATGTTTTTGTCGCCAAAATCGGGAAAGGGTACAATCTGGCAGTTACCTCCGGCCCGAACGGAACGACGAATCCCGCGCCCGGAACTTATTCTTATGATGTGGGAACCACCGCCTTTGTTTCCGCGATCGCGGACAGCGGATATATCTTTGACAAATGGACGGGCAACGTGCCCGCCGGACAGGAGACCTCGGCGATTGTCTCCATCCTCATGAACGCCGATAAATCGATCAAAGCGAACTTCAAGGCAGGGTACTATCTGACCATTTCCTCTGACCCTCATGGAACCACGAATCCTGCGCCCGGTACTTATGTTTATAATCCGGGAAGCACCGCCTCTGTTTCCGCGATAGCGGACAACGGATATATCTTTGACCGTTGGACGGGCGACGTGCCGGCCGGACAGGAAACCTCGGCGACGGTCTCCATCCTCATGGACACTCCAAAATTGATCCGGGCGACCTTCAAAGCGGTGTACGGTTTGACCATATCTTCCGGTCCCCACGGAACCACTAATCCCGCGCCCGGAAGATATTTGCATAAGGAAGGAAGCATCGCGTCTGTTTCGGCGATTGCGGATAGCGAATGTGTCTTTGACCGATGGACCGGCGACGTGCCGGCCGGACAGGAGACCTCGGCAATTGTCTCCATCCTCATGGACGCCGATAAATCGATCCAGGCGAACTTCAAGCTGGTCAACCCGCCGTCCAACCTGACGGCCGTCCGGTTGACGAACCGTTCGGTGACCCAAACCGAATACATCGTCGACCTGACCTGGGCCGCCAACCCGGACAATACCGGACTGAGCATTACAACCTACCGCGTTTATCAGAAGTCGGGAGATTCCTGGGTCAAGCTCGCCGACCTCTCTTCAAATGCGCTGACCTACCGCGTCCGAAACGTCCCCAAAACGGAGCAGACGTTCGGCGTCGCCTCGGTCACCGACGGCGGC